>CACWZK010000037.1 GCA_902765365.1 uncultured Lachnospiraceae bacterium
CATCTGCGGAAATGCTCGAAGCGGAATCCCGCGGAGAATTTGTCGATTTGGTGCTCGATTGTGCGGGGGCTTTTGCGGGGCTGCACCCGAAAATTGGCTTTGTGGAACTCACACGTTCGGGCGTGCAGCATTATAATGATGCAAAAAAGCCTGTCTATGTTGCCGATAGTGGCATTGTCAAGCGGATTGAAACATCGCTTGGCACGGGCGACGGCTATTTTCGGGCTCTCGAAAAACTTGGCTACGGCGAATCGTTCGAAGGCAAGCGTTTGCTCGTTTTTGGCAGCGGCAAAGTGGGTTCCGGAATCGCGCTCCAGGGAGTGCGTCGTGGCTGCAACGTTACCGTCGTGACGGATTTGAAGCGTGCTCAGTCTGAACAGCCCGTGCTGTCCGAAAATGCAGAAAATGCAGCGAATCTTGAAAATACTGCAAATTCAGCGGATTCTGCGACTCCGGCATCCGAGGCTTTAGAAAAAATGCCTGCGGGTGATTTTTCGGCGGTGCTCCTGCAAAATGGCGTGGATGTTGTCGATTGCCATGACTATGAAACCGTTTCCTCGCTGATTTATACAACTGATTTTGTGGTGACGGCGACCGGCGTGAAATATGCTCTTGCTGCTCCGGAACTTCAAGAACCGCTTCTATCGACTACAGCGATTCTCGCGAACATGGGCGTCGAAGATGAATACGGAGAATTTGTCCCGGCTGCAAGGGTGCTGAACGGCAAGGCTCCGCTCAATTTTATACTCGACGAACCCACGCATCTTAAGTATATAGACACGAGTCTCGCCTTGCATGCCGCTTTGGGTGAGCGCCTTTTGCAGGAATGTGCCGAAAATGCCGTTCCTTTCAAGGGTGTACAGGATCCGCCGGGCGAAATCGAACAGCGTTTGTTGATGACGACTATCCAGAACGGAGTGATTGGCCCTGAAATCTGCGACATGATGCGATAATTTTGTAAAAAATTATTGCTTTTTGACCTTTTTTAGATTAAATTGCAAAAGAAAGTAAACAAAAGAGGTTGTATGAATTTGAAGAAATCTTTTGCAATTATCGCAAGGTCATATGCCGATGTGTAATGATTGTCGTCGTAAAGACCGTTCGCGTTGGCAAAATGCGTATTTTCAAGTCCGAGTTCCTCAACACGCTTGTTCATCATATTGACGAACTCGTCCATGCTTCCTGCCACATGCTCCGCAACACCGTTTGATACTTCGTTCGCACTTCCTACCAGAATAGCTTCGAGTGCCTGTTCCATCGTAATCGAGTTGCCCGGGTCCATTCCGACTTTCGAGCCGTCCCAGGGAACGGAATTTATGGCTTCCTTAGAAAATGTAACCATCTCATCGAGGTCACAGTTTTCCATTGCAAGAGTACAGGTTAAAATCTTGGTTGTACTCGCGGGATAAAGACGCTCGTCTATATTCTTGGCGTAGAGAATTGCTCCGGTCTTGGCTTCTATCAGTATCGCACCCTCGGCGGAAACCTCAGGTCCCTGCGGCCAGTCTGTTATGGCATTCGACTGAATCGGAAGTGATTTTCTTGCTTCGGCGAGCGCATCATAATCCACCGGATCGTCAGCCTTTACATTTACAGGCAAAGCAAGCGCCATTACTGCAGCCAAAGCCACAGGCAAAATGCGTTTGCAAAGGTTCTTAAACTTCATTGAATCCCTCGTAAATCTAAATTTTCAAAACACCCTAAAAGATGTTTTAAAACAACACATTTATCTTACTATATTTTCTATTATTTCTCAAACATAAAGCGAGATTTTCTTTTCCCGGATCAGTTCTTTTATGATTTGTATCAACGTCTGCGGATGTAATACCTGTAATACTCCTTTTCAACCACCTCGTCGGCGTCGAATTCGTTCTCAATCCAGTCAAGGAAATGGTCGCAATCCTCCATCCTGTAATCATCCCCAAACCATACTGAAACTGCGATTACATCGGGATATTTGTCAGGATTGTTCGACCAGTATTTTTTGAGCGAATCCACGTAATAAGTGGGCGTCGAAATCGTCGTGTAACTTGCGATATTTACGTCTTTGTTAAGGTAGTAAAGCGATGTGAAATCCCAGACCAGGACGTTGTCGCCGTCTTTTATGAGATTTTCCCAGTCCTCTTTAGCTTTCTCGTTGATATATCCGGTCATATATTCGGTCACAATTCCTTTGGCGGCACCGCTGTGAATCAGCTTGTTGGCGCATAAAACATTCCAGTTGTAACCGTCGTTTGAAGAGTACGAAAAGCCTTTGAAGAAGTTATTCGAAAGCGCAACGGCCAGTATTGTTATCACGGCAAGTTTTCTTAATCTCACGCTCTTTTTATCGGCATATAAAAAGATTGCAAGCAGCGATACGACAAGCCCTGAAATACAGTACGGAATCGATGTGAAAATCGTCAGATTGGTCAGCACGATAACCGCCAGGAAGCTTAAAATATTTAGGATTAAAAATCGTAAAAGAAGTTTGCTGTAGGCGATTTTTCTTCGCCTTATCATGATTACGAACTTAAACGCGAATATCCAGAAAAAATACGAAAGTTCGTAACTGTACAGATATTCGAAAATGCCGAAAGCACAGAAGAAAATCTGCGCGATTGCACCTAGGATGATTGCAATCATAATAACATGCTCTGGCTCTATTTTGATTTTCGCCTTGGTTTTATGCTCAAGAAAAAGCTTTGTTACAAAACAGATGATAAAAGAAAAAACAGCGGCAATCGATGTAAAAAACATTAATGTTCCAATGTTCTTTAACAATATCACTCCCTTGCCTTCATCCCTGTAATTGTGGGAGCCGCAGGCTTTAAGAGCATCAAAAATATTTGTAATAAGTTCGCTCAATGTCATATACGAAAAAAGATATCCGAGATATGCAAGTGAAAGCCCGATTAAAACAGACGGAAAAACAATTAAAACCGCCTTTGGATTCTTTTTTCTGTCAATTATTAGGAATGCGTATATGAAAGGAACTACAAGAACGGTCGACGGATAAGAAAGCATCATGCCGAATGAGAAAAGTGCCAGAAATACGCATAATATAATTATCTTGCGTTTGTTTTTTATATATTCGGGGCTTTTATCATCAGGGATTAAAGCCAATTTTCCGGCAAAAAATTTCATCTTGGCCAAAACAATGATAATAAGCGTAATTGACCACGCAAGCATTATCGAAAATTCGGGAATAATTCCGTCTTTGGGAAGAATGCCAAAGTACACCAGGCCGAGTAAAATCGAGATGTTTCTCGGCGCGAAGAATTTGAGTGTTCTGTACAGATAAAAAGCGATTGCGGCGTGAATTAAAGTGCCGGCGATTTTGCACCATAAAACAAGGTAGGTCGTGCCGCCCGTGACCTTGATGAATATCCATTCGATCAATGATAAAAGAAACGCAGAGGTCTGGTGCGGATCCCAGACCTGCGTTAAGAGTTTATCTCCGTTAATAAGTCTGTAAGACAACGAAAGAGCGTATTCTTCATCTCTTTGAAGTCCGACAATAATACATTTAATTGCAGCAAGAATGCTTACTGCAGCGATAATAATAATTGCTGTTTTTACAAAAATGTCAAACGAATTCTTTTTAGGTCGAATAATTCTAGCAGTATCGTTCATCTAAAATAAAATATCCCTCAGTATAAATTAAAATCCCAGGTTGTCATTAACCAAAATCACGTGGATTCTGTCCTTATGACGTGAATATCTCGTGATTAAGAACTGACAGCAGATGGTGTCCGGTGATTTGCAGTTAAAGCAGGAACCTGTCTTGGAACAGGGTGTAGAAAGGCCGAATCTCTGCGCGTTGGTGGGCGCTGCGATATTTCTTGCGCGCTTAAGTGCCGAGTCAACATCTCCGCAGACCTTGTTCATTCCTACGATAAAAAGGACTTTCTTCGGACCCTGAGCGATGGCTGATACTCTGTTGGCATTGCCGTCGATATTGATGATTACACCGTCATCGCTTATTGCATTCACGCTTGATAAGAAGAAATCCGCGTCATATGTTGCAAGCATTACACCTCTTTTATCATCAGAAGCATCCCTGTCGATAAAATTGTAATTGCCGTTCTTTAAAGCATCGGAAAGGCCGATTTCATGCACACTCATTGCGCCACCCATTCCGATGCTGCTGCCCTCAGGTATCAGACCAAGTGCGATTTTTAAAGCTTCTTCCTTATTCTCGGCATAGTATCCGCTCATGTTTCTTGACTCAAGGCCTTTGATGACCTTTGCTGCCAAAAGTTCGTTTCTTTTTACGATGTTTTCGTTCATAAAATACCCCCTGTATTAATCCGGTGACTGAAGTTTGTACCAGCCTGTTGTATCCACGTTCCATCCCTCATAAAAATCAGAGAAAAAATCCAGACATTCGCCGACGGTTACGCCATCCTTACAAAGTATAAAAGGATAACCCTTTTCGTCTTTTTTATTTAATCCTGCTTCGATATGCATCTTATCGGAGTTGCGTTCTGCGCAAACCTGCATAAAAGTGATTCCTTTCTGCGGAATCGAAGGCTCGACTATCAGAAATTCCTCATGTCCCATCTCAACAGTCGTTAATGCCTCATCGAGACTTCCCTGGAATTCCTCGTAAGAATTAACCGTAAATTCGTAGTCCGTGATTCGCATACGCCATTCGACTTCTGATGAGGAAGCCTTTTCCTGTCCGGCTGTCTGAGAAATCGAATTCCTTACAATTATATCAAACCATTCCTTTTTAAATGCAAATTCTTCTTTAAGCATTGCATTATAATCGTATTTTTCAGGCAGTTCCTTGCCCCACTCGAATGCCATTTCGGGAACATTGTAGTTAAATTCCTTTTTGTTCATAATACCGTGGCAGGTATCGCCCATAGGATTTTTCAGATCGCAAACCGCATAAATCGGCGCGTGCAAATAATCATTCGGAAAGGCAAATGCAAACAATATTTTTGATTTGTCTTTTAACCATAAAAGAATATTAAAGTATTCAAATATCAGAGCATCTTCGTCAACTTTATTAGCCAAAATAAGCTCTGCGTAATTCCAGGCAGTCTCGGGAACATCGCCCGTAACATATTTAAACACGGAGTCCGAAGTATAGATTTCATCGTATTCTTTGAGCGCTGCGTCAATTGCCGCCTTAGTGGAATTCTTTATGAATATATAAAAATCATATCCTAAAAGATTATTATCTGTTTCTTTCGTTTCTGACTGGCTGACTTCTTTTTTATCAGTTTTTTCTGCAGAGGGTTTTTCTTCAATCGTCTTTTCTGAAACCACAGGAAGTTCGCCGTTTTTTAACAACGCCTGCAGATCGCCGTTAAATATCACAAATCCTTCATCCCCGAGGAAATCAAGATTTACTTCCTTCTTTTTACCTGCGATATCAAAGATAAGTCCTCGAGTAATGCCCTTTGCATATTTCGTGTGAAAAGTGTTTTCATAGGACCTTTCATAAGTCGCAAGCGAATAAAGATCTCTTTTACCGTTTTTATGAACGATTTCAAAATTCTTTTTATCAAGCTCTACGAAATCAATGTCAAATACCAGAAAACGGTAATAAATGAAAATACATAAAATACCGAGAAACTCGATTACAGCAATCGCAATCCAGAGTTTTATTTCCGGAAAAAGCAGATGAATCATAATTATCGGGAAACTCGGAAGCACAAACAAGCACATGGATATGAGCACGAAGAAAATCGCCACTCGTGCCGACTTTGAAAAAATAACCGGATAATAACGGTGTTTATCCTTATCCGTTCTTTCGAATTCTTTTTGTGTTTTCTTCTTGTACTGAGTCAAAGCAATTATCGTCGGAACAAGCGGAAGAAGCACTATTAAAATCAATAAAAAACAAAATCCCAGTTCACCCATAAAAACTCCCCATACATCAAATGCTGTTTTTTTATATCCTTTTACTCATTTATCTCATAAATCCAGGCTTTTGCGCTGAAGTCGGTTTCTCCGCTTCCGAATTCAGCCAGTATTTTACATCCCTTAGGAAACTCGGGAATCCATTTCTTTGAATCCTCGAATCGATGCAAAATCGCCAGTCTCTTGTTTTCATATTTTCTGATTAAGAGCTGCTGCCCCTTGGGATTATTGTAGGAAGTGCTTTCCACACGGTGCACGATGGTTTTGCCGTTTTTTATGATGTCGGCGGCCTCTTTGTAAAAGGCAATTCCCTCATCGATTACAGCCCACTGTTCGTCGGTTAAATCGTAAATATCTCCGCTTAAACACATACGTCCAAAGAACGTTGCGGCAAGTGAATATTCGATTCTTTCTTTGCTGTCCGCCGCACGAAGCACTGCCCAGATCTGGCTCTGCTCGGGTCTTATGACTCTGTGAAGATTTGCCGCAATTAAAGGAATTGCGGTGGTTTCATGCGCATCCGAAAAACTTGCCATGGAGCAAAGCTTCATCATCGAAGGCTCGAGTCTGTGACCGCCTGCAGAGCAGTTTTCTATCACAAGGTCGGGAATTTCTTTTTTCATTTTCTCGAAAAATCTCTGTGTGGCAGCTATTTTTCTTCTTAATCCTTCACCGAGACTTTCCGCACCGTCACAACCGATGCCGTAAGGTTCGTTATGATCGATTTTTACATATCCGAAACCTGAATCTTTTAGGAGGGTAATCACTTTCTTTTTAAGGAAAGAAACAACCCATTTGTCTTCCATGTCCCAGAATTTTCTGCCACCGACTATTAAGGGCATACCGTCTCTTTTAAGGATGTGCTTTGTGTCGTTAAAATGCTTGCTTTCCGATGTGATTGCATCCATTTCAAACCAGAGTCCCGGAATCATTCCTTTGGATCTTACGTAATCGCACGTCGGTTTGAGTCCTCCGGGGAAACGTTTTTCGTTTACGTCCCAGTCTCCCAGGTAGTCCCACCAGTGAGCCCCGGGCTCTATGTACCAGCCTGAGTCGATTACCAGGTATTTTATGCCTTTTCCTTCTATCTTGTCCGCGACTTTTTTTATCTTTTCAAATGTCGGATCACCCCAGGTCGCGCAGTATTCATTGAATACAATTCCCATATCCGAATCAACGGGGGAAATATCCGGGTGCTGAGCTTTTACGAGCTTATCACAGACATCATACAAAGATTTTCCGCGTGCAATCACGGCCTCGGGCGCCTCGAAGGTCTCTCCGATTTGAAGGGTTTTCATCCAGTGTCCGAAATCTCTGTCTCCGATTCCGCCCGTGACAGTCAGTCTTTCATCTTCTCTGCATATTATTTCCATCTGCCATGTGGATGCAAGATAAAGCTGCATTCCGACAAATTCGCCGGTCTTTGAGTCCTCCGAACTCCAAAACGACTGAAGTCTGTGTACTCTGTCTGCATTAATTTCGGAGAGGCAAAAGCTTGTTAGCATCTCCATGGTTACTTCTTTGTCGGAGTTGTTCGTAATCGTTGTTTTTATGCGAAGAGCATCTCCGTCTTTTGCTTTGTTCACAATTAAAAGAAGACCTTCGCCGTTTTCATACGCCGCAATGCCTTCTTCAAATTCTTCACTGCCTTCCGTCAGAGTAAACTTACTCATTGTTGCGGAATTATGCATTGTCAGACCGCAACTGTAGCCTCCTAAGAATTCGTCCCCTGTTAATTTTAATTCGCTTGAAATTTTCATAATTAGATTATAATTCCTTTCCACGCGAATAACAAATCAAATGATGGAAATTCACGCTTTGTTTTGATAATATTTTTGTAGGAGAAAAATATGGCACGATGCGAAGTCTGTTTCAGACACTGTGAAATTAAAGAAGGCGGGCTCGGCTTTTGTATGGCACGGACCCTAAAAGACGGCAAAGTAATTGCGGCTAACTACGGCAAAATCACCGGATTTGCTTTGGATCCTATTGAAAAAAAGCCGCTTAAACGTTTTTATCCGGGCAAAAACATTCTTTCCGTCGGAAGCTACGGATGTAATCTGCGCTGCCCTTTCTGCCAGAATTCCGATATTTCCTGGGGTGCGGATGTTGCGGACCGGAAATACCAGGCCAAAGAAATCACTCCCGAAGAATTAGTCGAACTGGCACTCTCGATGAAGGCACGCGACAATATAGGCATTGCTTTTACTTACAACGAGCCTTTAATCGGTTATGAATTTGTTCGCGATACCGCCAAACTTTCCCACAAAGCCGGCCTTTTGAATGTTCTGGTTACAAACGGCACCGCCGAACTTTCGGTCTTAAAAGAAATCGCGCCTTATATTGACGCTATGAATATCGATTTGAAAGGCTTTACCGCCGACTATTACAACCGGACCCTCGGCGGAGATTTTGAAATGACGAAACACTTCATCGAGGAAGCCGTAAAGGTCTGTAATGTCGAACTTACAACTCTTATTATCCCGGGCGAAAACGATTCCGAAGAAGAAATGCGTGAAATCAGTTCGTGGATTCGCTCACTAAAAGACTCCGATGGCAACGAAATCGGCAGAAGCATTCCTTTACACATCTCACGCTTCTTCCCGCGATTTCGCATGCGTGACAAAACGCCCACGGATGTTGCACTTGTGTACCGACTGGCCGATGTGGCAAGAGAATATCTTGATTATGTTTATACGGGAAACTGCTAAAAAACCCTTACAGATTATTCTGCAAGGGTTTTTCTATCTTGTTTTATGGTTAGAAAGCAATATTATTATCCATAAGTATTTTTCTTAAATATTCGTTTTCTTTTTTAGCAGCCTCTGCGCGTTCATGTTCTTCATCCGCGCGCTTTCTTTCTTTTTCGGTGTTAGCCTTTTCCATCTGAATTCCTTTCTGAATTCCGCGGCCTTCTATTTTATCATATACTTCACACATACTTATTCCTTTCTTGTCTCGTTCCTTATTCAATGCTTCCAATACCTGAGGATATCTGTTATCCCCTACCATAATTTCCAGCATTTTTAATACTTCGTCCACATGTTCAATCGGATCATCTGCAGGAACATAATCTTCGTTTTTTCTCTTTTGTACAAAGAAATCAGCAATAATTTTAAAATCACTTTGAAACAAATCAATCTGTTTCTGATTTAGAAATGCTACTTCAATAACATTGATTTTATAATCACTTACATATTCCTTAATATCTTCAGGTATTTCAAGAACCTCATATAAAGATTTCCCTGCTGACCAGTGTTTGGTCCCGAAATACAAAACCAGTGTGATTACAGGATAAGGTTTGATTTTCTTTTTACCACTGCCTTTTTCATCACTCTTTAACAGCTGTTTCCTGTAGGAGCTTCCATCATAGGAAATTACTCTTAAAGGCATGTATGCATCTTCATAATTCTGATGTTCTATACCCAGGAATGCTATTCGAATTTCCTTCCCGTTATAGAACTTTGATACATCCCGCTCCTGTTCGTGCAGTTTGCCGTCAGCTTTATACTGACTTCTGTCCTTGGAATTCTCCAGTTGTTCTTCCCTGATTACCCGCTTTCCCCCATAAAGAAAAACGTTCATTATATCGGCGAAAACATCGTTATAATCGGCAAGAATCTTTTCATTTGAGTCTAACCCCATAGTACTTCCTTTCCGCAGGAAATATTTCCTGCTTCTTTTTTTGTTTTTACGCAGGAATTTTTCAGGGAAAGTTGCTTTGCAACTCCATTGTCGGGAATCCGACGAAAAGATGTCCTGAATTTGATTGTATCGTAACATCCGAAATTACTTAAATCAATATAAAAGCCATAAAAAAACAAAGTTTGTGAAAATTAACGAAAACCCGGAAAAACAGACCTTTGAAAACCCTTTCAAATGCCCTGTTTATAAGTATTTTTTACTTGTCAAAAGTTTTTAAAAGAATGTATAATTATACCGTTTATTGGTATATGATTTATTTAGAATATAAGGAAGATTTATGAGACTCAAAAACGTACCCGGCTCAAAAGAATATATAGCCGCTAGCAATTTTGTAATACATGACGAAACCGAAAGAAAAGGAAAAGTCAGAGAATACTTTTCAAACAATAAACCGATCCAAATTGAAATCGGAATGGGCAAGGGGCAGTTTATCTATGCTATGGCACAGAAATACCCCGACATTAATTTCGTCGGTATCGAAAAATACTCCTCGGTTCTTTTACGAGCTATTCAGAAAATGGAAGAAGAGCCTCTGCCCAACCTTATTTTTATCAGAATGGATGCGGAAGATATAACAGACGTGTTCGATGAGGGCGAGGTCGACAAAATTTATCTTAATTTCTCTGACCCCTGGCCCAAGGACAGACATGCTAAAAGAAGGCTTGAAAGTCGCCAGTTCTTGAAACGATACGAAACCATCCTAAAAGATGCAGGTTTTATCGAATTTAAAACCGACAACAACGACCTTTTCGATTTTGCTCTCGAAGAAGTCGAAGCTGCCGGCTGGAAAATGATTGCATTCACAAGGGACCTTCATCACGATGAAAAGTTAAATGAAGGCAATATCATGACCGAATATGAAGCAAAATTCTCGGCCATCGGAAATCCCATTAACAAATATATTATTCAGAAACCTTAACAATAACAATGCCGGGCGCATGAATGCACCCGGCATAAATTTTATTTTGTCTTAAAAATCATAGTCAAATCGTCCGTCATCTGAATGGTCAGAATATCGCCGTCAATGGTAGCAGTACTCATCGAAACAGCATGCGGACCGTTTGCATTATCCCAGTAAAGCTCATAAACATCGCCGTTTTTTACGATATGTCCCGTATGGTCTTTGCCGCTCATGGAAAACGTAAAGGTATTTCCGTCCGAAGTAAATTCCGGTATCTTGATTCCGCTCACCTTATCCCATACACCCCAGAATCCGGTAAAGCTTGTGGTTGTATTGTTAAGGGTTGAAGAAACCACTTTCCATCTTGCTGTAATCGGGTCTCCTCCTGCATTATAACCACAGGCACAAAAATTTATTGCAATAAAAACCGCAAGAAAAACACTCAATATCTTTTTCGTAATTTTCATATTCTTTCTCTTTTTTATCTTATATTATTAACCACTCCGACGGAGATGTATTTTTCGACCACGGCCTTAAAGTCCGTTCCTTCCTCGGCATCTTCATTGTAAATACCATCCACTATGTAGACTCTTGTTCCGTCTTCTTTTTCTTCAAGCATTTTGTATCGGTCGTGATAAAAAGAATCCGAGGACGTTCCGACATTTCTGCGGATTCCCTTACAGTCCCCGACTTTTCCGCTCGGGAAATTGATGTTTAAAATCTGATGTCTGTCCCGCTTTACATCAATATATTCTTCAAGAAGTTCCTTTATGTATGCGTCGGTAACATCATGGCATTTGTGGGCATCTTCCGATAAAGCAATCGATATATATCCCTGAAACGCCGCTTCAAATGCTGCTCCGCATGTTGCAGAGTACTGAATATCCGTGGCTACATTATATCCGTAGTTTATTCCCGAGAGCACAACGTCCGGTTTATACGGCATTACGCTTAAGCTTCCGACTCTGACGCAGTCCGCCGGAGTTCCGCTGCAGGCAAAAGCCTTTACTCCTTCAACGGGAAAATCATGCGCCTTAATCTCAACCGGCTCTCTTAAAGTGATGCTCTGTGAAGCCGCACTTCGCTGGTGCGCGGGAGCAATCACCCAGACTTCGCCAAACTCTTTGGCAACTTCCGCGAGCCTTATTATTCCGCCTGCTTCTATTCCGTCATCATTTGTTATCAGTATTTTTCTCATATTAATTTCCTATTTTCTCTTTAACGTCGATTATTTTTTCTTTTACGTTGTCTTTGACATCCGTTATCTTTTCTGCGACATTATCCTTTACATCGGTTATCTTTTCTGCAACATTATCCTTTACATCGGTTATTTTACCCGCAATTTCGTTTATAAAAGGAAGAACCGGTTTATTCTTTTCCTCTATTATTTCAACCGCAGCTTTTCCGGTAAGTGCAGCCATCGGAAGTCCGCCGGGATATCTTAGCCAGTGACCTGCCAGGAACACATTCTCCACGCCTCTGACTTCCGCCGACATATTGGCTTTCCGGCTGACCGCAGTTGTGATAAAACGCATGTAGGAACCGTTCGTGTCATTGTTCCTCGAAGCGTAAGTATACGGAGTCCATGTATCGAGAATTTCCATTTTACCATCATACTGAGGGTACTTTTTCACTATCTCCGCCATGATTGCCTTCGCAATATTGTTCTTGGCCAGATAGTATCTTTTCACGTCGGATTTGTAGAGTTTCTTCCAGAACTTAAAATCCTTCTCGTACTGGATGACCATCACCTGAACGACGGTCCTGCCTTCGGGTGCAATATAATCTCCGTATTCGCGGTAGTTTTTAAGATAAATTCTGTCGATTTCCTGCATGCCGACTTCTATCGGATTGCAGGCAAATCCCAGGGAATCTCCTATCTCATAAAAGAGACCGTCCACCGAAAATGCCACGTGGAAAGCCGAATACATCGGAAATTCTTTTCTGTGATCTTTTATGTATTTGAAAATTCTCGGCTTGTGGCCTTTCTTTCTGATTAACTTCGAGAAAACGTATTTTATGTCGCAGGCACAGATAATATAATCCGCCGTCACTTCCTCTCCGTTTTCAAAAATGATTTTTTCGGCCGTCTTGGTTTTTATCTTGACCTTTTTTTCTATCTTCGGCAGTTTCTTTTTCTTTAAGACAATCTGCTTTGCCGCCATATTCGGCTCGATTCTGCCGCCCTCGTTTAAATATGTTTTTATGAGATTATCCGCGATTTTAATCGAACCGCCGTCTATGATGTCCGCATTACCGCTCGCAAAAAAACTGTATACGACGATAAGCCAGTAGGACTCGTATTCCTTCGCGCTGAAATCTAAAAGAAGGTTTCGAATTGCTTCACTTTTAAATCTCTCGGCCCACTGCTCAATATTAAGACCCATGTAAAGCACGGCACGTCTCGCAAACTCAAAATGCGAGAGCACGGTTTCTGCTTCGTTCACGGTCTTCGCAATTTTCGTAATATGCGATAAGTTCGCCGTGATATCGCTCGCTACATTTACGCAGTCTATGAAAAGATTGATTTCCGTTGCATCTTCGGGCGAAATCTCAAGCATTTCACGACGTGTCTTCTCGGTATCTCTCCACAAAGTTACTGTCACGCCGTTCGTTTCGGAAGATATTAAATACGGCCTCTCAACGATTTTGGTTTCCTCGTCGATTACGCCAAGCTCCTTCCACATAAGGTTTGTGGGAGTACCGTCCGCTGTACCCGTCAGCCAGTGCAGACAGTTATCAATCCCGTATCCGTTTCGATACCATCCGCTTAAACTGCCGCCGAGGACGGAATTTTTCTCATATATGGTTGTATCGTATCCGAGGCGTTCGGCATAAATTCCCGCGGAAAGTCCTGCCACACCGCCTCCGATTATCGCAATTTTTTTACTCATATTTTCTTTATCGTAATGCATTCCCTAAGGGAATGGTCAACATTTATTTTACAAATCTGTCGGGCTCGTTTACGTGTGCGCCCCTGCCGTTTACCGATTCAAACATAAAATCGATGAGACTTTTAAAATACGGTATAAAAGACCCGTCATCGATCATCTTTTTAATCTCTTCGCGCCCTGCCCATTTTACGGCTTTGACTTCCGTTTCCTGGAGTGTGAGTTCACCCAAATCGATATCTTCTAAAAGAAAAAAGTAATCATCGAAGCCGTGAACAAAATTGATGGTAAAATGAGGTCTTTCATTCGAAAAATCCCTCTTTATTCCAAGCTCTTCAAAGAGTTCTCTCTCCGCCGAATCTTCAGAAGTCTCGCCCGCCTCGATATGACCGCCTATGCTTAAATCCCAGAGCCCGGGCCATGTTGTCTTAAAAGGCTGCCTCTGCTGGATAAGCATCTTTCCCTCGGAATTGAAAATGCAGACATGCATTACGCAGGTGTAGGCGTCTTCTTTAAATTCCGCGCCGCGCTCCATTATTTCTCCGGTCTTTTGTCTGTGAATATCATAAATGTCCCAAAGTTCCATATCTTTTTCCTTTTATGCTTTTTTAGGTACTTTTTTCATCATCGGATAAATCGCAATCACTACTATTACAACTCCTAAAAGACACACTGCCACACCTGTTAAAATCATGGTTTTGACACCGAATGCATCAAGGAGTCTGCCGCAGATTAAATTGCTGAAAACGCCGCCTAACGTAATCGCCGAGTTGATGAATGCCTGGCCTTTTACCTTGTCGTTTTCCGCCATGACATTATCCGCAAAATACGCAGCCACCGGGATAAACACGGCATATGCAAACATCTGGAATGACTGGCTTACATACATTCCGATCATCGATGTCGCAAAGATTAAAATCGCCGTTTTGATAAAGAAAGATACCGCGGAAAAAACAAGCAAATGTCTTTCGCTTATCTTTTTTAACACATATCCGATGAGTGCCATGACGGGAAGTTCGAGAATTGCCTGTAAAAATGTGGCATATCCGAGCTGTGTCTCGTTTCCGCCCAGATTTCTTATGATCTGAATCATAAAATCGTTTATCATATTGTGTGCAAAGTAACAGCACGCGGTTCCGATTAAAAATACGATAAAGAACGGATATTTTTTTATAAAAGATATTAATCCGCCGCTTCCTTTCTCTTCTTTTATGATTTCTGCTTTCTCTAAAGCCTCTTCGGTTTTCGGCTTTTTAAAAAAGAAAACATGCAGAACCATAATCGTCATTGCGACAACCGTGACGTAAAGAATCACATTCGTACCGAAATTCTCGACGGCTTTGCCAAGGAAAAAACTTGTTACCGCAAAACCCGCGGAGCCGAGTCCCCTTGCAAGGCCGAAATTAATATTGCAGCCTGCCTTCGCATACTCGAAATTCATTGCTATCATCATCGGCATATACACAAACTGAATGGTATACATCAAAACGAAAACGACAAAAATAGGCACTTTTTCGGTATTCACAAATATTAAAAAAACCGAGCCGAGCAAAAGGAAAAGTGATGAAAACATTACCGTCAGACGGTTTGTAAGAAATTTACCCTTGTCGATGATTCCCGCCACTAACGGCTGGCCTATTACAGAGAGAATATTTGATAACGCCAGCGCCAGGCCGACCTGCGTATTGTTAAATCCTTTGTCTAAAAGAAAAACCGCCGCATATGCATGAATCGTACAGAATGCAACAAAATAAAGCACATTTATGAGCGTGTATCTTAATGTCCAGAGTTTCAGATTTTTCATTAATATTTCTTTCTTTTATATTAAAAAATGACCTTAGCGTAATAAGGTCATTTTAATATTCATAGGACTTTTTTTCAACCAAAAACCTTAATCCTCTTCCGTTTCGGGCCACTTCGAATAAAGTACTTTCAGTAGAATCGGCGTAAGCACTGACGAAGTGATAATTAAAAGGATAACCGATGTGAAATAAACGGGATCAAGCAGTCCGACATTCATACCCTTTTGCGATACGATTAGGGCAACTTCGCCTCTGGTCATCATTCCAACACCGATTTTTAACGCATGCTTCATCGGTATTCTGCAAATCTTTGCAAACAGTCCGCAGCCTATAATCTTTGAAAGAAGAGCAACCGCCACGAAACAAAGCGAGAAAAGAAGTATTTCTCCGTTAATATTTTTAATATTTGTCTTTAATCCGATACTTGCAAAGAAAATCGGTCCGAACAGCACATACGAATTGATATCCATTCTTCTTGCGATAAATTCGGAATCGTGAATATTACAGAGAATGATACCTGCAAGGTAAGCGCCCGTAATATCGGCTATTCCGAAGTATTTCTCGGCAGAGTACGCCATGATGAGACAAAATGCCAGGCCCGCTATCGTGATTCGGCGCGAATGCGGATATCTCTGGTCGATTTTCTTGAATATTCTGTAAGCGAAAAATCCGCCGACAATCGAAATACATGTGAAAAGAACCGTGTTACATACAACGGTTACGGGCTTTGCCGCGGAATCGTAAAATCCGATTACTACGGTTAAAACTATCATACCGATTACATCATCGATAATTGCCGCATTTAGAATCGTGGTTCCGATTTTTCCTTTAAGATACCCCATCTCACGAAGCGACTCGACCGTGATACTTACACTTGTCGCAGTCATAATCGTTCCCATAAACAGTGCCCTGAAGAACTCTTCGCTTCCAACCTTGTCAAATCCGTAAAAGCACATATAAAGCAGTGTTCCGCCCACAAGAGGAACAAACACTCCGGCACATGCAATACCAAATGCCATGGGACCTGTTTTTACGAGGTCTTTTAAATTTGTTTCAAGTCCTGCGGAAAACATCAGGAGAATAACGCCGATTTCCGCCATCTGCAGGATAAAATCATTGGTCTGAACCCATCCTAAAACACAGGGACCGATTAAAAGACCGGCAATTATTTCCCCGACAACCTGCGGCGCCTTGCATTTTCTGGCAATAAGTCCGAAAAGCTTGGCCACGATGATGATTATCGCAAGATCCTTAAATATACTGTATGCTTCCATCTCTTCCTAACAAAGATTTATAAAAACCTTCCAAAATTCGAAACCAAATCTAACGTTTCATATAATGCGCCTTTTATTTTGATTATTCAAGTCTTTTATGAAAAACCTTCTTTTTTTCTTAAAAATACGATTGACTCGTCCCTTGGGACCGAGTTTATACTCGGCTTAACAAAGGTAATTCGGCTCATAAAAGAAAGTAACGGTAAAAAAATGGCAAATCTTCTTTTACTTATAAAACGAAATAAAATATGGGTTGCTCTGGGAATACTTATGACGATTCTTTCAAATCTGTCACAGATGACCTTCGTATATTTAATCGGAAAACTGGTCAACCATATTGAGAGCCACTCTTCGATTAAGCTTTCTTTTATACTGCTTATCGCTCTCCTTATGGCAACAAACGCATTTACGCTTCTTTTAAAGCAGTACATAGGAAGGCTTTCGACCGAAAAAATGGCTCACTCCCTTCGCATGGGCTATGCCAAAAGGCTGATTAAAAAAACCGTAAAAGAAAAAACAAGCGCTTCCCTGGCTATGTCCGTTGCACAGAATGAACTCGCCCAGGCAAACAATTATCTTTCAAATACGCTTTTTGACATTGCGGGAATGCTTATTATGGCTCTGCTTGTAACTGCTTATCTTCTTTTACAAAACGTACTTTTAACACTGGCAATTTTAATTCCGACTCTTCTTATATTAATTTACGTCAGTTTTTCAAGCAGGCGTCTTTCTGCAATCGTCTCGCTCGCCCAGAACGAAAAAAACAAAATGAATAAAGTCGCATATTCTCTCATTCACGCCTTTCCTTCCGTAAAAATCTTCGGCGGTGAAAAGCTTTGCCTTAATGCATATAACGAAAGTTTCGATGTCTGGAAAAAACAGTGGGAGAAAATGGGCCGCCTCTCTGCTTTATACAATACTCTCTCGGGTGTGTTATCTAGAATTCCGCTGCTTCTTTTATTATTGATCGGAGGCTTTATGGTTATTCGAGGCGACATTTTGATGGGTACACTCATTGTCTTTGTAATAATGCAGGGTAGCCTGTCGGAGTCAATCATGAACCTGCCTAACTGGATTGCCAATTTTAAGGTATTTACGACCAACCTTTCACGTATCGATATTGAATAAACGGAGAAAAATATGATTGAACTTAAAAATGTTTCATTTAATTACGAAAATGCATCCATATTTGAAAACCTTTCCATTTTTGTCGCCGAAGGCGAGAAAATCGGCATCGTCGGAGAAAGCGGATGCGGAAAAAGCACGCTTCTTAAACTGATGGCAGGACTTTACGTTCCTTCTTCGGGCGAAATAATTGTCGATGGCATACGTGCTCCGGAGGAGATCATAAAAAAAGTATCTGTTGTAATGCAGTCTCCCATGCTCCTGCCTCTTTCAATTCTCGAAAACATCACTATGGGACATGAATATGAGGATTCTAAAATAGAAAAAATCATCGAATCGGCTAACCTTAAAAAATGGATTGATTCTTTGCCCGAAGGGCTTAATACCTATATCGGAGACAGCGCAGACGAGCTTTCCGGCGGACAGGCTCAGCGTATAGCCATCGCAAGAGCTATGTTTAAGGATTCAAAAAACCTTTTACTCGACGAGCCGACCTCCGCGCTTGACGGTGAAAACGCCGCATCGGTACTCGAAGCCATCAATCACTTTACAGAAGGCAAAACTGTGGTTCATGTGACTCACAGAAAGAAACACCTCGAAGGCTACGACCGTATTTTCCTTATGGAAAACGGTCAATTAACGGAAATCTGGAACAGATATAAGGAAAAAACATGAACAAAACAGTTTGGAAAATTTTAAAAGATATTGGAATGTTGAGATTCTTTATTCTCATTCTTTTACTGCGCCTTCCTTTCGATTTTTTAAACGGCGTGATTTCCGCCAATATGCTCGAATCTTTTATACGCTTAACCGAAAAAGGACAAAGCGAAAATCTCTTAAAGACCTTTGGTACTTTCCTTCTTTTTACCGTTCTTCTGTTTGGATATAATGTCACAATCTGGGCCGCAGTCTCCGTAAAAGCGGATATGCTTTTACAAAAAAGGCTTAGAAACAGGCTTCTTAATCACATTTTATCCCGTAACGGCGAGGAAATGGCAGCGTACTCCGCAGGCGATCTGATTACGAGACTAAACAACGATGTCGACCGCGTAAATGATTATCTGACGACTCCGGTAAACTTTATGCATACCGCAATCGCATCTTTTAATATTTTATTCTCATCCGTGATTCTGCTTATATTAAACCCTTCGCTTTACATTCTGACCATCCTTGTGACCGTTCCTTTCTTTATACTAAGCAGCATCATAATCATAAGAAAGATTCCCTATTACAGAAAAAAATCCCAGGAATCGTATGCAGATTATACCAACTGGATTGAGCCCGTGATAAATGCCAAAGAATCAATCACGGTTTTCGACGGCGAAGAGATCGTTCTTAAAAAAGTCGAGGAGGCCAGCAAAGAGATACTCCGCCAGAACGTAAAAGCCCACACTCTCACAGCCTGGTCCTCATTTTTCAATATTATGTCCGGTAATCTCGGTTACGTGTTGCTACTCCTTTGCGGAAATAGTATGATGGGAGTAGGCGTAAAAGATTATCCACAACTTTTAAAAATCACCCAGTACCGCGCAGAAATGATGAAAGGCAGCTTCATTGTAAATGCGGGACTAAACGGAATGAAAACAAATCTTTCCGGCGCCGCACGTATAGAGGAAATTTTAGAATCTGACGGAGAAAAAATAAGTGGACAATAACGAAGAAAAACTTTTAAGAATAGGTGAACTCGCAAAACTCTCGGGCATTTCCGTTAAAGCGCTTCACGTGTATGAGAAAAAGAACATCATAAAACCGGTGTACGTCGACGAAAACACCGGCTATCGCTACTATTCGCCCGATCAGTTTCGTCTGGTGGAAGCTTTAATCGGATTGCAGGACATGGGCTTTACTCTGGACGAGATATCCAGGATTTTGTCCGGAAAATGCTCCAAAGAAGAAGTTTCGGACATGTTTGACGATAAAAAGGTCCTGCTTCAGGAAAAAATCTGGAAACTCGAAGCCAAGATCAAAGAATTGTCCGTAATAAAGGACAATATGAATAAGGGACAGGCGGCCGATCGCATCAAAGAAATGAGTGATAATGAGAGAGCTACATTCCTCGCAAAACTTGTTGTCATTAATGAAGAAGGAATAAGACAAACCCTGAGCGAGGTTTTATGGCTGTAATTTGTAAAAAAACCGACAAATTTCAGATTTTAAATAAAAAATCTATAGTTTGTCGTGATAAAATGTAGAATTTGTCAGTATAAAAACTATATAAAACAGATTACAATACAATATGACAAAGGTAGGACACTTGAGTGTCAAAAACTACCACGGACTATTGATTTTGTAATTTGTTTTTTTATTATGACAGCAGCATCATTTGTTAACTTTATAATGGAAAATGGTGTATCGATAATCGGAATTATTCTGATTCTGCTGTTTGCGGTTTTTTCATTCATACTGAATGTTGTTTTCCCGTCGATAAATGCTAATTCAAAGAAAAAAACAAAACACCAACATTGATATTAAATTTTATTTAATATAACATATCCCTCTTCCATAATAAGAAATGCTCATCGAACTTGTTCGGTGAGCATTTCTCCTTTTATACATAAAAAACTCCCGCAATTTGCGGGAGCTTTCTTTGATTTTAGAATCGGATTTTATTCTTCCTCTTCTTCCTCAACCGGGAAAATGAGGTTTTCGTCTTCGATTTCCTCTGCCTCGGGAATATCCTCAAGTGCATCGTCAATCTCGTCGTATTCTACATTACCGTCACTTATCTTCTCGCGGACTTTTGCAATCTTTGCAACTTTAACGCCCTTTTCGAGATTGATAAGTTTAACACCGGATGTATGTCTTCCGATAATCGATACATCATTCATCGGAATCTGGATAATGATGCCGGCTGATGTAATCATCATGATTTCATGATCGTCGTTAACTGCTTTGACACCTACCACATCACCGGTCTTTTCGGTAATCTTGTAGCATCTTACGCCCTTTCCGCCACGCTTCTGTACGTTGAACTCTTCGAGCTTGGTTCTCTTGCCCATACCGAATTCGGAAGCAATAAGAAGTGTTTCGCCCTGGTGGTCGAGCTGCATACCGATGATTTCATCACCGTCCGCAAGGTTCATGCCTCTTACGCCCATTGCGGATCTGCCCATGCATCTTACATCGGTTTCCTTAAAGCATATACACATACCCTGCTTTGTTACAAGGTAGATAAGTGTATCTTTGTCCGTTGACTTAACTTCTATAAGTTCATCATCATCTCTTAAGCTTACCGCAATAAGTCCGTTCTTTCTGATGTTGGAGAAGTCCGTAATATGGCACTTCTTTACGGTACCCTTCTTGGTAACCATGAAGAGATTTCTGGATTCGTCGTATTCCTTTATAGGAATGATGGCCGAAATCTTTTCTCCGGGATTAAGCTGTAAGAGGTTAACTATTGCTACTCCTCTTGAAGTTCTTCCGGATTCGGGAATTTCGTAAGTCTTAAGTCTGTATACACGGCCCATATTCGTAAAGAACATGATGTAATGATGAGTCGTTGTCATCAGAAGATCTTCGATATAGTCATC
>CACWZK010000038.1 GCA_902765365.1 uncultured Lachnospiraceae bacterium
CGGACAGAAAGAAAGTCATTGTTCTCGGTTCCGGACCCATCAGAATCGGTCAGGGTGTGGAATTTGACTACTCTACAGTTCATGCGGTAATGACGATTAAATCCACAGGATACGAAGCAATTATCATTAACAACAATCCCGAAACGGTATCAACCGATTATACATGTTCGGACAAGCTTTATTTCGAGCCTTTGTGCATCGAGGACGTAATGAACATCATCGAGCTTGAAAAACCCGAAGGTGTCATCGCCACACTCGGCGGACAGACCGCAATCAACCTCGCGGATCCTCTTGCGGAACGCGGTGTAAATATAATAGGTACAGGCTGCGAAGCAATTGACAGAGCCGAAGACAGAGACTTGTTTGAGCATCTTTTAAAAGAACTTAATATACCCCAGCCTAAGGGCTGTGCGGTAACAAGCATCGAAGCAGGCATTAAGGCCGCTTCCGAAATCGGCTATCCCGTACTCGTCAGACCTTCGTTCGTACTCGGCGGACGTGCAATGCAGATTGTCGCAAAGGAAGAAGAACTTATCAGATACTTAAAAACAGCCGTGGAAATCGACGAAGACAAACCCGTACTTGTAGACAGATATATCCGCGGTAAAGAAGTAGAAGTCGATGCGGTATGCGACGGAACCGATGTATTCGTTCCCGGCATCATGGAACTCGTTGAGAGAACCGGTGTTCATTCGGGCGATTCAATCAGCGTATATCCTTCGTACAGTCTCTCGGACAAGGTTAAAAACACAATACTTGATTATGCCAAAAGACTCGGTCTCGGCATCGGAATCATCGGTCTTTACAACATACAGTTCATCGTTGATCCGAACGAGGAAGTATATATCATCGAGGTTAACCCGCGTTCATCGAGAACGGTACCTTTCCTGTCGAAAGCAACAGGCTACTGTCTCGCCGATATCGCAACATTCGTAAGCCTAGGCAAGTCCTTAAAAGAACAGGGAATAACAGAGATTTATCCTAAGGAAAAATCCCGTTACTACGTAAAAGTTCCCGCATTCTCATTCTCGAAACTGCGCGGAATGGATTCGTATCTTTCACCCGAGATGAAATCGACGGGCGAAGCCATCGGATATGATAAAAAACTCCACCGTGCTATGTACAAAGCAATGATAGCCTCGGGACTTAAGCTTAAAAACTACGGAACGGTTTTGGTCAGCGTCGCAGACGAAGACAAGGAAGAAACTCTTCCGCTCGTTAAAAGATTTTACAATATGGGCTTTAACATCGAAGCCACCACTGTTACCGGTGAGTTTTTAAGAGATCACGGTGTAAAAACAAGAATACTTCACAAGCCCTCCGAAGGCAGCAATGAAATACTTGATGCAATCAATTCGGACTATGTGAGCTACATTATAAACACCCGTGCCGTTTTGTCAGGCAACCATTACGGCGACGGCGTGGCCATAAGACTTAAGGCAACACAGAACAATATTACAATGCTCACTTCTCTTGATACGGTCAGAATGCTTCTTGACGTACTCGAAGAAGTGACGATGGGCATCTCCACAATCGATGCCGAATAAATGGTTTTAGGGGAAAACTAAAGGAGGAATAAAATGCACTTTACCAAAATGCACGGTCTCGGAAACGACTATTTGTACGTATTCGGCGAAGTACCGGAAAACATAGAAGAATTGTCAATCAAAATGTCGGACAGGCATTTCGGTGCAGGAAGCGACGGAATGATTTATATCTCACCATCCGACAGGGCTGATTTTAAAATGCGTATTTTTAACGCAGACGGAAGCGAAGCCAAGATGTGCGGAAACGGTGTCAGATGTGTCGGAAAGTATGTGTACGATAAAGGGTACACCGACAAAACAAGACTTAAAATCGATACCCTGTCGGGCATAAAATATCTTACACTCGAAACTATGGCAGGAAGCGTAGTCAGCGTTTCGGTTGATATGGGCAAAGGCGAGGATAAAGGCGAATTAACACTTGATTCACCCGAGGTCACATTAAGAAGCATTTCGACAGGAAATCCTCATGCGGTTATCTTCGTAAAAGATGCTGAAAACGCACCCTTAACTACACTCGGTCCCGTGATTGAGCACCACGAAGCATTTCCCGACGGTGTAAACGTTGAATTCGTTGAAGTTCTGTCAAGAAACGAACTTCGTATGCGCGTGTGGGAGCGTGGAAGCGGCGTTACAATGGCCTGCGGTACCGGCGCATGTGCATCTGCTTTTGCCTCTGTATTAAATAAATACTGCGATTATGATACTCCAATCCACGTTATTTTAGACGGCGGAGTGCTTTCGATTACAATATCTTCGGATAACGAAATTACCATGCAGGGACCCGCCACATTTGTTTACGAAGGTGAAGTTAAATTAGATTAATATCATAAAAGAAAACGAAGGTGATTAAAATGATTACACCCAATATGCATTATGCAGAATTAAAAGACTCATATCTCTTTTACAATATTTCTTTAAAAACAAAAAAATACCTCGAAGAAAATCCCGATAAAAGATTGCTTCGTCTCGGTATCGGCGATGTATCGCTTCCTCTCTGCGATGAAGTAATAAAGGCTCTTCACAGCGCCGTAGACGATCAGGGCAACAAGGAAAACTTCCACGGCTATATGCCTGAAGCAGGTGCTCCTTTTTTAAGAAGTGCGATTGCAAATTATTATAATAGACGTAATGTGAATCTTTCCGATGAGGAAGTATTCGTATCAAGCGGTGCATCGGATGAGCTCGGAGATATCCTCGATTTATTTGACCGCTCATCTTCCGCTCTTGTAATCGAGCCCGCATATCCCGCATATGTGGATGCTAATGTAATGGCAGGAAGAAAGATAGTTCATCTCTCATCATCCAAGGAAGACGGCTTCGTTCCCCTTCCTAATGACGATACAAAAGCAGATATTATTTATCTCTGCTCACCCAACAACCCTACCGGTGCCGTATTTGACCGTGAGAAGCTCTCTGAGTGGGTAAATTTCGCCAATAAGAACGGCAGCGTCATTTTATTCGATGCAGCATATGAAGCCTTTATAGAGGACGATACGCTGCCTCACAGCATATTTGAAATCGAGGGTGCCAGAACATGTGCGATTGAAATCTGTTCATTCTCCAAAACGGCAGGCTTTACCGGCACCAGACTTGGCTATACTGTTATTCCAAAGGATCTTGAACGAAACGGCATGAATTTTAATGCAATGTGGCTTAGAAACCGTACAACGAAGACCAACGGCGTATCATACATCATTCAGAAGGGCGGCGCTGCAGTCTTTTCCGAAGAAGGCTTAAAGCAGATTCACGCCAATATAGATATCTACAAAAACAACGCACGAATATTGATGGAAACTCTCGACAAACTGGGCATCTGGTACTGCGGTGGCAAGAACTCACCTTACATCTGGATGAAATGTCCCAATGGCATGGGAAGCTGGGAGTTCTTCGATCTTTTACTTAATAAAATCCAGGTAGTCGGAACTCCCGGCGAAGGCTTCGGAGCCTGCGGTGAAGGTTATTTCAGATTTTCAATGTTCGGAAGTGTGGAAGATACCACGGAAGCTGCTAAAAGATTATATGAATTATTGAAATAAAAAAAGGACGAAAGTCCTTTTTTTATGTTTTGATTAAATCAATTATTGTTCGGATTTATACTTTATTATGAATTATCCTTTTGTAACAATTCTTGTATTTCTGTTTCATCAATTCCCAACTCTTCCGTTGCCTCAGAAAGGGTTATTTTTCCCTTTTTCAGCAGAGATAAAACACTTGCGATACGACCTTCCACAAGGCCTTCCGCACGTCCTTCCTCACGGCCTTCCGCACGGCCTTCCTCACGGCCTTCTTCGAGGCCTTCTTCGAGCCCAATTTCACGGCCTAGTTCCCTTGCCTCTTTTCTGGTAAGTTCAAGCTGTCTTTCAAATGTAAAATCCAAATTCATAACTTTCTCCACCTTCCTGCGGTTCTTAGAAAGAAATTCACATAAAACGCCTTTTGAGATGCAATCATCTATAGTTGTATGAATCGCATCTTTCAAAGACATCGTCTTACTCTTATCTCTGATATTTTCAACTATATATGCATAAGATCTAAGTACTTCGGTCTTCTTTAAAAGCTCTTTATTATTCCCGGGGTTGATGTTATATACTTTGCAGATTACTTCAAGTTCCGGTTCATCCGTTTCTTTACAGAAAGATGTCGAAAGCTTTTGTATCTCAACCTCAGGTCTTTTCTCTTCTCCGTTATAGAATACGACAAAATGTGGTGTGGGTATTTTTATCTTTGTTTTCCCAAACAGGTTTCTTTCTTCTTTTTCGACTTTTCTCCTTACATCCTCTACAAAGTATATAAGATTTCTTAAAGGCATGTTTGGATTGTAAGTCGATTGATGCTCATAATAGTTCACACTCATATCTAGCACAAAGGACGCATCGTTTCTTATTGAAAGCGAAACACCGTGCTCAAGAGTAATAATCTCAATATCATCGGGATTATCATAGTCTGAATTGTTTACCGCATTATAAACATCCAGTGCATACTCCTTTTCATTTAAAAGCATCGAAAATAAATCGCTTCGATACTCTCTGTTTCCATCATTATAGTTTTTTTCATCTGCCATAGTACCTCCTTTACGCAGGAGGCTGGCGGCTCTCCTGCTAATTAATTTATTTAATTGTTAGCAGGAAAATCCGATAAATACGGGCTATATTATCGGCATCGGGAATCCGACGATAGAAGTCCTGAATTTGATTGTATAGTATCATTCGAAACGACTTAATTCAATATGAAAACAGTAAAAAAACAAAGTTTGTGAATAATCACGAAAAGGAAAAGAAAAAAACAAAAAAAACAGCCTCCAAAGAGGCTATTTTAGGGAATTCTTGGTTGTCAAAAGACCGGTTCAAAACCTGCTTATTATTTAATTTACTTTGCGGCGTTCTTAAAAGCAGCAAGCAAATCAGCGTATTCTTCATACGCGGGAAGATTGGGATAATCAGCCTTAATCTGCTCTGTGGATCTGAACAAAAATCCTGCCTTTGAAGCCTGAATCATTGCAAGGTCGTTGAAGCTGTCGCCTGTAGCGATTGTATCGAAACCGCAGCTCTGAAGAGCCTTAACAGTGGTTAACTTGGACTTCTCACATCTCATCTTATAGCCTGTAATCATACCGTCGTCGCCGACAATAAGTGAATTGCAGAAAAGTGTGGGCATGCCGAGTTTCTTCATAAGAGGTTTTGCAAACTGCTCGAATGTATCGCTTATAATAATGGTCTGCATATTGTCACGAAGTTCGTCGAGAAACTCTTTTGCGCCGTCAAGCGGATCTATTTTTTCGATAGTATCCTGAATTTCCTTAAGGCCCAATCCGTGCTCTTTAAGAATACCGATTCTGTATTTCATCAGTTTGTCATAATCAGGCTCGTCTCTTGTAGTAATCTTTAATTCTTCGATTCCGCTTGCCTTCGAAAAAGCAATCCAGATTTCGGGTACCAATACGCCTTCGAGGTCAAGGCATGCAACATTTATTCCCATGGGTATATCTCCTTGTATGTTTAAATCCACGTGCTATTTTATCGGATTTTGGGCATTTTTTCAAGTATTCCCGGCTTCTGAATCGGAATCATTTTCTTCGATTTTTTCCATAATGTACATCTTGGTGGAGAAATCCTGCGCATAGCGGACATTTTCGTTATAACCCGTGCCCGCATAATCCTGGCAGAGTCTGACACCGGCGGTGCATAAAAGCCTGCCGTTTGCCACATAGTTTTCCTTTTCGCTCGGTAGTTTAACCTTCTTTGCGATTATGTCTAAAAGAAGCGAATTCTGCTTTAAATGAATAGGCGAAATCGTGTTTACCAAATCTCCGAAATCCCTGATATCATACTCAAGTTCCTTGTTAACAAAGAGGTATTCGAAATTCTCATCAAGTCCCTTGGGATGGTAGATTGTATTCTGCGTATTCGGAAGCGCGAGTTTTTTAAGCATCATTCCGACAGCGCATGTTTTATCCTTTGATACAACCGTCCATTCACTTATATTGCCGCTTCCCGAAGGATTGGATAAAACACTTGTCGAGGACGAAGGATTAAGCCTTGCGGGGCCTTTTCCTCCACGATAAAAATCTCCGAACTGCATGACGCCTCTGTATGTCTTGTAGAGCGCAATTTCTTTTTTGATTTCATCGATTTCTTCTTTGGAAAAATCACTTAAATTGCATTCATATCCAAAGCACCCGAAGGATGCTATCGCAGCCCTTGTTTTCATCGGTGTTTTTCGAAGCGTCTGATGGTTGGGCGATGCCGAAACATGCGCGCCCATTGTATTTAACGGATAGCCGTAACTTAAGCCTTCCTGGATCTCGCTCCTGCAGATGGGGTCTGTATTGTCCGATGCCCAGATCTGCGGGAAGAAACAAAGAATTCCAAGGTCGAATCTGTTGCCACCCGAAGAACATCCTTCGAATAAAATCTTCGGAAAACGCTTCGTTAATTCTCCTAAAATTTCATAGAGTCCAAGCACATATCGATGCGTAATCTCACCCATAAATTCGGCAGGCATTCCCTGTGAATAAACGTCTGACAGAATTCTGTTCATGTCCCATTTAACGTACTCTATATTGGCAGATGAGAATACCTTTGAAAGTGATTCGATTAAGTATTCTCTGACTTCTTTTTTCGTCAGATCAAGGATTCTTTGATGACGTCCTTCGGAATGCGAAGTATCGGGATTTGCGAGGCACCAGTCGGGGTGGGCTTCATAAAGTTTACTCTTTACATTTACCATTTCAGGCTCAACCCAGAGTCCGAAAGAAAGACCGAGTTTGTTGATTTTTTTACACAGTCCGTCCAGACCGCCGGGGATTTTCTTTTTATTTACTTCCCAGTCACCCAAAGAAGACGTATCGTCGTTTCTCTCACCGAACCATCCGTCATCCATTACGAACAATTCGATGCCGACTTCCGCAGCTTTTTTCGCTATTTTTACGAGCTTATCCTCATCGAATTTAAAGTATGTGGCTTCCCAGTTATTAATTAACACAGGGCGTTCTTTCTTCTTCCATTCGCCGCGAACAATATTCTCTCTTACGAACTCATGGAGGCGGTTGCTTAAAAGATTAAAGCCCTTGTCCGAATAGCACATAACAGCTTCCGGCGCTTCGAAGATTTCGCCTTTTTTTAGAGAATATAAAAATCCCTCGTCATTGATTCCCGACTGAATGCGAACCTTTCCGAACGAATTCGCATCGGTGATTTCCATATGGTTTCCGCTGTAGATTAGGTTAAATCCGAAACACTCACCGATGGCTTCGGTGGTCTCTTCTTTTGCAATCATAAAAAACGGATTAGCGCGGCTTGAACTCGTACCGGTGTTGCTTCTGCTAACATGCATGCCGTTTGAAATGCGCGTTCTGTAACTTTGCATTTCTCTCGCCCATGCTCCCGCAAAGAATATGCCGTCGTAGTCCGATTCGTTCATATCAAGCTGGAGACTTAAAAGCCTTTCAAGCTTTATTTCTTCCTCTCCTTCGTTGATCAAATCGGCATATCTTGCAATGACATCCTTGTCTTCGTAGACAACGTAATATAATAAAAGTTTTACGCCATAACTTTTATCTTTAAGCGTGATAATAAGGGTTTCGCATTCCTCGTTTTCATCATATGAGCCGGGCAGAGTTTTTCTTTTATCTTTGCCCTTTTTTATCTCATGACTTTCATAGATAAAATCACTTGTTCTGCTGCCGTCATGATGTACTATGCCAACAAAAGGAGAACGCAAATCTCCCTTGCCGAATGATGATATTTCAAAGCATGTATCTTCTGGCGCAAATGACTGATGCTCTTCATCATACGAGATGACATTTCCCGGAGCGAATTCACGCTTTGGTTTGATTACTTCAAACTCTTTTAGATCGTCCGAAAAATCAATGCGCGCGCCGTAATAAAGATGCTCTAAATGCCCGGTCGCAAGTGTGTCAAAAGCATATGTTGTATTGTTGGTTGAAAGAACAAATCTGCCGTCTTTTGTGAGTATCATAATTTCTACCTTTTTGTCGGAGCCTGGCACACTGCGTGAGCCAGGCTCCATCATTCATCTAAATTATTCTTTTGAAGTTGCATCGCGTCTTTCTTTTATTTTAGCTGTAATCTCAGCAAGTTTCTCATCGTTCAGTTTATATTTCGCCTTAAAGATAAAGAGTGCGATTACAAGCACTATCATCGGAAGAACGGTCATCACAAATCTGAGTCCTATGATTGAACCGCCCGATACCGAAACTGCACCGCTTGCCTGTAAGTTTTCTATCATTGTCTTAAGACCGGTTATAAGACTTCCGTCTACAGCCTCAAAGCTTACGTCGGTTTTGCTTATGTTAAATACCGAAAGGCTGACTGCCGCAGCAAGCGCCGCAATACCCGATGCAAGCTTAACCACGAAGGTCTGCATGGAGAAGATAACCGATTCGTCTCTTCTGTTGTTTTTAATCTCGCCGTAATCAACGGTATTTGCAAGGAAAACTGTAACAAGGACATTTAAAAGTCCAACGGCACCGAAGATGAAAAATCCGGGAACGAAGAAAAGATAAACCGAATTTACACCCGAGAGTGCCATTACTAGTAAAACAACATATCCGAATATGGCGGAAATAACGGATACATAAAACATCTTAAGCGTATTGATGAATTTCCTCATAATCGGGAAGAAAATCATCATCGCCAGTATCTGAATGCCGCCGCCGAATGTGTTAAATAATGTGTAATTGCCCTGCCAAGAAGCACCGCCGATGTCGTATTTAAAGAAGTAAATAAGCAGATTGGATGTAATGTATACGGATGAATTTACGAGCACGATTGTAATAACAATTGCCATGGCCTGATCGTTTTGAACAAGTGCCTTGAACATATCTCCTATGCTTGCGGTCTGTACATCGACGGTTGACTTTTCTTTTATGAGAAGGCAGGTAATCAGGATGAAAATGAAGAAAAGAATCGCAACAATCAAAGAGAAATATTTAAAGCCCAGTCGGTCAACTTCCTTGGTGGAAGTAATATTAATATTCATAGAACTTTCTTCACTGTCTATCTTTTCGAACTTGTCACTTGAAAGATAGATTACTGCCAAAGCTTTATAATTTAAATCGTCAGTAACGATATCCATAGAACAGTCATCTTTTGTATATTGGCCGGTTGTATATCCTTTTGCATTTTTAAAGAAAACGTCAAAATTACAGTTACTGTTGTTAAAAGATGTTTCGTTTTCAAACTCTTTTGCACTGGCTTTTACATCGATCTTAACGTGGCTGATTTCTTTCACGTTACCTGTAGTGTTGCCTGCTTCGTCAAGTTCTGCAACGTAAGCACTCACGCCGTCATAATCGAATGTATTATTAAATTGTTTTGTTACGTTATCGTTTGTTTTGGAAAGTGCGAAGTTACCGATGGCTGCTACCGCAAGAACCGTTACAATCGTAATGATTGCGGAACCTACACCTGCGCAGCTTCTGCCGAGTGCGGACATGTTTTCTCTCTCTTTTCCGGACTCTGTAAATGCGGGAACCATCGACCAGTAGGGAATATCCATCATGGTGTACGTAACACCCCAGAGAATGTAAAATACAGCGGCGTAAGCTATCATGCCTTTTGCATTAAGTGTTGGCGGTGCCGAAAACATGAAGAAGAGTACCACTGCATTTGTCAGCGTACCGATGAAGAGCCACGGTCTGAATTTGCCGAATTTTGTTTTGGTTTTTGCAACGAGCACTCCCATAAGGGGATCGTTAAACGCATCAAAAACTCTGGCTATCAGAAGAATGATACCCATTACCCATGCGGAAACGCCCATGATGTCCTGATAATAGTACAGGATGTAACTCGCGGAAAGCATGTAAACCATGTCTTTGCCGACCGCTCCTATTCCGTATGCAAATTTCTCTTTAAATCCAAGCTTCATATTACTCCCTCCGTTTCCATTTAAGAATTCTCCTCATTATCAGAAACGAATACTTTTAATCATTTATTGCTATATTAAAATCTGTCATCCCCATGACTTTTCCGTAATTATCGCTCACCTTAAGTTTCGCTTTGCCGGCCTTTCCGATACTCTTAACATAGGTACCGCCCATACCGCCCGACAGGGAAATAACAGTTGGTCCTATGATTGCAGCGTCACCTTCTATCGATAGAATTACGGGATCGTTAAAGTAATTTAACAGATTGCCGTTTTCATCAACCGCCTTTATTCGTATGCAGGATACATCGTATGTGTTGTCTTCCTTAAGATCGGTATGGTCTGCTTTTATTTCGAAATTCACTTTGGTCATCGGTGCTTTTCTAAGTTCTTTTACGACTTTTCCATCCTTGATTGCTTCGAATCTGTAGGTAGTTGCGCTACCGCCCCAGTCGCCGACGTACTTGTTGTAAAGCTGTACCGCATCATCCATTTTCATGTGATGGAAAAGCATGAGTTTTGCGGCTTTTAATTTCGCCGAAGTCGTCATTTTGTAAAGGCCGAATTTAGCGACTTCGTTTAAAATATCTTTTACGTCCTTCGCCTGTGCGGGAGACATTTTTTCTTCTCTTTCAAGCACGTCTCCGATATAGTCGTCAACTTTTATCGGCGGATGGTAAAGACTCTTGAACTGCCTGTTTTCATGTACGTATTCCTTGATGAAATTATCGTTTTTATACATCTTAACCGAATCGGCATTTGTGAAAATATATGTCTCGTTTCTATTGCACCCCGGGTGCTCGCCGATATCCATCGATGAGCTTATCTCGAGCACGGGATTTTCATCCTGCATTTCAGCGTATACATATGCAGCCATCTTCGGATTTCTGAACATGTCGGTTACGCCGTGATAACAGATACGGTCGCCGCTTCCGAAGTCCTTGTGCGTATTGTAATCAAACATGCACCAGCCGAAGCTTCCCGCTATATCGTCATTCGCGGATACATCGTTTAAAACCCTCGCATGCCTTATCGCATCCTCAAGTCTGTGCTCTTCCCAGTCGAACGCTTTCGTCGGGAACATATGTCCCATGTATTCGCTGATAAAATAGCCCTTGCTCATATCGCTTGTGACGGCTGATTTTTTATCGCACCCCTGATTGCCTCCGCTGTGGATAAAATCGTTGTATGTGTATACATCCTCGAGGAGATTTGATTTTTTATAGCATCTTACACCGCCGGTCTGTCTCGTCGGATCAAGTGCGTGAGCCACTTCGTTGGTTCGTTTGTAAAAATCATCGTCATCCACGGACTCGTTTATTCGAACACCCCATAAAATAATCGATGCATGATTTCTGTACTGAAGCACCATGTCTTTAACGTTTTCAACGGCTATATCCTTCCACGCTTCATCGCCTATATGCTGCCAGCCCGGAATCTCCGTAAATACAAGAAGTCCGATTTCATCACATGCATCGAGGAAGTAATGCGACTGCGGATAATGCGATGTACGAACGGCATTTAAACCGAGCTCGTTTTTTAATATTTTCGCATCGTTTACCTGCGCATTTTTTGGCATAGCATAGCCTACGTAAGGGTAACTCTGGTGTCGGTTAAGTCCGCGGATTTTAAACTTTTCGCCGTTTAAATAAAATCCGTCTGCTTTAAATTCCGCGCTTCTGAAACCAAATCTGACTTTGTTTTCATCAACGGTTTTTCCCGCCGCATCTTTTAATACACTTCGTAAAAGATAAAGATTCGGATGTACCGTATCCCAAAGCGCGGGTGCTTCGATTTTATAAGTTTTAACGGATGTGTCGCTTCCTTCATCGGGATAGTATTCGCCTTCAGAGAGGATTTTTTCATCTGCCGAAACAAGTATTCCGTTTTCGTTTTTCTTAAGGGAAACCAGAGAGTTTTCGACAATCATTCCGTTGGCATCCTTGCTCGCGGATATTTGTACGCGAAGATTACCGTTCGCATCGCCCGATACAAAAACATCATCGAAATGTGCCTTTTCTTTTACGTCGACATAGACGTCTCTGTAGATGCCTCCGTAGGTCATGTAATCGATTACAAACCCGAAGGGAGGTAAATTCTGATTTTCTCTGCTGTCTGCTTTAACCGTGATGATATTGTCTTCGCCGAATTTTAAATAATCGCAGAGATTTATTGTAAAAGCGGTATAACCGCATAAATGAGTCGCCGCTTCTTTACCGTTAATATAAACTGTGCATGAATGTAAAACACCATCGAATGTCAGAAAAACATCCTTGTCGCGCCATTCTTCGGGCGCATTAATAACCCTGAAATACGCCGCTACTTTCTGATATTCATGCTCATCAAAATAGTGCAGGGGAGTTTCTTTTACGGTGTGCGGAATTCTCACACACTCATTTTTCGTATAGTCGTAACCCGGCTGTAACATTTCATCCGAAAAAGACTCGTTAAAATACCAGTCGTTGTTAAGATAAATTCTTCTGCCCATCGTAACCCTCACTAAAGAATTATTTCTAAATCATTTATACAATGCGAATTCCGCCATACTTTCTAATGTTAAGAACATGGCAGGAATTCTCTCCGAATACGGCGTCAAGTTTTTCCTTGTAGACGCCTACGTTTTCGTTTTTGACAAACGCCTGAATCGTACCTGCAAATCCGCCGCCGTGAACTCTGAATGCTTCCTCGTTTTTATCCAAAATACTGTCACTGATTGCAAGTGCCAGCGACAGATTCTGATTGAGATAATCATTCACCGCATACACATTCTGAAGATATTCAAACGACGATTTGCCGGACTCTCTTATCAGTTTTAAAAACTCGTTTGTATCATTGTTTTTAAGTGCCGCAACACCTTTTTTTACTCTCTCGTTTTCATTTACGAAATGTATCGCACGAAGAAGCGCTCTGTCCGAAAACTGCGCACGGATTTTTGAAGCGTTTGCAAGCAGTTCATCAAGCGTTACTCCGAGTAAATACTCCCTGCCAAAGAAAGATGCAACCTCCTTCATTTCCTTTGGAATGGCTGCATATTCATCGGTTAAATTCGCATGCGAACCCTTGGTATCGGTAATGCAGAGCGAATATCCGTTGTCCGATAAATCGTACATAATCTTTTCGGATACGGGATTGCTCTCATCGGCAAAATCAACATGCACAAGTCCGCCGAGCGAACAGGCCATCTGATCCATCAGTCCGCAGGGTTTGCCGAAATATACATTCTCGGCATACTGTCCGGCTATGGCTATTTCGGTATCTTTTATGATTCCGCCGTTGAAAAGATGCGAGACAATCGTTCCGATAAGTGTTTCAAATGCGGCCGAGGAAGAAAGTCCGGCGCCGACTATTACATCGCTTGTAATATAAGCATCGAAACCTCCGACTTCGAAACCTCTGTCGAATAAGTATTTGCAGATGCCTTCCACAAGCGCTTCACTTGAAGCTTTTTTGCTTTTCTGCTTATTCAGGTTGCCTATATCTATTTTCATCATCGGATAAGGACCCGATACTATTCTGATTAATTTCCCTTCGGTCTTACCGACGATTGCAATCGCATCAAGATTGATTCCCGCCGCCAGGACTTCGCCGTGCTGATGGTCGGTATGATTGCCCATTACCTCACTTCTTCCGGGTGCGGAAAATATATTCACGTCGGTATTTTTATAATACGTCGAGAACTTGGTGAGAGCATTGATGTATCTGTCTCTCTGGTATCCGACGGCATTTATGTCCCTGTAAACATCCGTAAATTTATCATCCAGTGCAGCTGATTCGATTTGTAAAATAAGTTCGTTTATGTCCGCCATTTTCCACCTCTGATTCTGTTAAACCATACATATGTTTTATCGGTTTAAAAACACTTTTTTGTAACCTCTCTTTTGATTTTATCTTTTAACTATATGTTGGCTGTTATGTCTTTGTACATCAGATCTTCGATGGTAACCGAGTCAAAGTAATCGTTTACGATTTTGTCGATTTTTTCCCACATGGGAAGCGTCCTGCATTCTTCTTTTCTGTCGCATTCAGAACCCCTGCAGTCCAAGCAGCTTACGGGAGCGAGATCTCCTTCGGTCAGTCTCAATATTTCGCCGACCGTATACTCAGCGGGTTTTCTGGTCAAATGATAACCGCCGCCTTTGCCGTGTACTCCCTCTATTAACTTTGCCTTGACCAGCATCGGCAGTATTCTTTCAAGGTATTTAAGCGATATATCCTGCCTGTCGGCAACTTCATGCATAGCCACGTAATTGCCGTTCGAATGCTCCGCTATATCAATCATAACCCTGAGCGCGTATCTGCCCCTTGTGGAAACCATCATAAAATATTTACCTCAATTAATTGGCAAAAAGAGCTGTAGAAAGATATCTGTCTCCTGTGTCGGGAAGAAGAACCACGATGTTCTTGCCCTTGTTTTCTGCTCTCTTTGCGAGTTCGATAGCTGCGAAAAGTGCGGCACCCGATGAAATACCTACGAGTACGCCTTCCTTTGTGCCTACGAGTCTTCCTGTCTCGAAAGCGGCGTCGTTTGTAACTGCGATAATTTCATCGTAAACCTTTGTATTTAATACTTCGGGAACAAATCCTGCGCCGATGCCCTGAATCTTGTGGCTGCCGGCTGTTCCTTTTGAAAGAACGGGTGAATCTGCGGGCTCTACGGCTACAACCTTAACACCTGCTTTCTGTTTTTTAAGATATTCGCCTACACCTGTAACGGTTCCGCCTGTACCTACACCTGCTACAAAGATATCTACGTTTCCGTCTGTATCTTCCCAGATTTCGGGACCTGTGGTCTCAAAATGAGCCTTGGGATTTGCTGCATTTGTAAACTGTGAAGGGATGAAACTGTTGGGGATTTCCTTTGAAAGTTCTTCTGCCTTTGCAATGGCACCCTTCATACCCTTTGAGCCTTCTGTAAGTTCGAGGTTTGCACCGTAAGCTTTCATAAGCTGTCTTCTTTCAACCGACATGGTTTCAGGCATGACGATGATAATTTTATATCCTCTTGCTGCTGCAACGGATGCAAGACCGATACCTGTGTTACCCGATGTGGGCTCGATGATTGTAGTATCCTTGTTGATAAGTCCTTTTGCTTCTGCATCGTCAAGCATGGCTTTGGCGATTCTGTCTTTTACGCTGCCTGCAGGATTGAAGTACTCAAGCTTTGCATAAATCTTTGCTTCAAGCTTCTCTGCTTCTTCGATATGTGTGAGCTCCAAAAGAGGAGTTTTTCCTATTAACTGATCTGCTGATGTATATATTTTTCCCATGATTAATTCCTTTCCGAACCAAAGTTCATCGTATATATTATACTCTTTTTTCTTCTTTTATGATTTGTTTTTATAAAACTGCCTTAAATGCCTGCTCGAGATCCTCAATGATATCATCGATGTGCTCTGTACCGATTGAAAGTCTTACTGTGTTAGGTCTGATGCCGGCATCAAGTAATTCTTCCTCACTAAGCTGTGAATGTGTGGTTGATGCAGGATGAATAACGAGTGATTTAACATCCGCAACATTTGCAAGGAGTGAGAAGAGTTTGAGGCTCTCTGTGAACTTTCTTGCTGTGTTTGCATCGCCCTTGATATCGAATGTAAAGATTGAACCTGCTCCGTTGGGGAAGTAAGCATCATAGAGTTCTTTCTGTCTGCCGCCCTCAACCGAAGGATGATTTACTTTCTCTACCTGAGGATGTTTGCTTAAGTAATCAACTACTTTGAGCGCATTCTCCACATGTCTTTCAACTCTTAATGAAAGTGTTTCAAGACCCTGGATTAAAAGGAATGAGTTGAAAGGAGATAATGCAGCTCCCTGATCTCTCATGATAGTTGTTCTGAGTTTTATGATGTAAGCGGCTGCGCCGACTGCATCGGTAAATACGATTCCGTGATATGAAGGATTAGGCTTTGAAAGTCCGGGGAACTTGTCGTTCTGTGCCCAGTCAAATTTACCGCTGTCTACGATAACGCCGCCCATTACGGTTCCGTGTCCGCCGATGAACTTGGTAGCCGAATGTACTACGATATCAGCACCATGTTCAATCGGACGAAGAAGATAAGGAGTAGCAAATGTCGAATCAACTATAAGCGGAATTCCGTGTTTGTGTGCAATCGCCGAAATTGCCTCGAGATCGGCTATATCCGAGTTGGGATTGCCAAGAGTCTCCGCATAAAGAAGTTTCGTGTTGTCTTTAATGGCTTTTTCGAAATTCTCGGGATCGGAAGGATCTACAAATGTTGTTGTAAGGCCCTGATCCTTAAGTGTGTGTGCGAGGAGGTTATATGAACCGCCGTAAAGGTTCTTGCTTGCTACAATGTGATCGCCTGTTGTTGCGATATTCTGAATTGCATATGTAATTGCGGATGAACCCGATGCTGTGGAAAGTGCTCCGATGCCGCCTTCAAGTGCTGCGATTCTCTTCTCGAATACATCGGAAGTGGGGTTCATAAGTCTTGTGTAAATGTTACCGCTCTCTGTAAGTCCGAATCTGCCTGCAGCAGTCTTGGAATCCTTAAATACATAAGATGTGGTTGCATAAATGGGAACCGCTCTTGCATCTGTGGAGATGTCGGGGCTCTCCTGTCCTACGTGTATCTGTAAAGTTTCAAATCTGTAATCGCTCATTTTATTTATTTCCTTTCGAATTGTGTTTTTTTATCATTTGTTCTTTTTGTTCATTTTCTCTTGTTTCTTATAAAGCTTTGGATGTCAGAAGCAACATCGACATCGTGAACACATTCGAATCAGAAGTATGTTTTTTACAAAATCAATAATGTAATCTTTAGCCATTTTAATCTCCGTCTTTCCTGTTGGAAATTTGTTGTTTTTTTACCCACCTGTTTAGTCGGTAAATATAAAATACAACTTTCAACCTACTATGTCAATAGGTAATTAAAAAATTTTTTAAAAAAATAGAATCTTCCGACTTTTGCCGGAAGATTCCATCTTTGTTAATTATATTTGGTTAAATCGCTGATGCCATTATGTGACCGCTGCCGTAATGTTCGACAACCTTAGGAAGAGTTCTTACCGCTACTGTTCTTCTCATGCGATAGGCCAGTCCGATTTTTTCGGTTGTCTGCATAGTTCCGTCAAGTGGTGACCATCCGAGAAACCAAAGACCTTTTTCGATTTCAATAATGTAGTTCATACAATCACTTCCTTTCTTTATGTCTGCCCCTTAAGTCTGTACCTTCGTGATTGTGACCCCTCTTGAAGTTTTACTGATTATAGCATGGTCTTTTTCCCCGGACAATCTGCAGAATACACATACTTTTCCACCTTTTGTCCTTTTTATTGTGAAATATTACTAATTGCATGCTAATTCTTTTATGATTTTTTACCAATTTAAGCGCCTATTTCATTAAATGCCCTAAGTGCGCGTAATCCTGACCGTCTGTTCCGGGAATATTACGCGCCTATTTCATTAAATGCCCTAAATGCGCGTAATCTCGCCCGCCTGTTCCGGGAATACTACGCGCCTATTTCAATAAATGTCCTAAGTGCGTGTAGTCCCGCCTAACCTCATAAAAAAAACTACGCGCCTTCTTCAACATTACATTAATCCGCGCGTAGTTCCCTCTAAATAGAATACTTGAATAATGAATTATTCTCTCCCTACAATCCAATTGCCTTTCTCTTCCTCAGCTTCTGCATATTGACCGTAATCAAGGCCCGCCAAAGCCGCCATGGAACCGTCAATATCCAAAATCTCAGAAAGCGCAACCAGCCTCATTTCTTTTTCTGTATGACTTCCGCCGCAAAGAAACGACCAGTATCCGTCTTCATCATGAGATACATATAAGATAGGTTTATGCTCCTCTAACACGTGACTGCAGGTAAAACAAGCTGTATTGGGTTTATCCGAAAAAGGAAAATTTGTACAATCATTTTTTCGCCTGCTCAAGGCCGTAAAAAAATTCATTTTCATAGTTTACTTATTCTCCGCAATTATCTCTTCAAGTATATCAACCGCACTTTCAACCATCTTTGGACAAAATTCCGTGAAGAGTTTATTCTCTATGCAATGCTGTGCTCCCTCAGGTGTCGAAATATCACATCCGAGCAAATCGTTGCAGATATATGTTTTGTTCTTTTCCCTGAATCTTTTCATCATCTCATCATTCACTTTGTTTGCCGTCATTCTGCTTTCCAGATCATCCTTGTCGTGCTGACCGTATAGCATTCCCAAAACCATCAGTGCTCCGGTAACAGCGCCGCATACTTCGCCCTGACGCATTCCGCCGCCAAAGCAAGCTCCGAGTTTTAATGCCTGCTCTTCAGTCAGTCCGACCTCATCCGCAAATGCAGCCAGGACAGACTGCGAACAATGAAATTTGTTTCCAAAATAAACTAATGCTTTTTCTTTGTGTGTCATTTCCTACCTCTTATATTTTTTTCTGATACCATAAAAGATCGTACCATCTGTCAAATTTCCTGCCCACTGTTTTCATATGTGCAACTTCCGTGTAGCCCTGATTTTCATGGAATTTACAGCTGTCGTGCGAAAGATATTCATCCTCATTTTCCACATAAGCAACACCTGCTAAAAGATTGATAATGCCTTTTTCTTTCAGACGCTTTTCAATTTCCTTATATAACAAAGCTCCGATGCCCTGTCTTCGATAGTCCTTATCAAGATAAATCGATGTGGTGGCAGTCCAGGCATATGCCTCACGCACACTGTATGCCCCAGCATAAACATATCCTACTGTCTTTCCGTCCTTTTCACATACAAGGTACGGATACTTCTCTGTGGTATGCTTTATTCTCTCTTCAAATTCGCTGACCGAGGGAACTTCATATTCAAATGAAACGGCTGTATTTAAAACATAATATGAATAGATTTCAACCAGTCGTTCGGCGTCTTCAATCCGAACATCTCTAATTATATATTCGCTCATCGCGCTCTCCTGTTTTTCTTCTAATTAAAATATTTATTTTTTTCTCCGTCATTTACTCGCACTTTTTATCGCCTTCTTAACGTCGGACATCCATTCTTCTTTAAAATTCTTTACGGTCGGAATATGAATCAAAACCGCATTTCCCTTATACTTTTCAAGCAGGTACCAGTATGCATCATTGCATAGGTATTTTGTCGGAGTGTTTAATATTTCGGCTTTGATTCTAAAAGAAGCGAATTGCTCCTTTACTTTCTCCAGATCCAGTTTGGATTTAAGCCTCTTGCCACCTTTTTCTGCAAGCCTCTCAATCCTAAAAGAATCGCTTAAGTTTTTATCTGCTCCAAACAAATATACTTCATCATAATCTTCAAATAACTCATCAATATCCTTTCTTACTCCTTCGAAAGAATTGGTCAGTAAAAAATGCTCCGATGATATCGAACTCACAAGCATACTCGATGAATTATTCTTTCCTTTAAATCCGACAAATAATTTCTTTTTCATTCGTTATTCCATCGCCAGCTTTATAAGCTTTTTCAAATGCACCTCAACCGAATCAAAGCACTTCACGGGACAGTTATCCGAGCTAAGAATCAAAGGAAGTTCGGTACATCCTAAAATAAGTCCTTCAATGCCGTCATCTTCTTTCATTCTGTTGATAATGCCTATTAATTCGGCAAGGGTCGATTCTTTTACGATGCCTTTTTCAAGCTCCTCGTAAATCCTTTTGCCGATGAGAGCTCTCTCTTCTTCATTCGGAACAAATACCTGAACACCATTCTCAATAAGGTCTTTTTTCATATAGTCCTGTTCCATCGTAGCGAGGGTTCCGAAAAGACCTACTTTTTTAATTCCGTTTGCAACAATTTCCTCGCAAACAGCCTTTGGAATGCTTACAAGAGAAACGCCCGTTTTTTCGACAACTGCATCGTATACCATATGCATTGTTACCGCAGTTAAAGAAATAACTTCTGCATTGGATGAAGCCAGGTTGTTAACTTTTTCTGCCATATAGTCCGTCAGTTTGTCGGTTTCCCCGTTTATAACATAATTCCAAGCCCTTCTGAAATCAACGCTCTCAATAGCGATGTCAGGCAGCTCCCTTCGTTTGTCAGCAAATCTATTTCACTGTTTAATTTCTTATAGTACATAACCGTTGACTCCGGTCCCGTACCGCCTACAAGTCCTATCTTTTTCATAAGTACCTCACAAATTTTATTATTTGCGAAGACGATATTTTCTGTCTTTTTCGCACTACTTAAGTTTAACTTGAAAAGTCGGTTAATTCA
>CACWZK010000039.1 GCA_902765365.1 uncultured Lachnospiraceae bacterium
TTGCTGAAAAATCTCTCGCTGCATTTGCATGTCAGGGCGGAAGCGGCGCTGAAAAATCCTTTGATAAAATGGCTAAACTCATCGGAATCGAAAAGTTTGAAATAACCGGCATTTTCAATGATCCGCTTGCAAGAAAGAACGACGGAACCGACAGCGATATAGATGAATTCGCATCGAAAATCTCTGAATAAACGCAAAAGATTTTCTATCATAAAAGAATCAAATTAGGAGCACAAATGTCTAAAATAAACTGGAAACCCGGAAATATGCTTTATCCCCTTCCCGCCGTTATGATCAGCTGTCAGGAAAAGAATCAGAAACCTAATATAATTACAGTCGCATGGGCAGGAACCATCTGCTCGGATCCCGTAATGGTTTCGATATCCGTCAGAAAAGAACGTTATTCTCACGACATCATAAAAAATACGGGAGAATTCGTCATCAATCTGGTGACCGAAGATTTGACATATGCAACAGACTACTGCGGAGTCAAATCCGGCAGAGATACGGATAAATTCAAGAAATGCGGCCTGACACCGATTGCAATCGAAGGTGTAAATGCGCCCGCAATAAAAGAGAGCCCTTTGAATCTTGCCTGCAAGGTAAAAGAAATCAAAGAACTCGGAAGTCATGATATGTTCATCGCCGAGGTTGTAGGCGTGACGGTCGATGATAAGTATATGAATGAAAACGGTAAGTTCGAACTCAACTCATCGAAACTTGTCACATATTCTCATGGCGAATACTTCGGTCTTGGTAAAAAAATCGGAAAATTCGGATATTCAGTAAAGAAAAAGAATTAATCCAGCAAATCAAGTATCTGCGCTTTTGTTCTGAAACCTACGGCTTTGTCCGCTTCGTCCCCGTATTTTAAAACGATTAAAGTGGGAACACTCATAATGCCGAATTCTTCGGCAATATCAGGTTCATCTTCAACATTGATTTTTCCGACTATAATATCGGGATTTTCTTCGGATATATCCTCCAAAACGGGTCCCAGTCTTTTGCAGGGAACACACCAATCGGCATAAAAGTCCAGTAAGACCGTTTTGTCACTTGCTTTGATTTCTTCCAAATTGGATTCTGTCACAATTATTGTTGCCATTTTTTGCTCCTTTTATGATTTTCTGTTCTGATATGATTAATCTCCGACCTTTTTAATAAAAAGTTCAAAAGTTCCGTCGCCGTTATCATCGATTTTTAATATCTCATGCCCTTCTTCCTTGACGCTTCTGGGAACGTTCTGAATAGGTTCTCCGTCGTTAATATGTACCTGCAGAATCTGCCCTTCATCGAGTTCTTCCAGTGCCACCTTGGTTTTTACAAACGTTACAGGGCAGTTAACATCGGTAATATCAATTACGTCGTCTACTTCAAATTCGGGATTTGCCATTTTCTTTTCTCCTTATCTCAAATAATTGTAAGTTCTTCTTTGCGAACTGTTTTTTCTCCGTTCACACTCTCCACATGGAAAGCATTCAGAACCGGATTGTCCGCTTCCTCAAGGGATAAAATAAGATAGCTTGCGTTAGAATCATTCGCTAATCTCTTGTCCTCTTCGGACGGACGTGACGGTGATTCGGGATGGGAATGCCAGTTACCGAGAGGTTTTAATCCCTCTGCTCTCATATCCTTGATGGAAGCAAGCTGGTCCTTCGGATCAATTGAAAAATGTTCGTTTGTATGATCGATATTTGTCAGAAGATATACTTTTTTAATCTCTCTTACACCATCTTCCCTGTCGATTCCGGCTATCAGTCCGCACGCCTCTTCGGGAAGATTTTCCCTGGCATGTGCCAGTATTCTTTCATAATCGTTTTTGTTTATCGTAACCGTCATGTCTGCTCCTTTTTAATGCGCCTTCAATTCGCACGCGGGCTGTTCATAATCAATGAGCTCAGTGATTGTCGGATGATCGGAACAAACCGCACATCCCTCGCCTCTTGCGGGAAGTTTAATCTTGTGAAACTCCATCTTAAGTGCATCATATGTCAGCAGGTATCCTACCAGCAAATCGCCTACACCGGTTAAATATTTCACGGCTTCCATCGCCTGAAGCGAACCTATTACTCCGCCCATCGCACCTATTACACCCGCCTGCTTGCAGGTAGGTACCGCATCCTTGGGTGGCGGATTCTTGAAAATACATCTGTAGCAGGGTCCTTCCCCGGGAATAATGGTTGTAAGCTGGCCTTTGAATCTGATGATTCCTGCATGACTTAAAGGTTTTTTCGCCATCACGCATGCATCGTTGATTAAGAATTTGGCCGGGAAATTATCCGTTCCGTCGAGGATAAAATCATAGTCTTTTATCAGATCCATAATATTGTCGCTTGCAACGAATTCATGATATGTATTTACTTTAACATCCGGATTGATGGCATTCATTGTTTCCCTTGCGGATTCAACCTTTCTCTTTCCGATGTCGTTGGTTGTATGGATTACCTGACGCTGAAGATTCGACAAATCAACCACGTCCGCATCAACTATACCTATTGTTCCGACACCTGCTGCCGCAAGATACAAAGCCGCAGGAGCACCCAATCCGCCGGCACCTATTATCAGGACTTTTCCGTTTAATAATTTTTTCTGCCCTTTGGCACCGATTTCTTTTAAAATAATATGTCTGGAATATCTCTCCAGCTGTTCGTTCGTAAAAGCCATTATCTGCCTCCGCCCATAAAATACAGGAATTCAACCACATCGCCTTCTTTTAAAACCGTTGTATCAAATTCGCCCGATTCAACGAATTCTTCGTTGACGGAAACTGTCACATACTGCGGTGTTTCAACATTTTCGGATGCTATAAGTTCCGTTACGGTGAGCCCTTCTTTTACGTCCTTTTTTTCTCCTGCTACTGTTATGTTCATTTTTATTCTCCTCTTTTATAAATACTCATCATCCGAATTTCATCAGATAATGTAATACCATTCGTCGCTTTGTTTTATTTCTTCGGTTTTAACCACATTATCCCTTGTGCGATACTCCATTTCGGGATTTTTGATGCTCACTCTGGTTCCCTCGGGCACGGATGACGTGATAAATGTATTGCCACCGATAATGGAGTTGTTTCCTATCACGGTTTCACCACCGAGAATTGAGGCTCCAGCATAAATCGTAACGTTATCTCCGATGGTTGGATGTCTCTTCTTGCCGGATAACTTCTGGCCTCCTCTGGTCGATAACGCACCAATGGTCACTCCCTGATATATTTTTACATGGCTTCCTATAACAGAAGTTTCTCCGACTACTATTCCGGTCGCATGATCTATGAAAAAATAATCTCCTATCGTCGCGCCCGGATGAATATCCACTCCTGTCTTGGAATGTGCATATTCGGTCATAAGCCTGGGTATTACGGGAACTCTTAAAAGATATAACTCATGTGCCAGACGGTAAACCGTTATTGCCACCAGACCCGGATAAGCGAGTATTATTTCTTCAAAGCAGCCTGCCGCGGGGTCCCCGTCATAAGCCGCCAGAAGATCTGTTTCAATAGTTCTTCTTATGCCGGGAATCTTATAAAAGAATTCCTTACAGATACGATAACTTTCGATTTTTCTGTCTTCCTCGGTCATCTCTCCCCTCAGTTTACAAAAATCAAGAGCAAGCGTTACCTGTTTGTTAAGATGATAAAAGATATCCTCGACGGTAACCGCTAGTGAGTTGTCGGGATTGTATATTTTATAAGATTTATCCTTGTAATAACCCGGATATACCAGTCTGAAAAGATTTTTGACCAGTTCCGTTACTTCCGCTTTGCTTGGGTTGTTATAAAGGTTCATGACATCAATGTTTTTGCTGCCTTTATAATCGTCCAATACGATTTTAACTATTTCGCTTATCTCGTTTTCTTTTATGATTTCTTCCATTGCCATACCCGTTTTCTTTTTTTCTTCGGTACCGGGCACCTTTCGATGCCCGATACCTTTTCTTTACGCAAATGTTTTTAATACTTTTACAAGTGCATCAATATCATCCGGCGAATTGTATAAAGCGATTGTCGGTCTTACAGAAGATTCATAACCGAAATGCCTTAATACAGGCTGTGCGCAGTGATGACCGGTACGTACCGCTATTCCGTATCCGTCGAGTCTCTTTCCTACTTCCTCGTCGGAATAACCGTCGAGTTTAAAAGAAAGTGCCGATGATTTGTTAAGCGCCGTGCCGATTAAATGAAGTCCTTTTACGGTCTTCATTTCCTTCATTGCATACTGCAGCAGCTCATGCTCCCAGCGATATACGCAGGGCATGCCTATATCCGTCAGATACTTAAGTGCTGCGCCAAGTCCTACAGCATCCGCAATACTTCCCGTACCCGCTTCGAATTTATTCGGGATGGGGTTGTAAATGGTGCGTTCAAATGTTACGTCAGCTATCATATTACCGCCGCCGTGATAAGGCTCTGCGGCTTCTAAAAGTTCCTTCTTGCCGTATACGACACCGATTCCGGTAGGACCGAAAATCTTATGTCCGGAGAATACGAAGAAGTCTGTATCGAGTGCCGAGACATTTACCGGTATATGTGCTACCGACTGAGCGCCGTCGATTAAAATACGAACGCCGTGTCTGTGGGCAATAGCGACAAGTTCTTCAACGGGAGTTACGGTTCCGAGAACGTTCGAAACATGTGTTACCGCAACGAATTTCGTTCTCTTCGTAAAGAGTTTTTCATATTCGTGAAGTATCAGCTGTCCCGTTTCATCGCACGGAATAACCTTGATTACAGCTCCCGTTGCCTGGGAAATCAACTGCCAGGGAACTATGTTCGCATGGTGTTCCAGAATGGAAACAATTATTTCATCTCCGGGCTCCAGTGTCGGCTTGACATAAGCATTGGCTACAAGATTAATTGCTTCCGTTGTGCCTCTTACGAAAATGATTTCTTCCGAAGCCGAAGCACCGATGAACTGTCTGACTGTATCTCTTGCTTCTTCATAAGCATCCGTCGATCTTGCTGCGAGTGTATGAGCGCCTCTGTGAACATTGGAATTTTCATGCTCATAGTAGTATGAAAGTCTGTCGATAACAGCCTTTGGTCTCTGCGTTGTCGCGCCGTTATCGAGCCACACAAGAGGGTGACCGTTGATTTCTTCCGAGAGAATCGGGAAGTCGTTTCTGATTTGTGCCAGAGTCTTGCTTCCGATTCTGATTGATTCGTTTCGTGAAGAGTTATTTTCTTTTTTATAATTTACTTTGTCTGTTTTATCTCCGCCAAGAGACGTAGGTGCATCTATTTTCTTGCCCTGTTCTTTCGCCTGAGTCTGCGATAAAACTACAGGGGCATAAGACGTTGAGCCCTGAGAAGTTACATAAGGAACATCGCTGACTTCTTTTGAAAAGCTTGCCTCGGGTGCACTCGCATCATCAATCACACTGAAGTATGAATCCTGCGAACTGCCGCCGTAAGCGAAAGGATGCTCCCAATCGAACTCGGGATTAGCGATGCCCGGCGTCGAACTTGCGTAGTTGTTCGATGCCACCGGATCCGATTCCGATAAACTGTATGCAGGAGCAGATGTTCCGTACCCTTGCGTGAAGTCTGAAGAATTCACTTCAGGAATGTCGTCCACAGGAATATCCTGCTCGGGAACACCGTACGCGCCTTCTGTCAAATCAGGAAACAACTCGTTAGCCAATACTCCGATTGCCTCTGCACTGGGGAGATCAGAGAATTGATTAATCGTAGTCATAGTATTCACCCACCTCTACATCTTCAAGTACCGCGATAGCATCGTCTGCAAGAATAGCAGCTGAGCAGTATAAAGATAAAAGATAAGATGCGACTCCCTTGTTATCAATTCCTCTGAAACGAACTGACAAACCTCTGGAATGCTCGTTCTTAAGTCCTGCCTGGAAGAGACCTACAACGCCTCTCTTGGCTTCGCCTGTACGAATAAGAAGGATGTTTGTCTTACCGTTCTGTGACTTGGGATTTTTAAGTCCGTCTACAAGAAGCTTGTCTGTAGGAATGATGGGAATTCCTCTCCATGTAAGGAAATTGCCACCTGCGATATTAACAGTTACAGGCGGAACGCCTCTCTTGGTGCATTCTCTCTCAAAAGCAGCTATTGCACGGGGATGAGCAAGGAAGAAAGAAGGCTCTTTCCATACCTTGGAAATAAGTTCATCCATATCGTCGGGTGTGGGTGCACCGTTTCTTGTCTGAATTCTCTGAGAATCAACGATGTTTTTAAGAAGACCGTAATCGTCATTGTTGATTAACTGGCTTTCCTGTCTCTCACGAAGCGATTCGATTGCAAGTCCCAGCTGCTCCTGAACCTGATCGTAAGGTGCACTGTAAACATCTTCGATTGCGGTGTTTACATTGATAATTGTTGAAATCGAATTAAGACGATACTCTCTGGGTTCTGTCTCATATTCAACATAACCTTCGGGAATAATGTCCGATTTTTTGGTCTGTGAGCAAAGAACATCCAGAGGTGTCTCTCCTTCTACAACTTTATTGACTCTGTAGATACCTGTTTCAAGACCCTTGAATTCAAGGAACTTGGTGAGCCACTTGGGAGTCAATGCTCCGTACTGGGGTTTTGTCTTGGTGACATTCGCTAGATTATATGCCGCCTTTGCTCCCAAAGCGACTATAGAATCCGCATTAGCTTTTTCGTTAGCCATTTTTCTTCCTCCTCAAAATTTAGTTAAAATATTTAACAGCCTTTTGGCATTGTTAACTCTTACAGCCATGCTCCTTCATGCGAGAATACAATATCTTTCATTGCATCCACACCGCCCTTTAAGTTGTACAAAGGACCTGCATAGCCTGCTTCGCGAAGTGTATTGATTGCCAGAATACTTCTCTTTCCTTCCTTGCAGATAAAGACTGTATCCTGTTCGGGGTTGAGTTCGTTCTTTCTTCTTGCAAGCTGTCCGATGGGAATGACAATAGCATTCGGGAAACGAAGTATTGCTCGCTCGTGAGGCTCTCTGACATCCACGATTGTAATCGGTTCTCCGCTTTCGATTTTTGCCGCGAGTTCTTCGGGTGTGTATCCTTCGATCGGTATTTCCTGCTCTTCTTCCTTGAGTCCGCAAAACTCCTCATAGTCAAAGTCTTCTACTCCCGTAATACCGGCACCTGCGGAACAAATCGGACATGAGTGATTCTTTTTAATCTTTAAAATCTTCGATGTAAGATACAGACTGTCGATGGTTAAAAGTTTGCCGTCTAAATGCTCGCCGATTCCGATAATAAGTTTCAGCGCTTCGTTTGCCTGGATACTTCCGATGATTCCGGGCAGAGGGCTTATTGCACCGCCTTCGGCACATGTGGGAACGAGTCCGGGCTCGGGAGGCGCGGGAAACTGGCAACGATAACACGGTCCGCCGTCTAAATTAAATATTCCCACCTGTCCCTCAAACTGATAGATAGCTCCGAATACAAGAGGAATCTTGCATAGCACGCAGGCATCATTTATCAAATATCTTGCTTTGAAATTGTCCGAACAGTCTATTACCAGGTCATATCCGTCGATTTCCGATACTATGTTATCCGCTTCAAGCTTTACATTCGCCGCTTCAAAATCAATATTTCTGTTAATGTTTCTGACTTTATCCTTCGCAGATGCAACTTTGGGCCTGTTTAAATCCCTGCTTGTGTGAATCACCTGACTCTGAAGATTTTCTAATTTAACTTCATCGAAGTCTATTACTTTGATGGTTCCAACACCTGCTGCAGCCAGATACTGAATAACGGGTGAGCCAAGCGCTCCCGCTCCGATGACTGCGACTCTCGCAGCCTTTATTCTCTTTTGCCCCTTTACACCGATATCTTTTAAAAGAAGATGTCTTCCGAATCTTTCCACCTCCGAATCATCAAAGAAAACCGCTTTTCTTCTGTCATCGGAAATGATGCTTTCCCTTGGTGCTCCGCCTGCAACCGCGGGAAGTAACAGCACTTCGGAATTATCTTTTATTTCATCGCTCCAGAATTCCTTTTGAGTTTTGTTCTCGTCTCCCACATATATCTGAACGAATTTTCTTAAATTCCCCTCTTCGTCAAAAAGAATTTTCTCAGCCTCGGGATATTCATCCGTCAGCTTATCAAGTATTTCTTTTATGTTGTTTTCGGAAATCTCAATCACCGGATTTCTTCCGAAAAAATTTCTTAATGTGGCTGAGATATATACTTTCATTTTCCCTTCTCCCTCATCCGTCATTTTTAGACTGAATTTATTTTAAATATCGAATTCTCTGATTCCCCCGCAGTCGGGTTCTTTGACATATGCTCTTATGTCTGCAAACGAGCCTTTCACAATCGACATGACCACATATATAATTCCCGGAATCATATAGTCTTCGTCTTCCTTTGAAAGAACCGCTCTTTGATCCGGATGTGTGTGGAAAAAGCCTGTTATTACTGCATTTTTCTCTTTTTCAATATCCAGTATTTCAATGGGATTTACCTGAAAAAAAGACTTGGACAATTCTTTATCTGCGGTATTCTTCAGTTCTTTAACCTGCTTTATTCCGGGATTCCCGGTATCTCCCAGCAAAATCGCACAGCCTTCGTCGGGATATGCTCTTTTACCTATTTCTTCCAATTCCCTTAATATTTCCCTGCTTAATATGACTTCACTCACTTTCCGAAACCGCCTTTATAAAATCTTCCGTTAAATCCTCGATATTCTCTATTCCCACGCTGACTCTGATCGTATCCTCGTATACGCCGGCCGCTTCCATTTCTTCCTTTTCCGTCCTTATATAAAGTGTGGATGCCGGGTGTATCACAAGCGTTCTGATATCACCGATATTGCTTGCAATCATCACATATTTTAATGAGTTGATTATTTTAAAAGCCCTTTCCTTCGAGCCTGCTCTGAATGTAAGGATTCCTCCTCCGTATCCGTTTAATTCCCTGTCCACATAATCGTGATAGGGATGATTGTCCAATGTCAGGTAACTGACTTCTATTCCTTTTAACTGATTTAATGCCCGTGCAAGCTTATCCGCGTTGTCGCAGATTCTTTCCATGCGAAGTCCCAAAGTATCTAGTCCTATGCATGTCAGAAACGCATTCACGGGCGCCATACAGCCTCCGAGGTTTTCCCAGATATCGGTACGCAGCCTTACTATAAAAGCTGCCTTTCCGTATTTTTTAAATTCCGAAAGAGCCTTGTGTTTGTCGGTATTCCAGGCGAATTTTCCGCCGTCCACTATCACTCCGCCTATGGAATTTCCTCCGCCGTTTAAGTACTTAGACGTTGAGTGAATCACCACATCCGCACCAAGTGATAACGGCTTGGCTATAAAAGGCGTTGTCGTTGTGGAATCCACGAAAAGCGGTATGCCGTTTTCATGTGCTATCTTTGACACCGACGGAATATCCAGTACCTGAAGTGCAGGATTGGAGATAAACTCCGCAAAAATAAGTTTTGTCTTTTCATTAATAAGCGGCTTTAACGCTTCCCCGGTCATATCCTTTGTAAAAACTGTATGTATTCCGAGTTTTTCAAGATCGTGTAAAAGATCGATTGTTCCTCCGTAGAGCCCGCTTCGGGCGATAATCTCATCTCCGCTTTCACAGACCGCAAGGATTGCCGCGCTTATTGCAGCCATTCCGCTTGAGCAACAGACCGCGCCGCTTCCACCTTCAAGCTCACTTATTCTTTGTTCAAAAGATGTTAATGTAGGATTGCCGATTCTCGTGTAAGCATATCCCATGCTTTTGTGGCTGAAGACTTTTTCAAGCTCCTCCATGCTTTCATACTGATATGCCGTAACCTGCGAAATCGGCGGAAGCATCTCTTTGGAGGGGTTCTTCACTATAGATTTTCCATGTAACAACTGAGTATTAAATTGCATGTTAACTCCTCCTTCGGATGTTTTTAACGACCCCGGGCGGACTCGAACCGCCAACTTCAGCTCTGCAAGCCTATGCCATTCCTGCGGCCACGACGTCTTTTATGATTACTTGCACTTTTGTGCATAAAAAAACCGGAGGCTTTCAAGCTTCCGGCTATATTCTCACATTCATACTTTTCTTGTACAAACTATCGGGGCAGGCGCGCAGACGACAAAACACCCCAATCTAAGAATATAGCCCGGGATATAAACATTCGCCAACAGTAAAACATATTCATTTGTTTAAAGATTATGTTTAACATTTCTGCCTAAACTCCAATTTCTCATATATTGCTTTTTTATATTATCGCCATTTACCTACTATGTCAATAGGTAGAACAAATTTTTTTAAAAATAATACTTATTTTATTTGTCTTCCCTGACGATACTTTTCATTATATTCCATATTGATTTCTTTTATTTCTTTTTTTCCGTCAATATAATCCTGATAAATATCCCAAGGAGAACCGCCTCCAAGCCAGCACGAAGAACAGTTTTCGCATCCTCCGCCACAGTCCATGGATTCCCTAATAATCTGCTCGCGTTCTTCTTTAGTAGTGTCCTTAATAAGAATGGATTTAATCTCCATAGAGTTCCTCCCTACTGCTCTGCCTCCATTTCGGCGTTAATGGTATCCTCATTTACAGCCATGGCCTGTAAAGTCATTTCAAGAAGTTTATCAAGTTCCCATCCAAGCTGATCAGCTCCGCGTTCGATAACTTCCCTTGAGCATCCTGCTGCAAAACCTTTGCTCTTGTATTTCTTTTTCAGAGACTTTAGTTCCATATCCTTGGTGCTCTTTGAAGGTCTCATAAGCGCAGCGGCCCAGATAAGTCCTGTAAGCTCATCTGCAGCAAAAAGAACTTTCTCCATCTCGTGAACAGGCTCTACATCTATAGTCACACCGCATCCGACAGTTATTCCGTATCCGTGAGAACATACAGCGTGGATGATATCATCGCTTACACCGCCTTCTTTTAGAAGTTCCGGTGCCTTAAGGCAGTGCTCCTCGGGATAAATTTCAAAATCGATATCATGCAAAAGGCCCACGATGCCCCAGTATTCGGATTCATCGGAATATCCGAGTTCATTCGCATACCACTTCATAACCGCTTCCACAGTCAAAGCATGCTGAATATGAAACGGATCTTTATTATATTTTTTTAATAATGTAAAAGCTTCATCTCTTGTAATCATTTTAATATCCTCTTTAATTTTTCTACAATTTCTTAAGAAAAAATCTGTTCATCGTTGAATGAACAACTTCTTTCGGTCGTTCTATCTCTTTATATCCGCATTTCTCATAAATATGAACAGCGGCCTTAAGATTATCATGCGTTTCAAGGTATGACTGCTTATATCCTGCCTCACGCATTTTATTCTCAATGAATTCTATCATATCATAGCTCAGTCCGAAACCCTTGGCTGAATCATCCAGATAAAGTTTCTGAAGTTCTGCGGTATCCTTCATCGGTTCAAAGTTTGCAAAACCGATTCCTCCGATCACTTTTCCTGTCTCATTCTCCACTACAAAATATCTTCGTTCTTTATTTCCATAAAAATCACTAAGATGATCAAGCATATCATCAAAATACACTGTTCCCGGAAGATCGAGTCCGAATCGCTTAAGATTATCCCTTACAAGTTTAGCTGCTGTTTCGTTGTCTGATTCTGTCATTTCTCTGTATTTATACACTTATTCATCCTCAAATCCTTTATTATTTCTCCTGCAATAAGCAGACCTGCGACTGCCGGCACAAATGCCGTACTTCCCGGTATATCTCTTCGTTCTGTACACTTATGTTTCGCTCCCGGAGGACAGACTTTATCATCGTCTATAAGATCAAATGATCCTATTCCGCTTCTTACAAGTGCCTCACAAACATATCCCCCGACTCCGCCTATACCAAAAACAGCAACCTTCTTATTTGATAGCAATTCCATAGCCTCAGCACCCAACAATAGCTGAGTTCTGGAAAATTGATTTAACATAGCATATCCGTCCCAAACTTTATTTGCAACCATCGTTTAAATAAACAAACTGATATCAGATGTTTCACCTGACCCTATAAATGTTGCAACGCCTCCTAACTCAACACCGTCGATAAGTTCTTCTTTGTGTATACCCATAACATCCATACTCATTTGGCATGCAACAAGTCTTACGCCGTGATCTTTAGCCTGCTCTATTAATTCCTCAAGAGATGATATTCCTTTGCTCTTCATGATACCTCTAATCATCTTAGATCCTGCACCAAACATATTCATGCGTGACAATCCGAGTTTCTTTGTGCCTCTTGGCATCATCATTCCAAACATATTCTCTATAAATGTCTTTGCTACTTTAACCTTCTTGGGTTTTCTTAAAATATTAAGTCCCCAGAATGTAAAGAACATAGTAACATTTCTTCCCAAGCTGGCTGCTCCGTTAGCCATGATAAAAGCTGCAATCGTTTTATCCAGATCTCCGCTGAATACAACAAATGTTTTATCATCACCAAGCTGGATATGCTTACCCGAGATCATTCCGTTTGCTATATCAATATTTTTTTCATCTTTTTCTTTTATGGTTTCTTTTAATATTTTTGCAGTAATCAAACCATCAGAAGCATCAAGCGATAACAGTTTATTGCCTGTTCTTTCACACCATACACGAATATCCGAATAGAAAGCATCTTCCGTAGCCTCAACCTTAACCGTACCTCCATCAGGCAAATCCCGTAATGTATCTGCAACTTTTACAATAGGTCCCGGGCATCTTAAGTTTTTGGCATCAATATAAACTTCTTCTGAATTGGAAATTGTTTTGTTAACAACTTCCGGCTTTCCGTTTATTTCCTCGCCGGTAATTAATTTCCTGTACTCTTTATATCCGCCTGTAAGGTTATAAACATCATATCCTCGATCAGCAAGTATATCCGCCAGCTCCTCACTGAAATTTCCCTCGCGACAATACACATATACCGGCTTATCCTTCGGAATATCATCTATACCCTTTGGAAAACTGCTGAAAGGTATATTTATAGCACCTTCAATACCGCTTACAAGAACTTCATCCGGCTCGCGTAAATCTACCAGCGTAACATTTTTAAAATCAATATTCATAAAATCATTAGCGGTAATATTTTTGTATAAAGTTTCTTCCATACTTAAATTCACTCCTTTATTCATCTTAAACTCAATATGAAAAATGTATTGGTTAATTAATAATCATTTATGTATAGGTATGCTCTTTTCATTAAAATAATATTTACCTACTATGTCAATAGGTAATTGAAAACTTTTTTAATCATAAAAAAATGAGCCGCACTTTTTCAAGTGCAGCTCTTGCTTCTTTTATGATAAATATGTAATTATCCAATCTGTGCTTTATACAGGTTGTAGTACATTCCCTTCTTTGCGAGAAGTTCTTCGTGTGTGCCGATTTCGGCGATATTGTGGCCGTCGATAACCATGATTCTGTCGGCCTTTCGAAGTGTCGAGAGTCTGTGCGCGATTGCAAATGTTGTCTTGCCTTCGGTCAGTCTCTCTAAAGCCTTTTGAATCATGAATTCGTTTTCGGTATCAAGACTTGCGGTCGCTTCGTCTAGGATCAGGAGCCTGGGGTTGGTAAGTATTGCCCTTGCGATAGCGATTCGCTGTCTCTCGCCGCCCGATAAGGTATAGCCTTTTTCGCCGACATATGTATTGTAGCCGTCGGGCGTATTGCAGATAAAATCATGCGCATTGGCCGTCTTGGCTGCTTTTACGATCTCCTCGTATGTAGCATCGGGCTTTGAAAATCTGATGTTATCAAGTATCGTTCCCGAGAAAAGGAATGTCTCCTGAAGTACAACACCAAGCTGCGAATGATAAGAAGCTCTGCTCACCTTTCTCATATCATACCCATCGATAAGAAGCCTTCCATCGTCTATCTGATACAGTGTCGATTTGCCTGTTCCCGATGCACCGACGATACCTATCATTTCGCCTTTGTTTACGACTACGTTGATGTTCTCAAGCACGGGCTCGTACGATTTGTAACCGAAGGTTGCATGGTCGAAAGTAATCTCCCCTTCTATCTCCATATCCTTCATTGTGGCGGGATCTTTTCCTTCAATCTCCTGATTGAGGATATCGTTGATTCGCTCAATGCTTGAAGTTAAGACCGTCAGTTCTCTCGGAAGCCAGCTCATCCAGTTGATGTACTGGAATAAAAGAGTGGTATATGTGATAAACTGATACAGTTCACCCGCAGACATCTTGCCTGCAAAAACGTCCAGACCGCCGAAATATACTACTATTACCGCACCCATTCCCATGAGGAACGAAATCATCGGATAAAAGATAGCCCAGAAGGTTTCGTTTCTTCTCTGCGTCCTCGCAAATTCTCTCGAAAGCCCCTTAAAACGGGTGGCTTCTTCCTCTTCTCTGCCGTAGGTTTTAACTACTCTCATTCCCGATATAACGTCCTGAAGGTCGCTTGATACATCGTCGTTTTTACGAAACTGCAGATGGAAAATCCTGTAAACCGCTTTTCTGAATCCTACAATCAGTATCACTACAAGCGGAACCGTTATAAAGGTTAAAATCGCGAGCTTAAAGTTAAGCACCATCATAAAAATGATGTCCCAGATGAAGATAAAAAGCACCGCAAAAAGATTGCAGAATACATCTTCCAAAAACTCTCTGATGGCTGTGGTATCCTGAGTAATTCTGTTTAAAAGTTCGCCGGGACGCCTGTCGTTTATAAAGCTGAGCGGAAGCTCCTGATACTTTTTAAACAGCTTCATTCTCAAATCCGCGGATATCTTCGCGCCGAGTTTGGTGGAAGCATTGCTTTTTAAATAGTTAATTACAACGATTGCTATGGAAAGCGAGAACATGATTGCAAGGAATACCATAGCCTTTTTTAAACCGCCGTCTCCTTTAAGCACATCGTTTATCAAATGCTTTTGTATCTCAGGATTTAAAAGAGTGGTTATCGCAACCAGAACCATCAGCACAAATACGCCGAAAAAGTCCTTTTTATAAGGTTTGGCAAGGCCTATGAATTCTTTTAAAAAGCCGCCTTCTTTGGAACATTTCGGACAGTTTTTGGTGCCTGG
>CACWZK010000040.1 GCA_902765365.1 uncultured Lachnospiraceae bacterium
GCGCGTAGCATCGCGCGCCCGGCAGCAGTAGACTACGCGCATAAAGCAAGAGAAGTCCCAAACGCGCGTAGCATCGCACTACCGAAAGCCGTAGACTACGCGCATAAAGCAAGAGAAGTCCCAAACGCGCGTAGCATCGCACTACCGAAAGCCGTAGACTACGCGCAAAAAGCAAGAGAACCCCCAAACGCGCGTAGCATTGCACACCCGGCAGCAGTAGACTACGCGCGAAACAAAAAAAGCACCGCAAAACGCGGTGCTTTTTGTATATTCTTGCGCAAAACTTATTTCAACTTAAACAGTGTACCGATTACGCCACGGCCTAACGATGCGCCGACATTTCCGCCGAGGGTCTTGCCGAACTTGCCGCCTACGGCGCCGCCTAATGCCTTGCCTGCTTCACGGCCGACTGTACCGGTTACGGAGCTTGCTACGGACTTGCTTGCACTCTTGATGGCTTTGTTTCTGTCATCGATCTTCTTCTGAGCAGCCTTCTGTTCTGCGAGAGCAGCTTTTTCTGCAGCTTTCTGTTCTGCGAGAGCCTGCTTCTCAAGAGCCTTCTGCTCTGCGATAGCGGCCTTCTCTGCGGCCTTCTGCTCTGCGATGGCAGCCTTTTCTGCAGCCTTTTTGGCTTCTGCTTCTTCTTTTAGACGCTGTTTTTCAGCTTCTGCTTCCTCTAAAGCCTTTACCCTTGCTTCTTCATCGGTGATGGCCTTTCTCTGAAGGAATTCGTAAGCCGAATCTCTGTCGACTGTCTCGATGTATCTGACATAGAGCATATTTGACTTAATCTGCGAATCTCTCACATTGTCATCGATGGCACCCATCTGGCTCGAAGGAGGCAGGATGTTACATTTCTTGACGATGGTGGGCACTGCCTGCTCGTCGAGTACGGATACGAGCGCTTCGCCGATTCCGAGAGAGGTGAGTGTTGTGAATGTATCAAATTCGGGATTCTCCCTAAAAGACATACAAGCCGCCTTTGCATCCTTAAGCTCTGCGGGTGTGTAAGCACGAAGTGCATGCTGAATCTTGGTACCGAGCTGGCTTAATACGCCGTTTGGAATATCCTTGGGATTCTGTGTGATAAAGAAGATGCCGACACCCTTTGAACGGATGAGTTTTACAATCTGTTCAATCTTGTCGAGGAGCACCTTTGATGCCGAATCAAAGAGCATATGTGCTTCATCGAAGAAGAACACGATTCTCGGCTTTTCAAGATCGCCTGCTTCAGGAAGTGTTTCGTAAAGTTCTGAGAGCATCCAGAGAAGGAATGTCGAATACATTGTAGGATTGTTGATGAGCTTCTGGCAGTCAAGAACCTGAATGTTGCCCTTGCCCGTAAAATCACAGCCGATCCAGTCGCGGATGTTAAGCGCGGGTTCGCCGAAGAACAAATCTCCGCCTTCGCTTTCGAGTGCGATAACGGCACGGATGATGGAGCCTAAGCTCTGCTTTGTGATATTACCGTATGTAAGTGAAAAGTCCGAAGCGTTCTCGCCTACGAATGTAAGCATGGAACGAAGGTCCTTTGTATCGATTAAAAGAAGACCGTTGTCGTCGGCTATTTTAAAGATAACTGTTAAAATGTCACTCTGAACTTCGTTAAGTCCGAGGATTCTTGCTAAAAGAAGCGGACCCATTTCAGAGATTGTGGTACGAAGAGGCAGACCTTTTTCACCGTAAACATCCCAGAAAGTTGTAGGGTATGACTGGAATTTAAAGCCTTCTTCCGCAAGACCGAATCTTTCTATTCTTCCCTTCATATCTTCGGTTTCGATGCCGGGATTACACATTCCTGCGAGATCGCCCTTAACATCGGCCAAAAATACGGGAACACCGCACTCCGAAAATGACTCGGCCAGAACCTTTAGAGTAACGGTTTTACCTGTACCGGTAGCACCTGCGATCATTCCGTGACGGCAGGCCATTTTGGGAGATACGAATACTTTTTCATCACCTGATTTTGCAATCCAGATTTTATTGTCGTTATACATTTTGTCACCCCTTTATATGTTATTTTTTGGAATACACCGTATAGAAGTAATTATATTATAGTTTGTCCATTTTTTCTATATAAAAAAATAAGGCTTTGTGGTAAAATGTGGAGAGAAAATGTTAAAAGCCATAAGATGTGTCCCCAAGTGGTCAAAAAAGCCAAAACAGAACCGTCCCCAAATGGCTAAAAGAGGAAGTATGGAAATCTGGAAACACAAAATACAATATTACGAGACAGACAAAATGGGTGTTACCCACCACTCCAACTATATAAGATGGATGGAGGAGGCCAGAGTTGATTTTATGGAAAAGATCGGCTGGAGCTATACGATACTCGAGGAAAACGGCATTATTTCACCCGTTACCAGTATCGAATGCAAATATGTCGCAGGCACGACTTTCGCCGAGACTATTTCCGTAGAAACGTCCATAGAGGAACTTAAAAACGTAAAGGTCAGGATTAATTACGTGATGAAAAACGAAGAGGGCAAGATTGTATGCAAGGGAGCCAGTGAGCACTGCTTCCTCGATTCGAACGGCACTTTTATTTCCATTGCCAAAAAATTCCCGGGATTTTACGAAGCACTTTCATGTTCCATGGAAAAAGAAGACTGACATTGTTGGACCGTTGCTTTTCGTGACGGTCTTTTTATGATTTTATGGGAGAGAATATATGCAGTACAGAAATGATAAAAAAGGCAACCCGATATCGCTCATCGGATACGGATGCATGCGTTTTAGCAAAAAGGGCGGAGCCATCGATTTTGAGAAGGCCGAAAAGGAAGTTTTACGAGGTATCGAGCTCGGTATCAACTACTACGATACTGCCTACGCTTACGGCGGTTCGGAAGAGTGTTTGGGCAAAATCCTGGCAAACAACAACTGCCGCGATAAGGTCAACATCGCCACGAAGCTTCCCCAGTACCTCGTAAAAAACGCAGGCCAGATAGACAAGTTCTTCAATGAGGAATTAAGGCGTCTTCAGACAGACTACATCGATTATTATCTGATGCATATGTTTACCGATGTCAAAAACTGGGACAACTTAAAAGAACTGGGCATCCTTGACTGGATTGAAAACAAAAAGAAATCCGGCGCCATCAGAAACATCGGTTTTTCGTACCACGGCGACACGGATATGTTCATAAAGATACTTGATTCGTATGACTGGGATTTCTGCCAGATACAGTACAACTATGTCGACGAGCATACTCAGGCCGGCAGAAGAGGACTGGAGGCGGCAGCAGCCAAGGGTATTCCCGTGGTAATCATGGAGCCTCTTCGCGGCGGAAAACTTGTCAATCTTTTACCCGATTCGGCCAAAAAGCTCATAAAAAACAACGCTCACGGCTGGTCAAGCGCGGAATGGGGCTTAAGATGGCTCTGGAATCAGCCCGAAGTAACCTGTGTTTTATCGGGTATGAATTCGCTTGAAATGGTCGAGGAAAATGCGCGTATCGCGAGTGATGTGAAGGCGGGCGAACTGACGGAAGACGATTTTAAGGTATACGAGGAAATCAAGCGTATCATCGGCGAAAAGGAAAAAGTCGGCTGTACCGGCTGTGCATACTGTATGCCCTGTCCTCACGGAGTCGATATTCCCGCGACATTCCTCTGCTACAACAAAATGTATTCCGAATCAAAGACCGAAGGCAGATTCGAATATGCCAGAAATATCGGCATGAGAGAAAAGCCGGGGTTTGCCACACTCTGCATAGGCTGTGGTCTCTGCGAGAAGCACTGCCCTCAGCATATTCCTATCAGGGAAAAGCTAAAAGAAGCAAACAAGGCTTTAAGACCTCTTCCCTACAGAGTTGCGACCTCTTTCTTAAGGAAATTCACGATACATTAGGGAAAGCGTTTCTTTTATGATAAATAAGCCCGCTTTTTTATGATTAATTTACATAAAACTCCGGACATCCCTTAAACAAGGCGTTTTATGCCTTATATATACAAAATACTTGAAAGAAAGCCCACTTTGTGAGAAAATATAGGGAGTTTTGGAGTTTTTTAGAGGATTAATATGAAGATTACAGACAAGATATTTGGTACACACTCTCAGAGAGAAATTAAAAGAATAAATGACAAGGTAGATGCCATCGAAGCTTTAGCGCCTCAGATGAAGGAATTAAGCGACGAACAGCTCCGTGCCAAGACCGACGAATTCAAGAAGCGTCTGGCAGACGGAGAGACACTGGATGATCTCCTCGTGGAGGCATTTGCGGTTGTAAGAGAAGCTGCTGTCAGAGCCATCGGATTATATCCCTTCAGGGTTCAGCTTATCGGCGGTATTATTCTTCATCAGGGTCGTGTGGCCGAAATGAAAACAGGTGAAGGTAAAACACTCGTTGCAGTACTTCCTTCATATCTTAACGCACTCGAAGGAAAAGGTGTCAACATCATCACCGTCAACGATTACCTTGCTAAGCGTGACGCGACCTTAATGGGTCAGATACATGCGTTCTTGGGTCTTACGACCGGCTGTGTATTAAACAGCATGGAAAGCGACGAAAGACGTGAGCAGTACGCTTGCGATATCACATATGTTACGAACAACGAAATCGGTTTCGATTATCTTCGTGACAACATGGTTGTATATAAGGAACAGCTTGTTTTAAGAGATTTAAACTTCGCCATCATCGACGAGGCCGACTCGGTTCTTATAGATGAAGCAAGAACTCCTCTTATTATTTCGGGTCAGTCCGGCAAATCAACCAAACTTTACGAAGCGGCCGATTATCTTGCAAGACAGCTTAAAAGAGGCGCCGATCTTGAAGATCAGTCCAAGATGGATATGATTCTTGGTATTGAACAGGAAGAGACCGGTGATTTTATCGTTAACGAAAAAGACAAGGCAGTCAATCTTACCGCAGAAGGAGTTAAGAAGGTAGAGCAGTTCTTCAAGATTGAAAACCTTGCGGATCCCGAGAATATAGAGATCCAGCACAATGTAATCCTTGCACTTCGTGCTCACAACCTTATGTTCCGCGATCAGGACTACGTTGTAAAAGACGATCAGATTGTCATCGTCGACAGCTTCACCGGACGTTTAATGCCCGGACGTCGTTATTCCGACGGTCTGCATCAGGCTATTGAAGCAAAGGAACATGTAAAGGTTAAAAGAGAGTCAAAGACTCTGGCTACCATTACGTTCCAGAACTTCTTTAATAAATTTAAGAAGAAAGCCGGCATGACCGGTACCGCTTTGACGGAAGAGAAGGAATTTCGTGAGATCTACGGAATGGACGTTATCGAAATTCCGACGAACGTTCCCGTTATCAGAATCGATGAGAACGATGCGGTTTATAAAACCAAGAACGGTAAATTAAATGCCATCTGTCATGAAGTTGAGGAATGCCACAAGAAAGGCCAGCCCGTGCTCGTAGGTACGATTACCATCGATGCATCGGAAGAACTTTCCAGAAGACTTCAGAGACGTGGTATTCAGCATAAAGTATTAAATGCAAAGTTCCATGAAATGGAAGCTCAGATAGTTGCCGAAGCAGGCCAGAAGGGTGCGGTTACAATCGCAACCAACATGGCAGGCCGTGGTACCGATATTAAGTTAGGCGAAGGAGTACCCGAACTCGGAGGACTTAGAATCATCGGTACAGAGCGTCATGAATCAAGACGTATCGACAACCAGCTGCGTGGTCGTTCCGGACGTCAGGGTGACCCCGGTTCATCCAAATTCTTCATTTCACTTGAAGACGACTTAATGAGATTATTCGCATCCGACAGACTGATGACTATCTTCAACTCCCTCGGTGTTTCCGAAGATCAGGAAATCTCTCACAAGATGCTTTCACGTGCGGTTGAAAACGCACAGAAGAGAATAGAGAACAACAACTTCGGTATCAGAAAAGCACTTCTCGAATATGACCAGGTTAACAACGATCAGAGAGAAATCATCTATGCCGAAAGAAACCGTGTGCTTAACGGCGACAGCATGAGAGACACCATTTACAAATGGGTTATTGATGTAGTTGAAAATGCAGTTGATTCTTCACTCGGCGAGGATTCCTCATGGGAAGACTGGGATTTGAACGAACTCAACATGGCACTTCGTGCGGTTGTTCCTCTTGAACCTCTTACTCCCGAAAAAGTTAAAGGTCTTAAGAAAAACGCACTCAAGCAGATGTTAAAGGAAGAAGCTGTAAAGCTTTACGAGGAAAAGGAAGCACAGTTCCCCGATCCCGAGATTGCGCGTGAGACCGAACGTATTGTACTTTTAAAAGCTATCGACCAGAAATGGATGAATCATATCGATGATATGGAGCAGTTAAAACAGGGTATCGGAATGGTTGCCTATGCACAGAAGGATCCGAAGGTCGAATACAGAATGACCGGTTTTGACATGTTCGATGCAATGACCGAAGCCATCAAGGAACAGACGGTATTCATGATGATGCATGTGGTTGTCGAAAAGAAGATTGAACGTGAACAGGTGGCTCAGGTAACGGGTACCAACAAGGACGACACTGTTGTCAAAGGACCCAAGAGAAGAACGGAAGACAAGATTTATCCCAACTCTCCCTGCCCTTGCGGATCGGGTAAAAAGTACAAAAACTGCCACGGCAGAAATTTATAAAAATATTTTAATTGAGGGGGTACTCCATGAAACTTACTTATCAGGTTAACGACAAACCAAAATTCGGACAGGTATTAGTTTTCGCACTTCAGCAGTTACTTGCCATTCTCGCTGCGACGATTGCTGTTCCTGCCATTGTCGGAAACGGCATGTCATCATCGGCAGCACTTTTCGGTGCCGGTGTCGGAACAATTGTTTATCTCTTGTTCACAAGATTTAAGAGCCCTGTTTTCCTCGGTTCTTCATTTGCATTCCTTGGATCCATGTTTGCGGCTTTCGCAGGCGGCATTTCAATGTCCCTCGGATATTTAGGACTTATCCTCGGTGCTGCATTTGCCGGACTTGTATATGTAGTAATAGCAATTATAGTTAAAATTGCAGGCGTTGAATGGATTAACAAACTTATGCCCGCTGTAGTTATCGGACCTACGGTAGCAATCATCGGACTTTCACTTGCAGGAAATGCTGTAGGCGATTTATTCAAAGGCAAAGTCGGATATGTAGATGAAACAGGTAATTTCGTATCTACAGCCAACATTTATGTCTGCCTTGTATGCGGTCTCGTAACACTGTTCGTAACAATGATCTGCTCGGTATACGGCAAGAAAATGATGAAGATGATTCCTTTTATCATTGGTATCGTTGCAGGCTATGCGGTAGCAGCTGTATTTACGCTCGTTGGTCTCGCTCAGGGTGAGGTTTCACTTCAGATAATTGACTTTTCGGCATTCTCACGTATGCAGTGGTATCCAGATTTCACATTTGTCAAAGCATTCTTCGGAGGCGCTTTCGATTACGGTGAAGTCGGCAGCATGGGTGCTTACATCTTAAAGATTTTCATCGCATATGTTCCCGTTGCATTTGTAGTATTTGCGGAGCATATCGCAGACCATAAAAACCTTTCTTCAATCATCGAAAAAGATTTGCTTAAAGAGCCGGGTCTTCACAATACCCTTTTGGGCGACGGTATCGGTTCAATGGTTGGTGCATTCTTCGGCGGATGTCCCAACACAACATACGGCGAGTCTGTTGGCTGTGTAGCTATCTCCGGTAACGCATCTGTTATCACAATTTTCGTTACGGCTATCATGGCTATCGTTGCATCATTCGTTGCACCTTTCGTAACATTCCTTGCTACGATTCCCAACTGTGTAATGGGCGGTGTATGTGTAGCTCTCTACGGTTTCATCGCTGTATCCGGTCTTAAGATGATTCAGAAGTCCGATCTTGAAGACAACAGAAACCTTTTCACCGTATCTGTTATCCTTATCGCAGGTATCGGCGGACTGGTTCTTAAATTCGGCAATATCGAAATTACAGAAGTTGCTTGTGCACTTATCCTTGGTATCGTTACAAATATCGTACTCAAGGGAAGTTCAAAAAATAAAAAAGAATAAACAGAGGCAGTAATGAGTAATACCACTAACGAAAACAAATTTGTATACGGAGTTCTCGACAAGTTTGAACTCAAAAATTCCGCCACCGACGTTGCTGTTGTGGGCAGGGTTAAGGGAACTCTTAAAAGAGGTGACAAGATTTTCATCACCAACTACGGTGACGATGATGACGAGCTTGTAGTATCAAGCGTCGTTGCTCTCGAAATCGAAGGCAAAGAAGCCGAGGAAGCAACGGACTGCTTTGTTGCGGTCAGAGTTCGCGACGGTTTATCCGAGAACATCAAGCCCGGTTCTGTCATCCACAGCGAAAATGCTTCGGAAGAAGAAATTCACATAGCTTATGTAACAGCCATCGGTGATTCATATGTAGGCAGAAGAGATCTCGAAATCTACGAGACCGAACTTTCAATCATGAGTATCACGGACTGTGCGGAAAGCTGGAGAATTTTCATCAAACTTCATGAGAAAAAAGAAGGCGGATTCACCAAGGAAGAGATAAACGATTTCAGAAGAAAAATCGGCGTTATCTCACGTTCTTTGGGCAAAAAGATCCTTGCTGCGGACGAAATATATGCGGTAATCAGCAAGCGTACAGGCGAGCCTTATATGTTCTCAAGAACAAACAAATTCAAAGACGATTATGTTTGTTCACCCCCTGAAATTCATATATTCTCCAAACCTTACAAGGAAATGGGAGAAAAGCATTTTCCTTCAGATTTGTTTGAGATCAGAAAGATTGAAAATGGTGAGAACGGTACAGGCATAAAGGATTTCCTTTTTGACGCGTTTTATTTAAACGGTGCAATGGGAGTCAGAGTTAACTTTGAAATATGTGCCATCGGTGCCGAAAATATCATTCCGAAGCCCAATTACTTTGGTATGAAGAAAAACGAAATCCCCGTTACCAATCCCAATCTGGTAAGATGGATGCTTTTAAGAAGCCAGATTGCCAATCCTTCGACTGATGCGGAAAAGATGGTCGCAAAGATTTACTACAGATTCTTTGCAACGGAAGCCATGAAGGCTGATTTCGTTATTCCCGCCAAGGTCGTGGAAGAAGGCGAGACGGTAAACAACGAAGATGTACCGGAGGATTTAAAAGATTCAAACGGTATGGAATTAAAGAAACTCCGTTTCCCCATTATGGTAGGAAAGAACACAAGAAACCTTGTATTTCTTTTCACCGATATGAAGAGACTGCGCGGAATGTATGATGAAGAATGGTCAGCTTTTTCACAGAAGCTCGAAAAATTCACCGATATTTTCGATGTCGGCATCAACATTTCCAAAGATTATGCTCTCGGCTGCTATGTCAACAAAGAGACAGTCAACGAGATTAAGAGAGTGTTCCTCGGAGTAAAACCCGAAGACATTGATGATTCGGCTGTTTTACAGACTCCGGACGGCAAACCTTTAGAAAAGCCCGAAGAAGGAAAAGACGATAAAAAGTCCGAGGAATAAATAAATTTAAGGATTTACATTTTATTATTAAAGTGTATAATGAATAGAAAATTTAATTTATGAAAGGAGATAGTAAAATGATCGATCCTAAGACTATCAAATGGGAAGAACTTGGATTTGGATATATCGAATGTGCTTATCGATATGTTTCAAAGTTTAAAGACGGAAAGTGGGATGACGGCGCGCTCGTCACCGATTCTAATATAGTACTTAACGAATGTGCATGCGTATTTCAGTATTCACAGTCATGTTTCGAAGGACTTAAGGCATATTATACCAAGAACGGCGATATCGTTTGCTTCAGACCTGATATGAACGCAGAAAGAATGTATGATTCTGCTTTAAGACTTGAAATGCCTCCTTTCCCGAAGGATAAATTCGTTGAAGCATGCGAAAAGGTTATCGCAGCCAACAAGGATTTCGTTCCTCCTTACGGAACAGGCGCAAGTCTTTACTTAAGACCTTTTATGTTCGGTTCAAACCCTGTTATCGGTGTTAAGCCCGCTGACGAGTATGAATTCAGAATTCTTGTTACACCTGTAGGTCCTTACTTCAAGGGCGGTGCAAAGCCTATTACCATCAAGGTTTCTGATTTTGACAGAGCCGCACCCAACGGTACAGGCCATATCAAAGCAGGTCTTAACTATGCAATGAGTCTTCATGCAATCCAGACAGCTCACAGAGAAGGATTTGCAGAGAATATGTATCTTGATCCCAGAACCAGAACAAAGGTTGAGGAAACAGGCGGTGCAAACTTCATCTTCGTTACAAAGGACGGAACACTTGTTACACCCAAGTCTGATTCAATCCTTCCTTCAATCACCAGAAGAAGTATCTGCTATGTTGCAGAGAAGTATCTCGGCATGAAGGTTGAACACAGAGAAGTATTCTTCGATGAAGTAAAAGACTTCGCAGAATGCGGTCTTTGCGGAACAGCAGCAGTTGTATCACCCGTTGGCAAGATTTACGACCACGGCAAGGAAATCTGCTTCCCTTCAGGCATGGAAGAAATGGGTCCCTGGACAAAGAAGATTTACGATACACTTACAGGCATTCAGAGATGCGAAATCGAAGCTCCCGAAGGCTGGATAAAGGTTATCAAATAAGAGTTTTCAGGTGCCCGGCTCACGAAAGTGTGCCAGGCACCTTTTTTATTGCAAAAAGCCCTGTATTGTGGTAAAATATGGCGAATTGAATATGAAACGGAAGGTGTCAAAGCGACCTCAGTCGGCTTTGGTGAAAAGGGAAACAGGTGCAAGTCCTGTGCGAACTCGTCACCGTAATTGCGGAGTTTATGCCAATATGCCACTGGTAACGCGGGAAGGCGGCATAAATGCAGATGTATCAGTCGGGAGACCTGCCTTTCGCTGTACGCGGGGAATTTCCCCGAGCCACGAGTAACTGGCTGTACGAAAAAGGAATGGGTAATTCTTTTACCCGCTTTTCTCATGTTCTTTTTTGCAGGCCTTTATCGTTTTGATAGAGGTTTTTTGTATTTCGGGGTTTAATAATACAACAAGACTTTAAGTCTATGGAGGAAAAATGAGAAAAAAATTTTTATCACTTATTACCGCAGGTACAATGATTGCTGTCTGCCTTTCAGGCTGTAACTTAACCAACAGCATCGTTCAGGAAACACAGCAGGAGATTGAAGAGGCAAAGGAAAACGCCGAACAAGAGGGTGAGGCTTTGCAGGAAGATCTCGACAAAGCAGTAGACGATCTTCTTAATGCATTCCCCACTGTCGATGAAGACGGAGCGATTGTCGAAGAGGAGACAGATCAGATGAAAGCAGATGAAGTTGCCGAATTAATCGATGCAATATATGTTCAGGCAAGAACAGATGAGACAGATGCTCAGTGCAAGGCTGCAAAGGAAGCATGGGACGCACTTACCGATGAGCAGAAGGAACTTGTAGAAGGCGAAGATGCAGATCCCGATTACTTCGGAAGAGATACAGGTGATGCTTCTCTGGATGATCCCAGAAACCAGGATGAAATCGGTGAGAACGAAATCCTTGTTGTAAGCTTTGGTACATCTTTCAATGATTCCAGAGCAAACGATATTAAGGGTATCGAAGATGCGCTTGCAGAAGCTTATCCTGACTGGTCTGTAAGAAGAGCATTTACAGCTCAGATTATCATCAACCATGTTCAGGCAAGAGATGAAGAGTTTATAGATAATGTAGATCAGGCCCTTGAGAGAGCCGTTAACAACGGTGTTAAGAATCTTATCATTCAGCCCACACACCTTATGCACGGTGCTGAATATGACGAACTCATTGATACACTTGCCAATTATGAAGACAAGTTTGAGAGCGTAAAAGTATCCGAGCCCCTTCTCGGACAGGTCGGAAAAGATGCTTCAGAAGTTAATGCCGACAAGAAACTTGTTGCAGAATCTATAGTTAAAGCAGCCGTAGCAGATGCAGGTTACGATTCAATCGAAGCAGCAGAAAAAGACGGTGTTGCAATTGTACTTATGGGACACGGAACATCACATGCTGCAAAGGTTACTTACAGCCAGATGCAGACAATGATGAATGAACTCGGTTACAAGAATGTATTTGTGGGAACCGTAGAAGGCGAACCCGAAGAAACAGCATGCGAAAATGTTATTGACGCTGTAGCCGAAGCAGGATACAAAACCGTAGTATTAAGACCTTTTATGGTAGTTGCAGGCGATCATGCAAACAATGATATGGCAGGCGAAGATGAAGATTCATGGCTTTCCATGTTTAATGCTTCAGGCAACTTCGACAAAGTTGATACACAGATTTCCGGTATGGGCAGAATTGAAGCAATTCAGAAGATTTATGTAGATCATACTGCTGAAGTACTTAAATAAAAACAATTTCGGCGAAAATTAAATTACGATTTAACTTAATTTTCGCCGATTTTTTTCTGATTTCGGGGGATTAATATTAAATATTCAGGCTTAAAAGATAAACAATTAGGAGAATTTAATTAAAATGAAAAAATCTTTACTTTATTTGGCGAGTATTATTACCTCGATAGCTTTTCTTGCAGGCTGTGACACTAAAACTCCCGATGCGGATTTTGCACCTGTCAACGATATTGAGACTTCAACGGTTGCAGTTGAAGAAATAAAGGATGACAACTCTAAAGAGGAAGTTCCTGTCACTGATGTTGAAAATACAGAACCTGAAGTAACAGAACCCGAGATTGCAGAGTGCGAACTTGAAGACGGAGTTTATATTGCTGATTTTAATACAGACAGCACTATGTTCCATGCTAACGAAATGTGTGACGGAAAAGGAACACTTACCGTAAAAGACGGTCAGATGACCATTCATGTTTCACTTCCTTCCAAGACGATTCTTAACCTTTATTCGGGACTTGCGGAAGATGCTCAAAAAGATGGTGCCGTATTACTTGAACCGACTGTTGATCTTATCGATTATAATGACGGAACCACGGATGAGGTAAACGGTTTTGATATTCTCGCGAGTAAGTACGTCGGCGGACCTGCCATCGGCATAGACCCCTCCGTTACTCATCAAAATCACACGGTCCGCGTAAGCGGCAGTAATGTTAAGGTCGTGACAGACCATGATGACCAGGATCTTCCTGTCCCTGGCATAGGCCTTGAGGAAGCGCATCACGTCCATCTGGTATTTCACGTCGAGGTTCGACGTCGGTTCGTCCAGTATCAGGATGTCCGGTTCCTGGACCAATCCGCGGGCGATGAGAACCCTCTGCATCTGTCCCGCACTGAGCTGGCGGATGTCACGGTCGCTGAACTCCTGGAGCTCCATGAGTTCGATCGCGGCATCGACCATTTCGATATCCCTCTCTGAGGTGGTCCATCCTGCGCGGGGATGCCTTCCCAGGAGGATGGCCTCGGAGACGGACATGCTGAACACGCTGTTCGAACTGTTGGGGACGAACGCGAGGACGCGGGCGACATCCAGGAGCGACATGCTGTGGACGTCGATACCGTTGATCTCCACACTTCCGGAGTTGGGTTTGAGGAGTTTGTTGATGCATTTTACGAGAGTGGTCTTCCCTACCCCGTTGGGGCCGAGGATGCAGACGAGCCCCGGTTCGTCGAAA
>CACWZK010000041.1 GCA_902765365.1 uncultured Lachnospiraceae bacterium
AAGCACAACCGTTACTATCATGATGTCGGTCTGCCATCTGTAATAGCCGTATCTGACCGCGATATCGCCTAATCCCCCACCGCCTACGGTTCCGGACATTGCCGAATATCCTAAAAGAAGCCCTGTGGTAATCGTTGCTCCCGTAAAAAGAGAAGTCTTCGCTTCAACCAAAAGCACCTTAAAAATAATCTGCAGATTGCTCGCACCCATCGCCTTTGCGGCCTCGATTACACCCGCATCAACCTCGTTTAAGGACGACTCCACAACTCTTGCTATATAAGGCGCCGCGCAGATTACAAGCGGAACTATTGTGGCCGTCGAACCGTAACTTTTTCCTACTATTAATCTCGTAAAAGGGATTAACAGAATCAGTAAAATAAGAAACGGAATGCTTCTTATGATGTTGCAGACAAAATCACCGATTCCGTAAATTATTTTGTTGGGTTTAAGCCCCTTGGAATTCGTCACATAAAGAAGAATTCCAAGAGGAAGCCCAAGCAGGTATCCGACAAATGTGGATCCCAACGTCATGTATAACGTATCCCTTATTCCTTCAATGATCATTCCTATTACTTTGCTGTCAAACATTTTTCTTACCTCTATGCTTCGCCGTCATAATCCGCCACCGAGAGTCCGTTTTCTTTAAGATAAAGAATAATATCCTCGGACAGTGCCCTATCCTCAGGCAGTGCAAGAATCATTTCGCCCCTTGCTTTTCCGCCGACATTTCTCGTATCGGCTTTGAGGATGTTTACCGGTGTTTTGAATTTTAAAATCATATTTGAAATCACGGGCTCGTAAGCCGAATTCTCTTTAAATACGATTCTGATTTTCCTTTTTGTATCAAGGCTTTTAAGCGGCGTATAGCTTATTTCGCTGCCCGTTATCAGTTCTTTGGCCGCATCGGATGAGGGCGATTCGAAGATTTTATCAACCTCTCCCTCTTCGGCGAGTTTTCCGTTGTCGATGATTGCGACATGCTTACAAACCTGCGTTACGACAGACATCTGATGTGTGATAATTACGATGGTTATTCCGAGTGTTTCGTTTATTTCTTTTAGGAGCTTTAATATCGAATCGGTGGTCTGCGGATCAAGCGCAGAGGTTGCTTCGTCGCATAAAAGAATACCCGGATTGGTTGCAAGTGCTCTGGCTATGGCGACTCTTTGTTTCTGACCGCCGGAAAGCTGCGAAGGAAAGGCCTTTTCCTTGTCTTCAAGATTGACGGTCTTTAAAAGTTCCTTTGCTCTCACTCTGGCTTCTTTTCTTTTTACCCCTGCAATTTCCAGGGGAAAGCAGATATTGTCGATAACATTCTTTTGCTCCAGGAGATTAAAATTCTGGAAAATCATTCCGATCTCGCGGCGTTTTTTCCTTAACTCTTTTTCGCTTAATGTCGAAAGATTGATACCGTCTATAAGAATGCTGCCCTGAGTGGGTTTTTCCAGGAAATTGACCGTTCTGACGAGTGTACTTTTCCCTGCTCCGGACATTCCGATGATACCGAAAATATCCCCCTTTTCTATGGAAAGCGAAACGTCGCTTAACGCCGTCACCGTATGCCCTTTTATCTCAAATATTTTAGTCAGGTTTTTTATCTCTATTTCGCTCATTTTTGTTACTCCAAAGTTTCACGCACTTATTGTTATAAAGTGCAAAAATCCGGACGGAGGCTTTGACCCCTCCGCCCGACGATTAGCCTAAATGCATTTATTTTTCATAGAAGATTACTGCACCGTCATATGTGTCTTCGATGAACTTTTTGATATCATCGGATCTTAAAACTTTTACAAGAGCCTGAATCTTATCGCTGTTTTCGTTTCCTTCAAGAACGGTAACGATATTAACGTAAGTCTTGGCAGCTTCGGAATCGCTTGCTTCGTATGCGATGGAATCTTTTCCTACGGAATAGCCTGCTTCAAGTGCATAGTTGCCGTTTAAAATAACGTATTCAACTTCTTTTACGACTCTTGCAACCTGTGCTGCTTCAAGTTCCACGAATTCAATGTTGTGAGGGTTTTCAACCACATCGTTTACTGTTGCTGTGAGGCCTACGCCTTCTTTTAAGGTGATGAGACCGTTGTCCTGAAGAAGTAAAAGTGCTCTTGCTTCGTTTGTTGTATCGTTGGGAATTGCAATCTTGTCGCCGTCACCGATTTCGTCAAGGCTTGCCTTTTTGCCGGGATAAATTCCGAAAGGCTCATAATGAATTTCACCTGCAACTACAAGGTGTGTACCCTGCTCTGCGTTAAAGCTGTCAAGGTAAGGCACATGCTGGAAATAGTTTGCGTCAAATTCGCCTGACTCAACTACAAGGTTGGGCTGTACATAATCGTCAAATTCTACAATATCAAGTTTGTAACCGTAGTTTTCAAGAATCTTGGCTGCTTCTTCAAGGATTTCTGCATGAGGAACGGGTGTTGCTGCGATCTTGATTGTCTCACCGTTTCCGTCAGGGATATTCAGCGCATCTTCCGTTGCTGCTTCTGCTGCATCTGCTTCAGCAACTTTACCGCCTTCAACTACAAGTGTGTTCTCATAATCCGCACCGTAAGTATCGATAAGTGTTGCTTCATAATCCGCATGGAAGAAGTTTTCTTCGCCAAGCTTAACCGTTTCTTCGTTTAACCAGTTTGCAAGTGAATCGTTACCCTTTGATACTGCGGGAGCGATTGTATCCTGGCTTCCGAGTGAAGGAATACCTACCACATATCCGGGATTTTCGATTGCGTAAGCAATAACCTCCGTGTTGTCGTTAGCCCATGCAACGCCGGTTCCGTTTTCAAAAGATGTCTTTGCCGTTGCATATGTATCAAACTTCTGAAGTTTGATATCGGGATAGTTCTTTTCAAGATATGTCTCTGCTGTTGTACCGGAGATTACGATTACCTGATCGTCCGCACCGATTTCGGAGAGATCTTTGATTACATTGTCTTCGTGTGATACAACACCGAGTGCAACGTTCATATAAGGAAGTGTAAAGTCAACCTTTTCGGCTCTCTCTTCGGTTACGGTAAAGTTTGCAAGAACGATATCAACCTTACCTGTTTCAAGATATTCAACTCTGCTGGCTGCCTCTGTGGAGACGTAGTTGATATCTACTCCGAGGTCTTCACCGATTCTCTCTGCGAAGTAAACATCGTAGCCCTGATATTTACCGTTTTCATCCACATAACCGAACGGGTTCTTGTCTGAGAAAACTCCGATGTTTATCTTTCCGCTCTCTTTTATTTCATCGAGTGTTCTGTATACCTTTGCTGCATTTGCCTCGGCAGTACTTACAGTGTTTCCGCCCGAAGCTGTATTAGCGCATCCCGTAAAAGATGCTATAGCAAGTCCTGCTGTTAAAATTCCTGTTAAAATTTTTCCAAAATTCTTTTTCATGATCTTTTTATCCTCTTTTCTCTTAAATAATTACTTATGTGTATTTTTGTATTTTTGCATCCTGCGGCTTTTCCTTTACAAAAGAAAAAGCCCGGGGTTTTAAACTCCCGAGCCAAATTAACGTTTCATCCGAAATGACAAACTAATCCGTGCAGGTGCATGACAAATGAGCCAAACACCCGGCTTTCATACAGGCCCGGGAGAAAAGCATTCGACAGCAACACATACACATTGAGATGTAATTATTTGCAAATGTTTTCATATTTGTCATGTCTCCTTTCAATTCGATAGTCGATACTATAAACCTACCAAACTAGTATGTCAATAGTTTTTTAAAAAATTTTTTCAAACTTTTTTTATGGGAATGTCAAAAAGCGTGTAATTGCAGGCATTTGACGCCACTTAATAAATTGCGGGTGCTTCTTCCCAAATCTTAATGACGGCTTTATCGCCTATCATTTTAACCGATCCGTTGGCCGGCCAGCACGGCATTTCGGCGTATTCGTCGCTTCGAACAGCCTCTTCGTATTCAGCCGACGTAAAATACCTTGCTTCAACTCCCATTAAGTCCTTGAAGAAATGATATCTGCAGACAATCATTCCGTTGGCATCCAGCCAGAAAATCGGTCCGCCCTCCTGAGCGGCATATCTGAATATCATCGGATATCTGTCTTTTACGGGAGTATATGAAAATGCTCCGCCCATCACTATCGGGGTTTCATCCGGAACATATTCGTCAAGATCGTATATTTCTTCCAGCATCAAAAGTGCCTGTTTCTCGGCGTAATCATAACTGTACTTGTACATAAATGTCGTGCAGTTGGCGGTAATCGCATAGGCGCAGAGCAAAAGGCCTATAGCCGCAACGCTTACATATGTAAGAAGGTTGTTAATCAGTTTGTCGCCGATATACGAATGATAGAAGAAAAGCAGCGCGAAAACAAGCACATACTGATATCTCATTATGTTTCTGATTCCGTTGGTAGGAAGCAGTATTAAAATAAAATTCATCGAAAGCGGAAGAATAAGCGTTGCGATTAAGAGCATAAACGCATGCACGTATTTTTTATTCTTTATTTTCAAAACGAATATTACAACCGTGAGAATCAGGATACATGCAAATATCGCCAAATATAAAATATTCTGCGACAAAACATCGTTTTTAAAGAAAGTGAAGAACCATCTGGTTCCGTATTCAATCGAAAACTTGATGTTGGTGCGGATAAGTTCAAATGAGAACTCGCTTACTCTGCCTTCTGTGGGCGTATGATAAATCTTCATCATAAGCTTTGAAACCGGCAGATCCAGTCCTGCTGCCAGAATGCCCGACAATGCACAGAGTCCTAAGTTGGAAAATGCTTTCGAGAGTTTCTCTTCTTTTATGATGTCATATATGAACATAATCACTGCGAGAGCCGAAACCGCGCCGATGTAGGACTGATAAGAGCCCATCATCATGAGGAAACAGATAACGGATAAAAGAATCGCGTATATTTTACGACTTCTTATAAGCGCAACTCCCACAACCGTCATAAGAAATGCGAACGAGTATGCAAGCGCCATGTAAAGATATGAAAAATGATGCGATACGACGGGGAAGGCAACCATCAAAGCCGTTAAAAGCACCACGTACAATACTTTTTCTATCTTCATCATACGGCAGATTATCATCGCGGATATTCCTATCATGAGACAGTAAAGGCTCACGGTAAGAGCCGGTATTACGATGCTTTTGCCGGCAAAGGTATTGATATACCTTATCATCCATCTCGCCTGTGATGTCGCATAATCAGCGTTTCTGTAGTATCTTAAGCCTTCGCAGAGAGTATCCGGGCAGCCGAGGCCGTAGAGCATCTCATAAAAATAGCATATTACGGTAGTAATAATCACGGTTATAATTTCCGCAAGGGTTTCTTTTTCGTGACCGCCTATAAACACATCCTTAAGAAATTTAAGTAAAGCTTCAGGCGATTTAATTTTCTTTAAAAATTCGCCTTTTTTGTTTGTTTCTGCCGCATTGTTGTTCAAGTTTTGATTGTTATCCATTGTTCCTCTTCTTTTATGATTTATTTTCTTCTTTTATGAATTGTAATGATTAAAAAGATACCCATACCGAATGCGCCGACAAATCCCGCGAAGCCGAGTGCCGGGATACCTAAGACCTGGGGCTGCATATTGGTGGTGCATATCATGGCGGAAGAGATGATTACCGAAGCCATGATAATGCAGAGAATCATGTCTCCTACCAGTATCTCCACACGTCTCATCAGCGGTTCGAATCCGACGGGTTCGATATTAATCTTCGTCTGGCCTTTGATGACAGACTTCATCATATCTGCCGAAAGCGACGGAATCGTGAGTGATTTTTTGGCCGAATCGTATACCGCTTTGGCGTCGCCTATCATCTCCTGCTTTAAGTCAAATTCGCTTAACATATCCTGCATGACTTTGCCCGAGAAAAGCTCTGCCATATTTACATCGACATTTAGACTCGTGACCACACCCTCAATTGTAACGAGAGCACGGACGAGCATTGAGAATCCTCTCGGAAGCGATATGCCGTGAGAAGCTGCCAGTTCGACCACATCATTTAAGAGCTCGCCCATATTGAGGTCTTCAAGACTCATGGAACAGTAACGGTCCATCATATCGTCGATGTCATTGAAAAGTTCCGGATGATTGATTTCCTTCTGCGGTTTTCCTAAAGAAAGAACCGCATTTTTCATAAGATTGACATCCTTTTGAACTACCGCGGATATGGCAGTTTTAAGGATGTTCTGCTCTTTTTTGCCAAAGCGTCCGACCATGCCCCAGTCGAGCCATACAATCTTTCCGTTTAAAATCTCAAGATTGCCCTGGTGGGGATCCGCATGGAAAAGTCCGTCGTCGAGTACCTGTTTTAAGAAGTTGTTGACAAGTTTGGTCGCAACTTCCTTACGGTCGTATCCTTCGCTGTCAAGCTTAGCATTATTGCCAATGGAAAAGCCGTCGATATAACTCATTGTAAGAACACGCTGAGTCGTGTAATCCTCTTCGATAATCGGACAAGTCACATAATTGATGCCTTCCATATTGCGGGCAAATTCCATGGTGGTTTCTGCCTCGATTCTGAAATCCAGTTCGTTAATCGAAACCTCTTTTAACTCCTCAACGAGCATGTTAAAGTCTATGGTCTGATTAATCGGAGAGATTTTGGCCATCTTCGCAGCCTTGGAAAGAAGCGAAAAATCTTTCATCATCATGTCGGCTACGTAAGGGCGCTGAACCTTTACGACCACTCTTCTTCCGTCCGGAAGGTAAGCCGCATGAACCTGCGCTATGGATGCGCTGCCTAAAGGTTTTTCGTCTATGGATTTGAAGAGTTCGCTTATCGGCTTGCCTAGTTCGCTCTCTATTTCTTTTTTGATGACTTCGATATCAAGCGGTTTAACATCCGCACGTAATAGTTCGAGTTCCTTGCAGTATTCCCTGGGCAGGAAGTCTCCTCTTGAACTCATTATCTGACCGATTTTGATAAACGTCGGTCCGAGGTCTTCAAGAATATGTCTTAAGTTCTCGGGTGTCAGACCGTTCTTGACTATGTTATGCTTTCTGATAACGCTTAAAATTTCTTCGAGACGTTTTGTCTCATCAAACATTTCGCGGGGAATGCTTCGAAGCTTCATTTCAGTCCTGGTCATCTTCGGCACCTCCCTTCGCGGTATGAATACTTATGGCTTTTCTGCCGTCGTCTTCTTTTATGGTTTCTACGGATACTTCCTTAGTTCCGTAAACGGGAGTCTTGGAAAGTTCGAGATTTCTTTCTTTTATGTTCCCGTCTTCATCCTTAACCGCGTTAAAATAAAGGCTTCTGCCTTCTCCGAGGTCAAGCGAATTATCCTCTCTCTTTTTCTCTTCTCTTTTACGCATTATTTCTTCGCGATTGCCGTTGTAAAGAAGCTCTTCGTTGTCCACACTGCCGAGGCCCATTACTTCGCTTCCGCGGCGAAGCAGGTCTTTTATTTCTTCGTTCTTTTCATCTATGGTTCCCAGTCCGGCAAGAATAATTTTTTTGGTCACATCAGTTACCATACTCATGGTTAAATCACCTTCTTTTTTCCGTCCTTTAATCAAAAACTCATATTAAATATATTATACTTCCAAACAAAATAAAAAAAAGAGTATTATAACAATACTCTTTTTAAAAGATTTATTCTTCTTCCTCGTAATTCATTGATTCAAGGAACACTCCGAATGACTTCGCCATATTTTCGATTGTAACATCATCAAACCATAAAAGATTGACGGTTTTATCGGCATCATCTCTTACATGATTCATTAATATTGAGTAATCAACAGATTTTATCTCGTTACCGTTTTCATCATAAAAGGTGGCTTCCCTGCCGTCTTCTTCAATTAATTCCTGTGAGCTGACTTTTTCAAGTACAACGGAATTAATTTGAATTGACATATAGTAATTTTGGATAAAATAGGTATCTTCGCTGTAATTTGTTTTGCCCTCTGCCAGATACCTGTAAACATCCTGATATTTGTTGGAAGAATAGAAGCAGAGAAGTTCATCAGTATCATACAAAGCCGGCTGTATGGATGTATTATTTGTTTTCACCCTTTGTATGCGTCCGTCTTCTGTGGTTTCGTAAATATATAAGAAACAGGTGTCGTCTGTATCACGACCTGAAACTATCACTTCGGGACAGCCGTTCATATCAAGATCGGTAATGGCATATTTATATATAAGTTCGTGCTTTTCTTCGTTCTCAGTCTCGTCTGTTTCCTCATTTTCAGCTGTATCTGAATCTTCCGACTCTGCTTCATCTGCTTCAACGCAAAGCTCATCAATTTCCCACTCATCCGCATTGTCAAACAAAACTTTTATGGGACTGACATATTCAATATCCACATTGCCCCAAACTTCTTCGTCCGCAAGGTAATATGTTTTTGCTTCATACTCAAATGATTCATTGTCATCAGACAATACAACGTCAAAGATGTAATATGCTCCCCATCCTTCGGAGGGTGCTTCATACATTTCTATTTTGTTTTCATCTTCCGACAGCCACTTAAAAGAGATGCCGGAACATTCGGTAAAATCGTCTCTCTTTGCATCATAAAAGAGTAAATAACTGCCTGTATATTCCTCGTCGGAAATATAAAAGTAAGAACCGTCTTCGCCGATCCATTTGCCCTTCATCATAGCAAGAATATTAGCGCTTTCTTCCCGGGATTTTTTAATGTTCTCCTGTCTCTGGTATTCTGCTATTGCCTGATTTCTCTGCTCTTCGAGCGTATAGTATTTTTCCGTATCGCCTTCATAATCAACCCATCCGAGATCGTCTGCCCAGTAGTGCCAGATTGTCGCATACTCGTCAGAATCGAGATATCTGAAATTTACCTCAAGCCATGAACAACTTGCAATAACAGAATTAATATTCTCAGGATTATCCGAATGTATAATCACGGTTTTGTTTTTTGTTTTCACTCCTGTGTTCGGTGCATCTGTATAAAAATGGATATTTTCAAGTGAATAATCACTTTTAACACTGATTTCCACCCTGTCATCATAATATTTTGTTTTGGTAATATACAAAGCATCGCAGTGATTGATATTTTTTACATCATAAGTATATGTATTTACATTTTTTCCGCAGCCCGCTATAAAAAGAACGTTTAGAAGTACAGCGAATATCAATAATAGTTTGTTCTTCATGGTCTATCCTCCCTGCGTCATCTGTTTTATGTCAAAGATACGATTGAGCAATCTTTTTTTATTGAATATATTTATATTTTTCCATAAATATTATTTCTTTATTCGTATGTATGTTAGAAAACCCCATACAATTATTATTTTACATCATTTGACGGAGGGAAAAAAGAATGAAAGAAAGCTTAAAATCATATGTGTTGTGTCTGACAATTTCATTAGCCGCAGTGGGAATGTTTACAGGTTGCGGAAATCAGGCTTCAATACTGCCGGAAATTGTAACCATAGATACGCTTGAAGAAGGAAAGCCTGCGAATGATTCGACAGATTCTGCAGAAAAGAATTCTGCTGATAATGGGCAAACTGAAACATCCGGTGAAGTTTTGAAAGAGAATTCGTCCACTGAAGGTGAAAGTGCGGGAGGTACCAAGGGACTAAATAAAACCGGAACTGTCGGAGATTATGAATACACTCTCGAAGGCTCAATGGACAGCGGATTTTTCTTAGACAGAGGTTACTTTTTAATGGCAAGCGATGAAACCGATGAAGTAATCCTTGCTATATGTTCGGGTAAAAGAAGTACGGGCGGATATTCGATTGAAATAAGCGACATTGATTATAAAGATCCCGTGATGACCATCACCGTAAAAGAAAACTCACCCGCTCCCGATACTGTGGTGACGGAAGCCTTTACCTGCCCCATATGTTACATTCGTTTAAGTTCTCTTCCAAAAGAAGTGAAAGTTGTAACAGCATCAGGAGCTGAATTAAATTTCCAGGGAAATTACCGCGAAGATTTTGAAGCAGGCAACGATTATATCGCAGTTTTAAGCGACGGCGCAGGCGAAATCATAGAGAAAACCTACGTATACAAAAACGATGACGGCACTTACAGATATGTAAATGTCGAAGCCATTACCGAAAGCTGGGGAAGTACAAAGTGGAACGAAACTCTGGTCGGCTCCGGAACTGCTGCCACCAAAGAAGAAATCGTTGAGATTGCAAAAAATCACAATTCCTGCGGAAGCGTGTTTTATCCTTTCGAGATAAACGATACCGATGATTATGATTATACAATCATTAGCTACGAAGAACTGCAAAGCCATTATATTTCCGTTGAAGACTTTTTAAACGGAGATTTCTAAGTTTTATCTCTCCAAAAAAAGATTTTTACGAAATGAAATAGTCTGTGATTTTGTAATATCAACCATCCAATTCCACGGAGTCAGAAATATAATACTTGAAACCGTGCTCTTTGCAGTATGAATCTATTTCTTTTATGAGTTTTGAATCTTTGGTATATTCCAAAAGATATATGTCCGCGCCCAGAGCTGCGTACTTCTCAACATATTCGCCAAAATACTCTCTGTCATCTTTTGAATTGCTTCCGAAAACGTCGCCGTTCCAGGTGATTTTGGAGAATACGGTTTCCTGATTGATGCCGGTAATAACTTCATTCCATGAACCGCCGGCTTCGCAATATGCGTTAAGATAAACATCTCCGCCGTTTATTATGACATCCAGATCGGTAGCGATTAATCCCTGCATAATATCGGTCAGTCCCGCCATAATTTCTTCGCGTGGATACTGATAATACACATCGCAGTTATCTACGAAAAATCCGTCTATGCCTTTGTCTTTTAACATCGGTGCGAGCTCATCCAAGATGAATCTCTGCCATTCTTCACTCGACACATCTATCCAGACTTCCTCATCCCAGTGCTCGTAGTCTCCGAGCGCGAGATATTCATACTTTGAATAATAATCCCTGTAATCTTCAAGCGCTCCCACATTTATATAACTGTAGACCTTGTGTCCGCTCTCCTTAAATGACATTATCTCTTCGGCGCTAAAGTACTGCGCATCTATAACCACTGTTTCATATTCGTCAAACTGCGAAAGATTATCTTCTATGCTGAGAAAAACACCGTATTGGTTTTGCGAGATTATGTCTTTTCCGATATTGCAGGCGAGAAAGGGAAGGATTAAGATTAACGCTTGTAATATGTTTATAAATGCTCTTTTATGTTTTTTCATATTGATTTCCATATCAAATTAATTTCCATTAAGTTTTATTCGATTATTATATGCAAGTGTTTTAACAAATTCAATTTTTTAGTTAATTTTTTCAAATAATTTGTATTTATCTAAAAGAGGACTGCTATAAATGCAGTCCTCTGCTTTTAATCCTTATTCTTTTTAATCATTGATTCCGCATAACCCAAAAGCCTTGCCTGGTCTTTTGAATCAAATGAGTTAAATGCTGTTAAGAGCATTCCTGCATCTGTTGATGCATCTACTGCGTACCAATCCTGAGGATTGCTGCGTGATCCGTTAATCTCCACGCCGGACAAAAGCCATTCCGGAGTCACATCCAATACTTTGCATATTATTAAAATCTTTTCTGAAGTCGGATTGGTTCTTTTTTTCTTCCAATCACTTATTGTCGTCTCAGGAATACCTGTCCTTTTAGCAAATTCTTTTTGAGTCATATTCATTTCGGATAATTTATCAAATATTCTATCCCTTATTGTCATTACTTTAATCCACCCATCTTTTTATAAACATCACCACGCGGTCCTGCCAAAAGCGTATTAATTACCACAATTTCACCGTTTATTATTGTATAAACCACACGATAGCCGCCTATACTGATTCTATAGTAATCATTTCTTTTTCCGCTGATTTTCTTTAAATCAATCTTTTCAGGATGTTCCCCTGCAAACAATTCTTTTATGGCTTCTTCGAATTGTCCGCGAACATCCTCGTGGGTTTTAAAAAATTTATCTGCAGCCTTTGTATAATGAATTTCATATACAAATCCCGACCTTTTTCTCATCTGTTATCTCCGTTTACACTTTAAATCGTTTGGTAGAAGAAATCTTAAGATCATCATCGCTCATGCTTTCAATTGCAGACAAAATCTCCTCTGTTTCCTCAGCGGAAGCCTCCTGAACATTCACAGTCAAGCGATAATACGGATCGCGTTTCAGTTCATCAACGTACTCTTTGATTGCATTCTTTATTAAATCAGTTACAGATATATTATAAATCGAAGCAACTTTTTTCATATCAAGAATCTCAGCTTCCTCCATTTTGAAGTTCATAACTTTAGTAGCCATAATAAACACCTCCATCTTTACTTCATTGTATTTCGTAAAGACGGTAAAGTCAAGTTTTACCCGTAAAGGTTTTCTACGATTGTTTTTTGAATAAATCCTACTTTACGGATTTTATATCATTTAATAATACCTGTCAAGAGATTACTAAAAGATTAGATAGTTGCACCGGTGCAACTCATTTAAAAGCACTTCCACAATTACCGCTTGTGTGTGTAAATTTGTATTAAAAAGCACCCTTTCGGATGCTCTTTAATAAAAGAGGCTGTCTCACTAAACACTTAGTGGACAGCCCCATGATTTTTTATTTCTGGCCGTAATATGCGTTGGCTCCATGCTTTCTGAAGTAGTGCTTATCCTGAAGCTCCTGAGGAGCAGAGATTACTTCGTGATTAATCTGCTCAGTAAAGAGCGCCATCTTGGCAACTTCCTCGAGTACAACCGCATTGTGAACCGCATTGTTTGCATCCTTGCCCCACGCGAAAGGTCCGTGATTCTTGCAAAGAACTGCGGGAACAGCTTCGGGATCTATATTCATTCGTTTGAATTCATCCACGATAAGTTTTCCTGTATTAAGTTCGTATGCTTCATCAATCTCTTCCTTGGTAAGATTTCTTACGCAGGGGATACTTCCGTAAAAGTAATCCGCATGGGTTGTACCGTAGCAGGGAATGTCTCTTCCGGACTGTGCGAAGCTTGTTGCATACGTTGAATGCGTATGTACGACTCCGCCGATTTCGGGGAATCCTTTGTAAAGTTCAAGATGTGTGGGTGTATCGCTTGAAGGATTTAATCTTCCGTCAACCACATTACCCTCAAGGTCCACAACGACCATATCTTCGGGCTTCATCACATCGTAATCAACTCCACTGGGTTTAATTACGAAAAGTCCCTTCTCCCTGTCTATCGCGCTTACATTTCCCCAGGTGAATGTAACTAATCCATACTTGGGCAATAACATATTTGCCTCATATACTTTTTGTTTTAATTCTTCGAGCATAATTCTATCCTTTCATTGTTAAGGAGCCAGGCACACTTCGTGAGCCAGGCACCTTTTTTCTTTTTACAGATTCTCAACTGCTGCCTTTTCGACTGCGATGGCTTTTTTGTATTTTACGATGAATGCATCAAAGCCTTCGA
>CACWZK010000042.1 GCA_902765365.1 uncultured Lachnospiraceae bacterium
TTATGGCATTGGCATCAGGTTTCTTGTGTATATTGGCATTTTTATGTATAGTCGGCTTAGTTGTCGGCGGATTAATGGTATTTTTTAGTTTTAAATTCCAGGATACTCATAAAGTAATTGCTGTTATTTTAGCAGTGATTGGTTTGATTCTTATTCTGATAGGGTTGCCGTCAACATTATTTTTTATTACCGGTGTTTTTTCTATTTTATCTTACACTAATTGAATGATTATATTATTATTTGAGGATTATGAGCAGAACAATAGAAACAAAACTCACAAAAGAAGATGTATTAATTGAAAAAGGATTAAGACCTGTAAGGCTTTCGGATTATCTCGGTCAGGAGAAGATTAAGTCGTCTCTAGATATTTCGATTAAGGCTGCAAAGCTTAGAAATGAGCCTTTGGATCATATTCTTTTATACGGGCCTCCCGGACTTGGAAAAACCACGTTAGCGCAAATTTTGGCTAATGAAATGGGCGTAAATATTAAGATTTCTTCAGGTCCGGCAATTGAAAAGCCCGGAGATATTGCAGCGATATTAAATGGTTTAAAGCCCGGTGATATCCTTTTTATCGATGAAATTCACAGACTTAACAGAGTTGTGGAAGAAGTTCTTTATTCAGCCATGGAAGATTTCTGTATCGATATTATGATCGGAAAAGGACCAGCTGCCAAAAGTGTAAGAATGAAACTTCCCAAGTTTACATTAATAGGGGCAACAACGCGTATAGGAATGCTTACGGCACCTCTTCGTGACAGATTCGGTGAAATTCATAAACTTGAATATTATTCGATAGATGAATTATCAAGGATAGTTATTAAATCTGCCGTGAGACTTGATACATCGCTTGATATCGATTCGGCTTCCGAGCTTGCAAGACGTTCCAGAGGCACGCCGAGAATCGCCAACAGACTTTTAAAAAGAGTCAGGGATTATGCTTTGGTTGCCAACGAAGGCATTATCTCAAAACAGGTTACGGACGAATGTCTTGATATGCTTGATATCGACAAATACGGTCTTGATGCAACCGACAGAAGATATCTTGAAATGATAATCGAGCGTTTCAAAGGCGGACCTGTCGGACTCGAAACTCTGGCCGCTTCGTTATCCGAAGAAACCGAAACCATAGAGGATGTTTACGAGCCTTATTTGTTACAGCTCGGATTTATTCAGAGAACCCCTAAAGGTAGAGTGGCTTCAGACCTTTCTTATGCACATCTTGGGCTTGAAAAGGATTAATTATTTTTGTATACTTTTATTTGATTTAAAATATAAACGGGGTATGTTCCAATGACCGGCAAAAGCGAAATTGAAGTTATTATTGGTGGTAAGGTTTATTATATTTCCGGATATGAATCCGAGGAATATTTACAAAAGGTTGCATCTTACATAAATTCTAAAATCGGTGATTTTGAAGGAGAAGATGCTTATAAAAGATTAAACAGTCAGTATCAGAATCTTCTTTTACTTCTCAATATGGCTGATGACTATTTTAAAGCCAAGGCGAGAATCGATTTGCTTGAAGAAGAGCTTGCTTCGAAAGACAACGATTTATGCAATATCAAGCACGAACTCATATCGACACAGATTAAGCTTGATAATGCAAAGACCGAAATCATATCGAAAGACAATATGATAGCAAGACTTGAAGGCGACTGGAATAAATAGAAAATTAACCGTATGATTTTTCATGCGGTTTTTTCATGTCTGTATGAGGTTAAAATGGTAGAATTACTTTCTCCGGCAGGTGAATATTCATCTTTTTTAGGTGCGATAAATGCAGGTGCGGATGCTGTGTATCTCGCGGGCAATATGTATGGCGCCAGGGCGAGTGCTGTCAATTTTTCGAATGAAGAACTCATAAAAGCCATAAGATATGCGCATCTTTTTAACAGAAAAGTATTTTTAACGGTTAATACTCTGACAAAAAACATCGAACTTGAAAACTTAAAAGAATTCTTAAATCCTTTGTATCAAAACGGACTTGATGCGGTAATCGTTCAGGATATCGGTGTTTTTAAATACATAAAAGAAACATTTAAAGATCTTGATATTCATGTTTCCACACAGGCTGTGGTTACAAGTAAATACGGAGCCGAATTTTATAAAAACTTAGGTGCTGCGCGTGTTGTTTTGGCAAGAGAATTAACTTTGCCCGAGGTAAAAGAAATCACATCCACAGGCATAGAAACCGAATGTTTTATACACGGTGCGATGTGCTATTCGTACTCGGGAATGTGCTTTTTCTCATCTTTTCTGGGAGGAAATTCGGGAAATCGCGGGAGATGCAAAGGACCCTGCAGACAACCGTATACTCTTGAGAATGATAAGAAAGAAGCATATTTATTAAGCCTTGCGGATATGAATACAGTCGAGATTATCGATAAATTAATTGATGCCGGTATTTATTCTTTTAAGATTGAAGGTAGGCTTAAGAGCCCGTCATATGCTGCGGGAGTTACATCCGTTTACAGAAAGTATATTGATTACTGTCTTGAAAATCCGGGTAAAGAACTTGTTGTATCAAATGAAGACAGGAATCTTTTAAAAACCCTTTATTCCAGAACTTCTACGGGAACAGGTTATTACGAGAGAGTTTCCTCTCGTAAAATGGTTACAATCAAAAAGGGCGCTTATGCGAAAGTAGACGATTCACTCGAAAAGAAGATTGTCGAAAAATATATAGATGCACCTTTAAAACAAAAGATTGATTTCAATTTCAAAGCAATTCCCGGAGAAAAGGCTGTATTAAAAGTAAGTGCTTTTGTAAACGGCAAGGAATTTAATGCCGAAACCGAGTCCGAAGAAAATATTGATACCGCAAAAAACGCTCCAACAACAAAAGAAGATATATTAAAACAACTTAAGAAACTCGGTAATACCGATTTTGAACTCTCGGAATGTGTAATAAAAGTAGATAATTCATTTGTTCCTTCTTCGCTTGTAAACAAGTTAAGAAGAGAAGCTGTCGAACTTCTCGAAATCGAAATATTTAATGATAAATTCAAAAATAAATCATCTGATGGCTTGGATAATGCTTTAAATAATGCAGATTCCATAATGACTGATATAATCGAAATTGACGATAAGGGAAAATCTTCGAATGAATCTGAGAACAGTTGCTCTGACGGTTTAACTCAAAAACGAGCTTTCGTAAAATCCTTTGAGCAGCTTAAATTTGTTCTTAACAATGATTTTTATGATTCCGTTTGTGTATCAAAAGATTTACTTAAAAACCCCGACACAGAATCATTATTAATTAATTGTTTAAAACCTGCATATATTGAACTTCCGCCTGTTTTAAGATCCTTAAACTTATCTGAATTCGAAGATCTAATTGAATATGCGGCAAAGAATGATTTTATCAATGGCGTATATGCAAATCAATATGATGCATTTGAACTCCTAAAAGAAAAAGGTTTTAAGAAAAAAATCTGTTCAAATGTGAATATCTACAGTTACAACAATTTAAGCGCTTCGTTTAATTCGAAGTTATTTGACGAAATAACCGCGCCTTTGGAATTAAACTTATACGATATTCCGGGGATTAATTCCGGTTTCAGCTTCCTTTTATACGGCAGAGCGCCTTTAATGCATACCGCCAACTGCGTTTTAAAAACAGAAGGCAGATGTCAGAAAGGCAATCCGGACAAAAAATCTTTTGTAAATTTAAAAGACCGTCTCGGAGTTGATTTTAAAGTTTACACAGCATGCGATGAGGCTCTTTGCTTTAATACGATTTATAATTCCAAACCCACGTCGTTGCATAAATATTTTTCACGTATAAAAGAAAGAAAAGTCAATACTTATATCTTTTCTTTTACGGATGAAAACACAAAAGAAATTGAAACGGTTACAAACTTTTACAAGCGTATTTTACATGGCGAAAATATCGAGCCTGCTTTCGATTTTACCGCCTATCATGCAAAGAACGGCATTTTATAGATATCTTCCAATTAAGTGTGATTTATTGTATAATTTTTAGGTGTAATTCGTTATTTTTGCATTATCGAAATACGATTACCGTTGGTTCTTCACTTGATTATTTTAGGATGTTTTATGAACTTCTCCGATTATATTTATGTCGATGATTACTGCTTTTCGAAATTCGACGAAATAAAAGAGAATATGGAAAAAAGAAAAAAGATTATTACGGATCCGTTTTTTGTAATAATCTTAAACGAATATACTTCCAAACTCGAGTTCTGCGACTGGATGTTTCTTTTGCAGAGACATTACAAGAACAATCCGCCTCTTATAGTCGGTCTTGCGAAAGACTATGATTCCGCGGAAGAACTTACCTGTCATATGATCGAAAACTGCCTCATAAAAGTCGGAAACCTGGATTATATCGCATATCTGGCTTCCCTCCCTGAGATTGAAGAAGGCTGCGTCTTACCGAAAATGCTTAAGATTTCCGGAGGTAAGATGTATGCTTAAAGTCCTTGCTGTAATCGGAATAGTATTAGGTTCGCTTTTATTACTTGCATTAATTATTTTAAATATATTTCTTTTTGTACCTTTCAGATATAAAATCGGCGGTTCAAACAAAGACAAGCTGTATTTCTATTTTCTGACTTCATTTTTTCTTTCGTTCTTCAGATTAAAGATTTATTACAAAGAAGAAATGGGATATGTGGCAATAAGATTATTCGGTATTAAAATAATCGACAAAACATTTCCCGAACTCATAGAACTGGTTGAAAAACTCTCCGAAAAGTTTTCAAAGAAAGATAAAAAGAGCGACAAAGAAACAGAAGAGACTTCGAAAACCGATGATGCTTCGCTTGAAGCAGACACAATTCCCGAGACCGATACCGAAGAATATACCATAACCGAAGAAGAGGTTGAAGAATTCTTAAACGAGCCTGATGAGATAGACGAAATGAATGCGTTTGAGAAAAACATAACATTTCTGTCTTCCATAAAAGATTTTATTTTAAACATAAAGAAAAAGTGGTATAATTTTAAGAGGTTTGTAAAAGAAAAAATCGATCAGTGGAACAAGATCAAGAAATACATTAAGTATTACTGGAAAGTTCTGAATCATCCATCCGTAAAACCGACTCTTAAACTGTTCTGGGATTTAATGATTAAAATGATGAAACACGTCTGGCCCAGAAAATGGCGTCTTAAGATTAAGTACGGAGATGAAGATCCTTATCTTACCGGCAAAGTACACGGTTACATATGCATGGCAAGAGGATTGTTCCAAAGAGAAATCGATTTCACTCCCGTATGGGATGAGAATATTTTCGAATTTGACGGATATGTAAAAGGAAGAATACAGTTAATAGTTTTCCTGATGTTTGCATTTAAGATATTTGCCAACAGACATTTAAGAAAACTTGTAATACTGATTATAAAAGGAGGAAAGATTCGTGGCAGAAAATAATTTTGACGGCTTGATTAATTCTTTGATGGAAGGAATGGATGGATTCTTATCCACAAAAACCGTTGTCGGAGATCCTACCAAAGTCGGAGATACTATTATTGTACCCCTTGTGGATGTTTCCTTCGGTGTAGGCGCAGGTGCTGCCAGAGGCGATAAGAAAAACGGAGGAATGGGTGCTTTATCGGGTAAGATGACACCTTCCGCAGTTCTGGTTATTTCCAATGGACACACAAGACTTGTTAATATAAAGAACCAGGATTCCATTACCAAGATTATTGATTTGGTTCCCGATATTCTCGACCGTATCAGCGTTAAGAAGAACAAAGACGGTGTTACGGATGAGAATGCGATAGAAACAGCATTCCCTAAGGAAAACGAAGAATAATATATGGATAATTTCATCTCAATACTTCGCGATTCTAATTCTCCTGAAGAACTTGAGGAATTAAAAGTTCAGCTTTACAGAGAAAATGTTCGAATCAAAACCGATAAGGCAGATCTTGAGGAATTGAGAGAGTCGGTTTTTAAAGAAAAGCGTGAACTTGTTGAATCCATGTCAAGGCTTGAAGAAGGCCGCAGACAGTTCGAAAAGGAAGCCGATGAAATAAATACTCGGATAGAAAAGTCCAGAAAAAATCTTGAAGAAGACATAAATGATTACAACATCAGAAAAGGCTTACTGGAAGACGCAATCAAAAAACTGGATGATGACAGGGCGAAATTAAACCGCGATATAGAAGATTTTCAAAATTTAAAAAAGCGAAGCGATTCCATCAGAAAAGTTCCTCAGCTTGAATACCGTCAGGGTATTTTCTTTAAAGGAATTACCGATGAGAAAGCTCTTAAAAAAAGATACAAAGATCTCGTAAAAGTATTCCATCCCGATACGGATTCGGGCGATACATATACTTTGCAGAATATTACGAGAGAATATGAGACATTGCTTCACGACATACAAATGAAAGCATAAAAGCAGGAGAGTAAATTTCCTGCTTTTTCTTATATGAGCCGGACACACTTCGTGAATCAGGCACATAAAAAAAGTGCCTGTCCGTTAGGACAAGCACGAAATTAACATTGTAACAATTACGCTCTTTCAACCAAGCCTGATTTTAAACATCTTGTGCATACATGCATGGTCTTTGTGGTACCGTTTACCTTACACTTAACTGTTCTGATATTGGAATTCCAAATATGATTTGAACGTCTGTGTGAATGGCTTACGTTGTTACCGAAATGAACGCCTTTATCACAGATATCGCATTTAGCCATTTTTTACACCTCCTTAAACTGACAAAAAGGATAAGGAGAATGCTTCTCCACAATCCACAACGTTAGTATTATACCCAAATATATTCAAAAAGGCAACCATAAATTGAAAAAATTGTAAATTTTATTAACATTATGTGAATATTGTTTATTTTTTTGAATTCAGGTAATATAATGTGTAGCAGTGTGTTAAAAAACGAGGGAGGGGACATTATGAAAGGAACTCTTGATACGCATTTAGGTAACGTTTCCATTAACAACAATGTAATAGCTGAATATGCGGGAAATGTAGCTTTGGAGTGCTACGGCGTTGCAGGCATGGCTCAGATTAATGTAGCCGAGGGCGTAGCCAGCATTCTTAAAAGAGACAGCATGTCAAAGGGTATTTCTGTTTCTCTTGACAATAATAAACTTACCATTAATCTTCACATCATTGTTGCGTTCGGCGTATCTATTACAGCAGTAGCAAATAACGTAATGAGTGAAGTTAAATACAATGTTGAGCAGTTCGCCGGTCTGGATGTTGAAAAAGTCAATGTCTTCATCGAAGGCGTCAGCGTTGTTGAATAAGGAGGATTATCGTGTCTAAGAATACGATCGATTCAAAAATGCTTGCCAGAATGTTCATGGCAGGCGCTTGTAATCTTGAAAAGAACAAAGATTATATAAACGAGCTCAATGTTTTCCCCGTTCCCGACGGAGATACGGGAACAAATATGACGATGACCATTATGTCGGCATACAAAGAGCTTAATAATCTTGAAGACCCCGATATGAGAGCAACATGCAAAGCCATTTCTTCAGGCTCTTTAAGAGGCGCCAGAGGAAACAGCGGTGTTATTTTATCTCAGCTTATAAGAGGCTTTACAAAAATTGCTGTCGAGTACAAAGAACTTGATATCGATATTATTACGGATGCATGCAAAAACTCCGTGGCTACAGCATATAAAGCCGTTATGAAGCCCAAGGAAGGTACAATCCTTACCGTAGCTTCAGGTGTATATGACAAAGCCGAAGAATTAAGAAAAAACGGCGAAAAAGATTTGACGGTATTTCTTGAGACCGTTATTGCTTATGCCGATGAAGTATTGTTAAAAACTCCCGAACTTTTACCCGTACTTAAACAGGCGGGGGTAGTCGATTCCGGCGGACAGGGCCTCATGGAGTTTTTACACGGTGCGCTCGATCTTTTTGAAGGAAAAGATGTCGAAACAAACATTGTTTCCCAAAAGGCAGCTGCAAAGGCTGAAAAGAAGGAAACTTTCGAGAGTATAGCCGATGAAATAAAATACAATTACAATACCGAATTTGTTATTGTATTAAATAAACCTTTTAATGCAAAGACCGAACAGGATCTTAAAAATTTCCTTGATGCTCTTTGCGACAACATTAATATTGTTCCTGAAGACGGAAATATTAAGGTCAGCTGTCATACCAACGATCCCGGCCTTATAGTTCAGAGAGCATTAAAGCAGGGCGTTTTAACAGATATTAAGATTGAAAATCTTAAGCTTGAAGCTAAAGAGAACGATGCATCGGATTCTAAGAATGATGTATCCCCTAAAGCGGAAGTTAAGACAAAAATAAAAGAAGAGCCCAAGGAATACGGATTTATAGCTGTATCTGTCGGCGAGGGAATGAGTGAAATCTTTAAGTCCATCGGAGCGGATTACATTATCGAAGGTGGTCAGACAATGAATCCTTCGACGGAAGATGTATTAAATGCAATTGATAAAGTCAATGCAAAGCATGTATTCATTTTCCCCAACAACAAAAATATTATCCTTGCAGCCAACCAGGCAAGAGATTTAACCGAAGACAAAGAGGTAATCGTAATACCCACCAAGACCGTTCCTCAGGGAATTGCAGCATTAATCAATTTCCTTCCCGATTCTTCGGTTGAAGATAATACGGATAACATGACGGAAGGCGCAAATAACGTTAAAACCGGTCAGGTAACTTATGCCGTAAGAGATACCGAGATTGACGATAAGGTAATTCAGAAAGACGATTACATGGGTATCGGAGATAAGGGTATTTTATCCGTAGGTTCCGACAGGGATTCCGTTACCAAGGAAATGATTGCCGAGATGGTTGACGAGGACACCTGCGTTATTACCGTTTATGTAGGTTCTGATGTAAAAGAAGAAGATTACGAACAATTAAAATCCGATCTGGAAGGACTTTATGAAGATATCGAAGTCGAGATCCAGATAGGCGGACAGCCGATATATTATTACATCGTATCAGTAGAGTAATTCAATGAATTTAAACGATTTAAAGAATGTATCAATCAAAGAATTAAAAGGGGTAGGCGATAAAAACGCCGCCCTTTTTGCGCGTTTAGGGATAGAATCCGTATACGATCTGATTTTATATTTCCCTAGAACCTACAAGAAAATGCCGCCTCTTTCAAAAGTAAACGAACTAAAAGAGGGCGAACTCTGTGCGGTAAGGCTGACTGTTGACGATGATTTTTATTTTAAGAAAACCGCCAATAATGCTGTAACCACAGTTTCCGGATACGATTCAACCGGAAAAGTTTCGATGACTTTCTTCAGAGTCACTTATCTTCGAAACCTTCTAAAAAAAGGCAGCGAATGGGTTTTCCTTGGATCAGTTAAAAGAAAAGGCAGACATTATGCGTTCGAAATGCCCGAAATACATAAGATTTCAGAGTATATCGAAAGCCTTAAAAATCTTCAGCCCGTTTATCCTTTAACCAAAGGAATCAATTCCAAAACAATTTCAAAATACGTTACTTCGTCGATTGAGCATTATTCGCCTTTTAATGATTCTTTAAAAGAGGAAATCATAAAAGAATTCGACTTCCCGACACTGTCGAGAGCATTGTCGGATATTCACTTTCCTGTGGACACGGACGATTATGTGAAAGCCAGAAACAGACTGGCTTTTGAAGAGTTTTATGAGTTCTTTATCGAATTAAATGAAATCAAAAAAGCATATAATCGGTTAAAATCAGAATATGTTTTTATAGAAACGGCCGAGTATTCGCGATTTAAGACACAGATTCCCTTTGAATTAACCAAGGGGCAGAATGAGGCGCTTAATGATATTTTAGGCGATTTATGTGGCGGATACGTAATGAACAGACTCGTTCAGGGAGATGTCGGATGCGGTAAAACAATTATTGCATTTTTATCATGCGTATTATGCGCTTCCAACGGTTATCAGTCTGCATTTATGGCTCCGACGGAAGTACTGGCTGCTCAGCATTTTACGAAATTCAAAGAATTGAACGAGAGATATTCTTTAAATCTCAATATAGCTTTTTTATCAGGCTCAACGACAGCCGCTCAAAGAAAAGATATATTAAGCGGACTTTCCGATGGAAGCATTAATCTAGTAGTCGGAACACATGCGCTTATAGAAGATAATATAGAATTCGAAGATCTTGCTCTGGTGATAACGGATGAGCAGCACCGCTTCGGCGTTTTGCAGAGAGAAACCTTAAATCAAAAAGGAAATGCGCCCCATATTTTAAGCCTTTCCGCGACACCTATTCCGAGAACCCTGGCTTCTGTTTATTATACGGGCCTTCAGGTGTCGGTAATAAAAGATAAGCCCTCCAACAGAATACCTATTAAAACAGGTTTAAGAAGTGCTGAAGACAGACTTGACGGCTTAAGATTCCTCTACACAAAAGTAAAAGCAGGACAGCAGGCGATTATAGTATGTCCGATGATTGAAGAAAACGAAGACACAAATCTTTCGAACGTTACGGATTATGCCAAATTCCTAAAAGATCTGATGCCCAAAGATGTTCGAATCGGCATTCTTCACGGAAGAATGAAAAACAATGAGAAAAACCGCGTAATGCAGTATTTTGCAAACGGCGATATAGACATACTTGTATCCACCACCGTAATCGAAGTAGGTATCGACGTTCCGAATGCGACAGTTATTTTAATCGAAAATGCCGAAAGATTCGGTCTTGCGACACTCCATCAGTTAAGAGGCCGAGTAGGGCGAGGTAAACTTGAATCCTTCTGTATACTCATAAACGGCTCCGGTAAAGAAGAAGAGAACGAGAGATTAAATGTAATGCTTGAATCGGACGACGGCTTTTATATCGCCGACGAGGATTTAAGATTAAGAGGTCCCGGAGATTTGACCGGTGTCAGACAAAGCGGAGATGTAAGATTTAAAATCGCCGATATTTACAGAGACAGAGATTTGTTCTTTAAAGCAAAAGAATTTGCCGATGCATTATATTAAAGGTTTCTTTTATGAGAAACCTTTTTTTATGAAAAAATGAACCTTTTATGATTTTGCGACATTTATTTAGTGAAAGCTTTCAAGAAACTGCGAGAGGTACTAAATGACTAAACATGATTTGGAAAAACTGATTGAAATACGAGGTAAGGATATATATCAGTTTTGTTATCACTTAACAGGAAGCCGTGAAGACGCCGATGATTTGTACCAGGAAACTCTTTACAAAGCTTTTGAAAAGATACAAAAGATTGAAGACAGTGAGGATTCTTCTTTTATAAAAGAACGAAATTACTGCCTGGGAATAGCTACGAGATTACATAAAAATATCATCAGAAAAAAATTTAAAAGAAAAGAAGAATCTTTGGATGATGAGCAGTTTGATTTTAATTCCAATCTGTCATCGGACTTTTGTACCGAGAAAAAGGTCGAAGAAAAAGAACTTTACGCTCTTTTAAGGAAAAGCATTCATGAACTTCCCGTTAAACAAAGACAAGTTGTTTATCTCTTTTATTTTGCGGATATGTCTTTAAAGGAAATCGGTAATTGTTTACGAATTCCCGAAGGTACCGTAAAAAGCAGATTAAACACTGCAAAAGGCTCGCTTAAGATTAAACTGGAGGAAAAAGGTTATGAGTAAAGAAGACGAAATGATCAAAGAAGCTTTAAAAATTGATATAAATGCTTCGGATGAATTAAACAGGAAAATTATAGAAAACGTTGGTAAGAAAAAGAGTAATGTATACATTTTACGCGTGGCTGCAATTGCAGCATCGTTTTTTGCCATAGTTCTCGGGACCGGAATCATCGCAAATGCAGCTACCGATAACGGAATCATAGAATATGTTAAAGGTGTAATCGACAACAGATTTTATGTATTTGGCAACGGAAGCAATACCGAAACTTCATTTGTTGAAATGGACGGCCAAAATGTCCAGCAGGTTGATTTTAAGGATGACGATGTTGTGTTCTACAATCCCATTGAAGACGGCGAAACCGAATATTCGCTTTATTTAAAAGTTAAGGGCGACGGAACGGATGATTTTATTCTTTTATCCGCCAGTGTTGACGAAGGTGCTTCTACAGAAGAACTTTACTATACAATTAAAGGCTGCTTTTGGTACACATTAAAAGAATTTCAGGATGCCGACAAAAAGGCACAGATTATTTCCGGTTTAAGAGAAGCTGCAGGAAACGCTGATATTGATGCAATAAAAAATGCATTAAATGATCTGGCTGACGAATATGAAGGAAACAGAAGAGTCTTTTTCTTTAATTTCCCGGCTGAAATTTATAACACTAATGAAAGGGCAATCGTATATGAAGATATAACGGATCTGCCTCTCGGAGACTCAGCGATTATAGTAAATACCGTCAACGATGAAAAGACTTTTATCTTTGAAATTACCGTATCCGAAAATGAAAATCTTATAGATTATAATTATGGCAATTTGTATTCGGATGAATATTATCAGGAACTGACCGACAAGAATTTACCGATATATGATTTAAGATAATATTCGTTTTGGATATCCGGGGCAGAAAATTCTGTCCCGGATTTTTTATTTTTAATCATAAAATACATGATGTGGTCATTTGTTTATAAATCCACCATATCGTGTATTTTTTTCTTTTATTTGTGTATCTTTTATGATATAATTTGAAAGAATGCGAAAGAATGTTCGCATGAAGGCATTCAGTTTAAAAATGTCTTTAAAATTCTTGCAATTTAAAGAATTCTCAAATAAACGGAGATTAAAATGGCACCTAAAAAAGAAGTTTATGATTCAAGTTCGATTATGGTCCTCGAAGGTCTTGAACCCGTCAGGGAAAGACCCGGTATGTATATCGGTTCGACATCTACCAAAGGACTTAATCATCTTGTATATGAAATAATGGATAACTCTGTCGATGAGCATATGGCGGGTTATTGTGATACGATCAATGTTACGCTTAATGCTGACGGTTCTGCGACAGTTTCCGATAACGGACGAGGCATTCCCGTAGACAGACACGAAAAAGGCATTACGGCCGAGAGAATCGTGCTTACCACACTTCATGTAGGCGGTAAGTTTAACAATGATGTATACAAAAATGCCGGCGGTCTGCACGGTGTAGGTTCATCTGTAGTTAACGCGCTGTCAAAGAGATTTGATATTACGGTTAAAAGAGACGGATGCATTTATAAAGATGCTTACGAATTCGGAAAGCCCGTTCTCAAACTTGAAGACGGACTTTTGCCTGTATGCGGTAAGACGAGAGAAACAGGGACGTCGATCACCTTTACCCCCGAT
>CACWZK010000043.1 GCA_902765365.1 uncultured Lachnospiraceae bacterium
CCGCCGAAATAGCGGATGAGGGCCTCGGTACACATCCGCACATTCTCACGGATCTTATCCTTATGCTTGTCGATAAGACCTTTTAATACTTCCTTGGTCTTTTCAGTGATAAGAGTAAAATGACGCTCGTAACTCTTGTGTATTAAATTCCCCGAATCGTCGAATACCACCGACTTAATAGTGGTGGATCCGATATCAATTCCAATTTTCACGTTATTGCCTCTTTATTACATAAATCTTTTTAGATATTTCAGATAGTGGAAACCTATGTTGGACCACTTAAATCCGAGCGACAAAAGAACACCGTTCGTAAAGTCGTTGCTAATGGGCACGTTTCTCGAGTTCGAAGCAATCGAACTGTAGAAAGACAAAACGGCCACGTCTTTGTCGGTAATCTTTTCTTTTAGGAACTTGTCAAAGATTTCTCTCGGAACGCTCTTGCACTTAAACAGCAGTTTGTTGGCCAGTTTTTCGATGGTGAACAAATGCGGATTGTACAGATGATAAATATTGTTTATTCTGTTGTGCAGTACGAGTTTAACATACGCATTCGCGCACTCGTCGACAGCGGTGAAATCCATCGGGAATTCGGCGATTTCCGGACTGTAAAGACCTGCTTTCAAAAGTCCTCTCGCTCTTCCGATGAATCCGTTGTCGTCGGCGTTTTTCTGGAACATGCCGTCGGACATTCTCCAGGTAAGATTTCCTATTCTGTAAATATTTACTTTAAGTCCGTCCTCTCTTGCCAAAAGAACGGCTTCTTCTGCCTTGTATTTTGAATGAATGTACACGTTCTGAACATACTTCTGACCGATGTCGAGAACAAACTCATCGAATACTTTGTCGGTCTTGGGAATGGCAACGGTACCGACGCCGTTGACCGATGCCGTGGATGTGTAATGAAGCACCGCTCTCGCATCCTTGCAGAAATTAATCACATTCTGAGTGCCCCATACATTGGTTCTCTCAAAGTCTTCGTAATGGCCCGCATGATGTACGTTGGCCGCCGTATGAATAACGGTGTCGACCTTTCTGACAAGTATCGAATATTCCACGTCATTAAGTCCGAAATGCTCTGCTTCGATATCACCCTTAACAACCTTGTAATTAAAATACTTGTACTCTTTGGGGAAATATCTTCCGAGGGTCTGACGGAGTCTCTCTTCGTTTCTTACCAGACATACGACCTTGACTTTGTTTCTTAAAAGTTCTCTTAAAATATGCGCACCTAAGAAACCTGTTGCACCTGTTAAGAATACGCATTTATGAGCGTTTTTATAAGTAATGTTCGAATTGCGGAGAATGATTGAGTTAACGTCAACCTTCTCTTCTTCGTCCTGAAACTCGTTGTTTCCTGCCATATATTTCGCAAGGGATTCAACCGTAGGATATTCGTATACATCCTGTGCGTTGATGCCGAGTATCGCAGCCAGTTCAAATGCAGCAAGCGAATCTCCGCCGAGTTCGAAAAAGTCATCGTAAACGCCTACACGCTTTGCAAGAATCTGCTCGAAAGCATTGACGAGTTTTTCCTCTGCGGGATTGCTCGGAGCCACATATTTGACTTCGTTTTTCTCGAGCTGGTTTTTGACCATTTCCATGAGCTCGTGACGTTTGATCTTAAGCGTGGTGGTCTTGGGAAACTCTCTGTGGGTAAAGCTTATAAAAGTAATCTTTTTATAACCGGGAAGAGTTTCGTTTATCTTTTTGATGGCTGTTTCGATAGCCTTCTTTTTATCTTTGTCACCGGGGTTGGCGGGAAGAACCAAAGCGCAGAGTCTGCCCTTGTCGCCGTAGACGAATACATCCTTCACACCGTCGATAACCATTATTTTTTCTTCGAGTTCTTCGGGATAGATATTCTTGCCGTTGTCGAGAATGATAACGTTTTTGCTTCGGCACGTTATGAAAAGATAGCCTTCCTCGTCGAAGTATCCGAGGTCGCCCGTATAAAACCATCCGTCTTTTAAGACTTCCTTCGTAGCTTCCTCATTCTTGTAATAGCCGAGCATGACATTATCGCCCTTAACCGCTATCTCGCAGTCAACGGTTTTAACTTCGCAGTAATAAGGTTTTCCGACAGAACCGATTTTATTTGCCGTAGGGCAGTTCGCGCAGACAAGCGGCGCGCATTCGGTCAGACCGTATCCCTGGAAAACATTGATTCCGAAGAGTGCGAAACACTCACATATTTCGGGGCGAAGAGCCGCGCCTCCGACAACGATATTGGTAAGGTTTCCGCCGAATTTGTCTAAAAGAGATTTATATATTGAACGACGCACATCCATACCGAGAGAGCCGGCAACTTTTACTATTCTCTTGCCGCTGTTTATCTTTCTGGCGGTCTTTGAATCGGACATTGCGTCTTTTATTTTTTTGTACAAAGCTTCTGCAATCGCAGGAACTATTAACATTACCGAAGGCTTGAAAACATTGATGTTTGCTGCAATATTCTCAATGCTGTCGTTAATGCAGATGGTCGCACCGTAACAGAGAATTCCCAGGTTATCAACCGTTAATTCAAATGTATGATGAACCGGCAATACACTTAAAACCACCTTGGGTCCGGGGACATTGGATGCAAAATCAAGTCTGTGAATTTCCTTTAAATTGCTCACAATATTGTTCTGGGAAATCATAACTCCCTTGCTCACACCGGTCGTACCCGAAGTGAAAAGAATCTCACATTCCCTGGCGGGATTTGTTTCGGGCATTTCAACTTCTTTGGTCTTTAAAAATCCCTTATATTCCTCGCCTGAAAGGCAGTGTATCTTTTTGACTTTTTTAATCGTCTTTTTGGCTTCTTCTGCAGTCTCTTCAAATTCCTCGTCATAAAGAATCACATCCACGTCGCCTGCTTCGAAAAGATACATCATTTCTTTTTTAAGAAGCATCTTGTCGATGGGAATGACCACGTTTCCGCTTATGATGACAGCAAGAAAAGACACAATCCATTCATAGCTTGTGCCGCCTAAAATTGCTATATGTTTTGCTTTGTAGCCGTTACCGACAAAAGATGATGCAAGTGCATATACATCGTTTCTTAAATTTCTGTAAGTCCTGTCTGTAATAACTTCATCCCTGAAGAAACGATATGCAATGTTGTCTGAATATTTCTCGTAAATCTCGTCTGTAAATTCTTTTATCGTGCTGAAATTATCACTCATATATATCCACTCTTATTCATTTTCCATTTATTTTTACAAAGGAAGATTGAAAACCTTCGCGAAATTGTTGTAAAGAATCATTTCTCTGACATCGTCGGAAAGATTTAATTTTCTGAATCTCTCATATTCCTTCTTCGGATTCCACATCGGGAAATCGCTTCCGAAGAAAAATCTCTCCGGTCCGAAATGATCTATAAATCTCTCCGCCGTGGCGTTGTCGATCATAAACAGAGAACTCGATGTGTCGTAATAAACGTTGTCAAGCTTGGGATTGTGGATTGAATCCTTCCATCTTCTGTATCCGCCGAAATGTGCGCCGATTACAGTCAGTCCGGGAAATTCCCTTGCTACCTTTACCATCTTTTCGGGAGCGGAAAAATCATATCTGTCATCGCCCATATGGAACAAAACCGCCAGCCCCTCATCTTCCATTGCCTTGTATATCGGGAACATCTTGGGATCGTCGATATCATAGCGCTGCATATCATTGTGATATTTAACGCCGCGAAGCCCCAGTTCCTTAACTCTGGCAAGTTCTTCTTTGAAGTTTTCGTAATCCTTGTGCATGGATGCAAATCCTATCAGATTGGGATGTTTCGAAACTTCTCCCGCGATAAAATTGTTGATGCTTTCAACCTGAAGAGGTGAAAGTGCGGATGAACAGACTAGCGAATAAGATGTTCCGAGTTCTTCCTCACATTTTAAAAGACTGTCAACCGATGCATCCGAGCTCATTGAAATTCCATAGAACTCACCTATCGATTCGCTCGCCTTAAAAGCAATTTTGGTCGGAAAAATGTGCGCATGCGCATCAATTATTTTCATTTTTCATTTTCTCCGGTATTTAAATTTTTATTCTTCTGTTTTTTCTTCTGCCTTCTCTTCAACCTTTTCTTCCGCTTTTTTCTTGCCGAACAGAAGGTCGAAATCTTTTTCCTTGTAGACAAAAATCATCGAGAAAATCATCAGAGCAAAGCCGACGGTGATAAAACTGTCCGCGATGTTGAACACGGGGAAGTTGATGATTTCGACATAAATCATGTCAACCACGTATCCGTGGAAAAGCTTTTCCCCGTTGAAAATTCTGTCTATAAGATTGCCGATGGCTCCGCCGCATAAGCAGAGCAGGCAGATTCTCGCGATAATGAATTTCTTTTCAAAAGGCATTTTGTAATAAAAATATGTAAGTGCTGCAAGAACAATGGGAGTGAGAATAATGAACAGAACCTGCTTGTTCTGAAGCATTCCCCACGCCATTCCTTCGTTTCTGACAAAATATATTCTTAATACCTTGTTGATTATATAAAATCCGTCCGTACCTTTTACGTAAAGAAGTGTAAGGTGTTTGGTCCACTGGTCGAGGAGTACTATTCCGAGAACCGCCAGTATCGGGATAATATATTTTTCAAGCGCTTTTTTCATGTGTAAATCCTATAAAATATTAATTCCGTTTTCGGAAGCGATTTCATATACTTCCTTGGGCCAGATTGAAGACTGAACTTCGCCGATATGCGCACGCTGTAAGAAGAACATACAGATTCTCGACTGTCCTATGCCGCCGCCGATGGTGTAAGGAAGTTTTTTCTCGAGAACGGCCTTCTGGAAAGGAAGTTCCATTCTGTCTTCACAGTTTTTCTTCTTAAGCTGATAACGAAGCGAATCCTCGTCCACTCTGATACCCATCGAAGAAATCTCGAACGCAGAGCCGAGGATGGGATAATAAACAAGAATGTCTCCGTTTAATTTCCAGTCATCGTAGTCGGGAGCTCTGCCGTCGTGAGGCTCGCCGGATGCAAGGTCGTCACCGATCTGCATAAGGAATACCGCACCCTTTTCTTTGGTGATAAGATTCTCTCTTTCCTTGGGAGTCTTGTCGGGATACATGTTTTCAAGTTCCTGTGTGGTAATGAAAAAGATTTCGTTGGGAAGGAACGGATCCATGAAATGGTATTTGCCGCAGATATAAAACTCGGTCTGCTTGATAGCCATGTAGATTCTGAAAACAGTTTCTTTTAGGGTGTCGAAATTTCTTTCGTCCTTGTCGATTATCTTTTCCCAGTCCCACTGATCGACATAGATTGAATGAAGATTGTCCGTATCCTCATCTCTTCTGATGGCGGTCATATCGGTATAAAGGCCTTCGCCCTTTTTAAATCCGTACTCGTGAAGAGCCATTCTTTTCCATTTTGCAAGAGAATGAACAATTTCAACCTCTGCGTCGTCATGCTCTCTGATGCCAAACTTAACAGGTCTCTCAACACCGTTTAAGTTGTCGTTAAGACCTGATGAAGGCCATACGAAAAGGGGCGCCGATACTCTGGTCAAATTGAGTGCATCGGCTAAAGCTCTTTCAAAATAGTCCTTTACTTCCTTGATTGCTACTTCTGTTTCTTTGATGCTCTGAGGGGATCTGTATCCCTTCGGTACATAAATGTGTTCCATTTTCTCCACTCTCGTCTTTCATTTTTATATGTCGGGCGAATTCACATAATCCGCTCATTTTAAACTGCATAACTAATATATTATATACTAAAATGCCACCTATTTCAATTACAGCCGTTAATCCGTGATGATGCAGCGCATATCCCTTATAAACTTTTCCGCGGTTTCAAGGAGCTTTTCCTCATCTCTCTCGGGCAGTCCGCACATTTCGTAATTTATCTCGAATCCGGGAATACTGCCGTTTACAAAGCGGATTTTCTGAGGATATGAGTTTATAAAATCAACCAGTTTGTCGGGATCGACTTTGGCCTTCGGATATAAATCAACCCTTATCTTTCCTTCCGAACCTCTTACCAGAGTCACGTATTCTTCCCTGGCAGTACTCTTTAAAAGAGCCAATCGTAAAAGATAATCGGCCTGCTTAGGAACTTTGCCGAAGCGGTCATTTAACTCCTCGACCATCTCATCGTAATCCACTTTGCCGTTAATCGAGGCTATTCTCTGATACATTATGAGTTTTTCGTTCTCGTTTATGATGTATTCGGGAGGCATATAGGCATCGATGTTTAAATCGATTCTCGTATTGTAATCGTCGATTCTCTCTTCGCCCTTGGCTTCGATAATCGCATCGTTTAACATCTTGCAGTAAAGCTCGTAACCGACTGCTTCCATATGGCCGGACTGCTTATATCCTAAAAGATTTCCGGCGCCTCTTATTTCAAGGTCCCTCATACTGATCTTAAAGCCACTTCCTAAATCCGTGAATTCACGAATCGCCTCAAGACGCTTCTGTGCGATTTCACTGACAACCCTGTTCTGCTGATACATAAGGAACGCATAAGCGCTTCTGTTGCTTCGACCGACTCTGCCTCTTAACTGATAAAGCTGTGCGAGCCCGAATCTGTCGGCGTGATCGATGATTATTGTATTGACGTTTGGAATATCAAGACCGGTTTCAATGATGGTCGTAGATATAAGCACGTCTATTTCTCCGCGCACAAATTCATACATAATGTCTTCGAGTTCTTTTTCGTTCATCTGTCCGTGGGCAAACCGCACTCTTGCATTGGGGACGAGTTTGCTGATTGCCTCTGCCTCCAGATCGATGTCTCTTACAATATTATGCACATAGTAAACCTGTCCGCCTCTTGATATTTCGCGGTTTATGGCTTCTCTTATAAATTCCTCGTTGTACTCGAGTATAAAAGTCTGAATGGGCAGTCTGTCAACCGGCGCTTCTTCCAGCAGTGACATATCTCTGATACCCGTCAGACTCATGTGAAGCGTTCTCGGAATCGGTGTCGCGGATAATGTTAAAACATCCACGTCTTTTCTTAATTTCTTAATCTTTTCCTTGTGTCCGACGCCGAATCTCTGCTCTTCGTCGATGATAAGAAGTCCGAGATTTTTAATCTCCACATCCTTGGATAAAAGTCTGTGTGTACCGATTACGATATCCACCTGGCCTTCTTTCATTCTCTTTACGGTCGCACGCTGCTGCGCGGGACTTCTGAAACGGCACAAAAGTTCTATCGAAATCGGATAGTTTTTCATTCTTTCCTTGAAGGTATTGTAATGCTGGTCGGCCAAAATAGTGGTCGGTACAAGATAAACCACCTGCTTTCCGCCCATAACGGCTTTGAACGCGGCACGTATCGCAACTTCCGTCTTGCCGAATCCTACGTCACCGCAGATAAGACGGTCCATGACCTTGCCCTGTTCCATATCACCCTTAACCGCATTGATGGCATCCATCTGGTCCGCGGTTTCCTCATACGGAAACAGTTCTTCGAATTCTTTTTGCCAGAGCGAATCCTTCTCGTAGATATGGCCCTGAAGCTTTTGTCTTTCGGCATAAAGTTCAACGAGTTCTCTTGCGGTTTCCTCAACGCCCTCTTTGACTTTTGCCTTGGTTGCAATCCATTCCTTGCCTGTTAATCTGTTAAGCTTCGGAGCCGCACCTTCTGAGGATGAATATTTGCCTATGATGTCAAAAGAGGTTGCGGGAACATAGAGATTATCTCCCTTTGCGTACTCAACCTTCATATAATCCTTGGTGATTCTGTCCTGACTGATTTTTTCGATACCGCGGTAAATACCGATACCGTATTCCTCGTGTACGACAAAGTCACCCACTTTTAGTTCGTTATAGTCGAAAATCTTTGTTCCGGAATATTTTTTGCCTCTTCTTCTCTTTCTTTCCCTGCCGAAAATATCCGAATCTGAAAGCATGGCAAACTTTAAGTTTCTGTATACGAAACCTTTCTTAAGAGTGCCCGCGAAAGTCATTATTTCGCCCTTATTTAATGTTCTTTCCCTGTTGTCCGAATAGAATGTCGCAATGCCTTCTCTGGTAATATCATCCGCGATTCTTCGCGCTCTTGTTTTTGAAGCAGAGAACACCATTACGCGGTATCCTTCGCGGTGATACCGTTCCAAATCTTTTATGAGCTCCGTGATGGCTCCGTTGTAGCTCGGAACGCTGACGGTATTAAAGATAACCGCATAATCATCCCTGCCCGGCTCGTCGTCAAAACTTGCCAGTTTAACGCAGGGGAAGGATAAATACTGTTTTTTCACGTCCTCATATTTCTGGAGAAGTTTAAGCTGACCGGGAAGAGCATAGCCCATTTCGACTCTGTGTTTAAAGCTGTCGGTAAATTCGGCTTCGCTTTCCTCTCCTTTTTTATCCACTTTCTTGGGTTCATCGATGCAGATAATTGTGTTTCGGTCTTTAAAAAGACTTAAAAAGCCCGATGCCGCGGGATAAAAATATTTGATGTATCCGTCAAGATTGACTTTGTTCGCAAACTGGGAAACCTTTAAATCAAACTCTTCTCTCTCAAACTTTACTCTCGCAGCTTCCTCGGTTTTGAAAGCTTCTCTTAATTTCTTTTCGTGCTCTTTCGATTCTTTGGCAATCTTTTTTAGACCTTCCCTGAAAACATCCTCGTCTATAACATTTTCGGTCGCGGGATAAAAGGTTACGCTTTTGACTTTTTCTATGGAACGCTGCGACTGCGCATCAAAAAATCTGATGGAATCGATTTCATCTCCCCAGAATTCAATACGTACGGGATTGTCCATGGTAAGGTCGAAAACATCCAGTATACCGCCCTGAATACGCATCTGTCCGGGTGTCTCGACGATGTCCGACATTTCATATCCCATACGGATAAGCTTGTGTCTTAAGGCCTCGAGTTCGCAGATTTGTCTGACACTGATCGATACTATGTTTTCGTTAAAAACTTCGGGCGGAACAACCGGCGTCATCAGTGCATCAATCGTGGTAACTACCGTAAGTTTGTCGTTTTCCCTGAAATTTCTGAGTGTTCTGAGTCTCTCTTCGGCTATCTGATTGCCACAGATGTCGGCCTGATAAAAGCATATATCCTTGCCCTTAAAATACACGACATCCTTATCATACATACGGCTTTCTTCGAGGATTTCGTTTGCTCTGATATCGTCGTAGGTAATGATAAAACGCACGTCAAAAGAAGCGCCGAATGCGTGGGACAGGTGAATCTTCTGCGAGTCCGTCGTAGCCGGCACATAAACCGATTTCTTATTCTTTAAAACTTCATGCGCTTTCGAAAACTCCCTGTTTTCATAAAGCGGTGCGTAAAAAACTTCCATGTATCTGTATATTCTTTAATCCGAAGATAAAAAACTTTACGTATTGCTTTCTTCGGTTTTCTCTTCTTTTTCTGCGGATTCTTTGTTTTCTTTCTTTTCTTTTTTAGGCTTTGTATTGTAAATGTTCATAGCCTTCTCGATATCTCCGCCAAGCATCATTACGGTTGCTTCGGCAGCCTTCGTAAAAGAATCTTTCATCACTTCGGCATCATCTTTGCTGAAATGTCCGAGCACATGATTAACAAGGTCCATTTCGGGGATTTTATCTCCGACACCGACCTTAATTCGAAGGAATACCTGTGTGCCTAAATGCTGAATGAGACTCTTGATGCCGTTGTGACCGCCGGCCGAGCCTTTATCGCGTATTCTAAGCGTTCCGACAGGCAGGGAAATATCATCGTAAAGCACGATTAATTCGCTCTCGGGATCAGCCTTGTAATAATCGGTTATTTCCCTTACAGCCTCTCCGGAATTGTTCATATAAGTCTGGGGTTTGACTAAAATAACCTTCTGCCCCTCTATATATCCTTTGCCGACAAGAGCCTTATGCTCGGCTTCCCTGATGCTTATATTATATTTGTTTGCAAGCACGTCTATGCTGTTAAATCCCGCATTGTGCCTGGTGTTTTCATATTCTTTGCCGGGATTTCCCAGTCCGACTATAATAAACATTTTCAATACCTCGAATAATAAACCGTAACACTTTATTATATCATAAAAGTAAACTTACTACTGCTTAATATAATAATATTCGGTAACGGTAATGCTTTCCGGGTCCTCATCATAAAAGAGAAGCTCGCCGTCCTTTAATGTTCCGTTGTACTTAATTCGTGTCATCTGATCGGTAAATTCTATCGTGCCGTCGGATGTGTATGTATATTTTATTTTGTGTTCGTTGCCCTTTTTTAAGTAGATGCCCTTTCCGTAGCCGTCCAGCGTAATCGTGTAATCATAATCCGTATGCGTTTTAAGAGGTCCTTTTTCGTATACAAAATAATACGTTCCCGCAGAACCCGGCATCGGAGTTTCACCGCAGGCCGCAAGCATTAAAAGCACGCTCATAAAAGATACAAAAGCTATCAGTTTTTTTGATAATTTTGCAATCATTGAATTCCCCTTTTTATCCTGTTATTTTTTTCTTTTTAATTTTATCATCTGTTAACCCGCAGTCAACCTCATAAAAGACATATTTCCATTTTCTTTTGCAAACGAAAAAGAGAGCTTTTCGGCTCTCTTTTCGTTTATTATAATCCCCTCTACATTTCAGAGTTCATCATTATTCTTCAGGCATATTTTCGTAAGCTGTCAAAACTTCTGTCTGAATGTAATTTCTGGTTTCCGTTTTAATCGGATGAGCGATGTCTCTGTAACCCTCGTCGCCGGCTTTTCTTGAAGGCATTGCAGCGAACAGTCCTTTTTCGCCTTCGATGATTTTGATGTCGTGTACTACGAACTCATCATCGAAAGTGATGCTCGCAACTCCTTTAAGTTTTCCGCCGTCAGTCATTTTACGAACTCTCACATCTGTAATCTTCATAATTATCCCCCTCCCTAAGTAGTTCGTTTTAAATCGAGTATCTGTCGTTTTGCTCTATCAATATTTTAATCTCGCCCTCTCCGACATAATTGGAATTGGCTCTGATAGTGTCCCGACTTTCAACAATACAGTTTTCAAGATAAGTATTGTCTCCAATATATACATCGTTCAAAATGATGGAATTCTTAACCACACAATTGTTACCAACGAAAACATTTTTGAAAATTAATGAATTTTCTACCGTTCCGTTGATGATGCTTCCACTGGAAACGAGACTATTTTTAACCTTGGCACCCACATTGTATTTAGCGGGAGGCAGATCATCGACTTTCGAATATACATCAGGATATTCTCTGAAGAAGTAGTTTCTGACATCTTTCTTTAAGAAATCCATGTTTGTTTCGTAATAATCCTCGACGCTGGCGATATTTCTCCAGTAACTCTCGAGTTTGAAACCGAATATTCTCTTCATGTTCTTGTAACGGATAAGAATATCGGCTACAAAATCGTATCTTCCCTCTTCGTTGGCTTTTTCGATAAGTTCAATCAGAAGTCTTCTTCTGATTACGTAAATACCGCAGGATACGATATTCGATTTTGCCACGATGGGTTTTTCTTCAAATTCTTCGATGCGGTTTTCTTCGTTCATCTTAAGAACACCGTATCTGTCAACGTTTTCGCCCTCAGGCATTTCTTTTACAACAACCGTGATATCCGACTTTTTGTCGATATGATATTCGAGAAGTTTGTTGTAATCGAGTTTGTAAACGCAGTCGCCCGATGCTATTACAACATAAGGCTCATGGCTCATTTTCAGGAATTCGAGATTCTGGTAAATGGCGTCTGCGGTACCTCTGTACCAGTTGCTGTTTTCACTCGTTTCAATAGGTGTGAAAACATATAAGCCGCCCTGTTTTCTTCCGAAATCCCACCATTTGGATGAGCTTAAATGTTCGTTAAGGCTTCTTGCGTTATACTGTGTGAGTACTGCTACTTTCTGAATATGCGAATTTGACATATTACTTAATGCAAAGTCGATACTTCTGTAGCTTCCGGCGATGGGCATAGCCGAAATGGCACGTTTCTGTGCAAGTTCTCTCATACGGTTTGAATGTCCGCCCGCTAATATGATTCCTATCGCTCTCATACTTCATCACCTGCCTTAATCAACGTTTTGCCACTGGCCAAACTCATATTTTCAAGGTCTTCAGATTTGATATTTCCCGCGATAACGGAATTCTTTCCGACGCTTACGCCATCGGGAATGACCGTCTTCTCACCTACCGTAACCAGTCCGTGATTATAAATATGAGGATCGGTCTCATTATCAACTTCTTCACCCACACCAAGTTTTACATTATTTCCGATTTCAACGTTCTCGGCGATAATTGCTTTGTTGATCTCGCAGTTCTTGCCGATGCACGTATCATTCATAATGATTGAATCGCGTATAACACTTCCTTCTTCGATCGTAACCCCACAACCGATAATAGAATTGTATACTTCCCCATAAATAACTGTTCCTTCTCCAATAAGGCACTTTTCAATGACGGTATTGTCTGCGATATACTGAGGCGGAAGTGTATCCGACTTCGTATATATCTTCCAGTATTCCTCATAAAGGTTAAATACCGGAACTATGTCGATAAGTTCCATATTGGCTTCCCAATAAGAATGAAGGGTTCCTACGTCCTTCCAGTAGCCGTTGTATTCATATGCGTACAACGGAGCTCCCTTTTCATGACAGTAAGGAATGATATGTTTTCCGAAATCCAGATTAGGCTGATCGGATTTAGCCAGAAGCGCTTCTTTTAATGTCTTCCAGTTGAAGATATAAATTCCCATAGAAGCCAGATTGCTTCTCGGATTTGCGGGTTTTTCCTCGAAATCCGTAATCTTTCTGTTTTCATCCGTGATTACGATACCGAATCTCTTGGCTTCCTCAAGAGGAACAGGCATTGCGGCGATTGTAACCTCCGCACCGTTCTTTTTGTGGAAGTCGAGCATTACCTCGTAATCCATCTTGTAGATATGGTCTCCCGAAAGAATCAGAACATAGTCGGGATTATAGCTTTCCATATAATCCAGGTTCTGATAGATAGCATTAGCTGTGCCTGAATACCAGTCTGCACCTGTAGCCTTCTGATACGGAGGCAGGACATGCACACCGCCGTGGATACGGTCAAGGTCCCAGGGCTG
>CACWZK010000044.1 GCA_902765365.1 uncultured Lachnospiraceae bacterium
TTGATGGCATCGTCATCGGATACCGTTACGATGTCGGTAATAATGGATGTATCGAGAATGTCGGGAATGAATCCGTCTCCGATACCCTGTATCTGATGAAGTCCGGGTTCGTCGCCGAGGAGAGCCGATACGTTTTTGGGCTCTACGGCTACAATCTTTGTGTCGGGGTTCTTTTCAAGGAGATATTTTGCAACACCCTGAAGTGTTCCGCCCGAACCGATACCGGAAATATAAATATCAATTTTCTGTCCTAATTGTTCGCAAAGCTCTACAGCTGTTGTTCTGTAATGAATATCGGGGTTTGCGGGGTTTTTAAACTGCTGGGGTACGAAATATTCATCAGATGAAGAAGCGATTCTTGTGGCTTCCTCGACTGCTCCGTCCACCGAAAGCTCGGGAGGCGTGAGTACAAGCTCGGCACCGAGTGCTTTGATGATTTTCTTTCGCTCTTCAGACATGTTTTCAGGCATTACAATGATTACTTTATAGCCTTTTCTGACACCGCAAAGCGCGAGACCGATACCTGTATTGCCACTGGTGGGCTCAACGATAGTCATACCGGGTTTTAATTTTCCTTCTTTTTCGGCAACTTCAATCATATTCTTGGCGATACGATCCTTGATGGAACCGCCGGGGTTTAAGAATTCGGCCTTGGCAAAAATGTTGCAGCCGGTACTTTCTTTTAATGATAAAAGAGGAGTATTGCCGATTAAATCAATTACGTTCGAATAATACATAGGAGTAAAATCCTTTCTTTTATGAGTCTGACACTAAATACAATTATAATGAAAATAAAGATAAATTCAAGAAAAGTTAACTTTAGGAAATGTTCTGAGTGAAGAATGACTTATCTTATGATATAATATTGCATATATGCGAGTAAAAAAGCAAAAAACATAAAAGGCAGGTGATTACAATGTTTCTGGAAATCCTCAAGGATGATCAAAAAGATCTGTTTTTACAGCTTGCGGTTATAGCTGCAAGAGAAAACGGTTATGTGGATGAAGCAGAAAGCGAAATGCTTCTCAAGTTTGCAAACGAAATGAAAATTCCACCCAGAGCCGAGGCGATTTTGTCTTTGGACGAGATAGTTGACGGACTTGCCAAGTCTTGTGATAAAAGAGAGAAGAAAGTCGTTCTTTTCGAAGCAGCCGGCATTATGAATTCTGACGGAGAATATAACGATGCAGAATATGAATTCCTCAAAAAAATCGCTGCAAAGTTTGAAATTTCAGAGGAAGAACTCGAAACAATGATGGGCCTTGTAAGTGATTATGTTGCACTTTTCAACGAAATCATCATTACGGTTATCGACGACGAGAACGAGATTTAATTTTTTTATGAGGAAGTATTAAGTATTCGCAAAAAAAGCCGATGCTTAATATGGTGCTTTTGGAAACTGATATTTGGGCCTGTGAGCAGACGGGCCTTTATATAAAAAAATAATTAAGGAGATTACAGCATGAAATTTGGTTATTTCGATGACGCCAACAAAGAATATGTCATCACCACTCCCAAGACTCCCTATCCCTGGATTAACTATCTCGGAACACAGGGTTTCTTTTCATTAATCTCAAATACGGCAGGCGGCTATTCTTTTTATAAAGATGCACGTTTAAGAAGAATTACCCGTTATCGTTACAATAATGTTCCCATCGATATGGGCGGACGTTATTTCTACATCAATGACAACGGTACCGTATGGAACCCCGGATGGTCACCTGTTAAGACAGAGCTTGACGAATACGAATGCCGTCACGGTATGGGATACACCAAGATTACAGGTAAAAAGAACGACCTTAAGGTTAATGTAACATTCTTCGTACCTCAGGATTACGACGGAGAAGTTCAGCAGGTTGTTATCACAAACGAAGGAAATGCAGAGAAGACTTTCGCATTTTTCTCATTCGCGGAATGGTGTCTCTGGGACGCTCAGGACGACTCCAACAACTTCCAGCGTAACTTCTCGACAGGACGTGTAGAGGTAGAAGGCTCGGTTATTTATCATAAAACAGAATACAGAGACCGTCGTAACCATTACGCATTCTATTCCGTAAATGACGCAATTGACGGTTACGATACAGACAGAGATTCATTCATCGGTCTTTACAACGGATTCAACAATCCCGAAGCAGTTCTTGCAGGCAAGGCAACAAACTCCTTCGCAGACGGCTGGTCACCCATAGCTTCTCATTACAAGAAGATTACACTTAAGCCCGGTGAGACCAAGACTTTGGTATTTATTCTCGGCTATGTTGAGATGCCTCAGGCAGAGAAGTTCGAAGCTGACGGCAAGACTATCAACAAGGTTAAAGCCAAAGCAATGATTGAAAAATACTCAACACCTGAAAAGTTTGAAGAGGGTATGAAAGAACTTAAGGCTTACTGGAACAAGCTTTTAAGCATCTTAAGCGTTAATACACCCGATGACAAGGTTGACCGTATGGTTAACATCTGGAACCAGTATCAGTGTATGGTTACATTCAACCTTTCACGTTCCGCTTCATATTTTGAATCGGGTATCGGACGTGGTATGGGCTTCAGAGATTCTAACCAGGACGTTCTCGGATTCGTTCATCAGATTCCCGACAGAGCAAAGGAACGTATCATAGATATCGCTTCCACTCAGTTCCCCGACGGCGGCTGCTATCATCAGTATCAGCCTCTTACCAAGAAGGGTAATGCGGATATCGGCGGTGATTTCTCCGACGATCCTTTATGGCTCATCCTTTCCGTAGCTGCATATATCAAGGAAACAGGCGACTGGGGCATACTCGACGAGATGGTTCCTTACGACAACGATATGTCCGTTGCACAGACCATGCTTGATCACCTTACGGTTTCCTTCTATCACATCGTTAACAATTTGGGACCTCACGGTCTTCCTCTTGCAATGCGTGCAGACTGGAACGACTGTATCAACCTTTCATGCTTCTCGGATACACCCGGTGAATCATTCCAGACATACACCAATCCGAAGTTTGCAGCAGAAGGCGGTTACTCCAAGGTTGCAGAGTCTGTAATGGTTGCAGCACTCTTCACATATTCGGGACCCAACTATGTTGAAATCTTAAAGCACCTCGGCAAAGACGAAGAGGCAGCCAAGGCTCAGGCAGAAATCGACAAGATGAAGAAGAACATCATGGAATCTGCATGGGACGGCGACTGGTTCTTGAGAGCTTATGATGCCAACGGTGAGAAGATGGGCTCCAAGGAATGCGAAGAAGGTCAGATCTTCATCGAGCCTCAGGGATTCGCAATTATGTCAGATGTCGGCAAGGAACAGGGCACAGACCTTAAGACACTTGCAGCCATCGACGAGAGACTTAATACAAAGTACGGCCTCGTACTTAACAACCCTGCATTCACCAAGTACTACATTCAGTACGGTGAAATCTCCACATATCCCGGCGGATACAAAGAGAACGCAGGTATCTTCACACACAACAATGCATGGATTATCTGTGCGGCTGCATACGCAGGACAGGGTGATCAGGCATTCAAATATTATTCGGAGATTGCTCCCGCATTTACCGAAGAAACATCGGATATCCACAAGACAGAGCCTTACGTATACGGTCAGATGATCGGCGGTAAGGATGCAGGTTCCGATATCGGCCAGACAGGCAAGAACTTCGGTCAGGGCAAGAACTCATGGCTCACAGGTACCGCAGCATGGAATATGGTAGCAATATCTCAGTACATTCTCGGTATTCAGCCTGACTTCGACGGACTTTCAATCAATCCTTCGATTCCTCACGAGTGGGACGGCTTGCATCGTTCCGATTACCGAAGGCCGGAAAGAATACAATGTAGTAATCACAATGGGTTAATCGCTCATAAAAGAAACGAAAAACAGCAGGAGAAATCCTGCTGTTTTTTGTGTGAAAAAAATTTTTAAAAAAATTAAAAATAATTGTTGACATTAGTATGACATATTGCTATGATAATAAGGTTTATTTCTAAACGTTCTTCAAAGCGTTATCGATTAAAACATCGATTGGGAACGATTTTCCGTTAACGCAAATCAAAAAATATTTCGTTTTATTACGACTCCATGTTTTAACATAAACAATTACCTGAATGTACCATATTAGGCAAATAAGCAGATATTTGTCGGAAGTATTTTATCCGAGGGGAAAGCGTATGAAGAATAATCTTAAAGAAAACCTCATCCTTTTCAAACGAATAACGGCAATCGCACTCAGCTTATTTATGGTAGCGGGAATTCTTTTAACACCGGTTTCCACAAAGGCCGGTGACGGAGATGTCATCAGAATCATATCGTATATAGATGAGGAATTTTCCTTTTATCAGGATACAACCAAACTTGAATCCAATAAATATCTGCTGGCAGGCACCCGCTTTGTAGGTCAGAAACAAAACGAAAACGATACATGGTCTTTCGATAATGAGAGTTATATATACGATGTAAAATGCAGGATTCACGATGAAGACAGTGTATCGGACGGATATCAGAGCCTGGAGAGTTCGAATGACACGTATTTTGTACTTCCGAATCTGGCGAATGATAAATACGGTTCATACATTTATATAACTAAAAGTGCCGAATACAAAGGCATGGCAGACGGAAAATACAAATGGGAAATATTACTTGATGCTTATCCCGGATTAGATGCTGCTTTTTATAATCAGAATTTATATAACATATTATCGGTATATTACTATTATGATGCCCTTGATAATACCGTAAAAAGCAATATTTCGGATTTTTCAAAGCTTGAACTTACACCAAACGGTGACTGCGGAGATTTAATAGGATGGTCGAAATCCTTAGATTTTTATTCAAATCCCGATTCATGGTTTGGAGTAAACAGAACACCGTATTATCCGACTCACGATGAATTAAGAAGCATGACATTTAATACATGGTCTAAGGGACATATGGAACTTTACCCGGTATATGCAAATGTTCAGACAGAACTAAGCGTCAGCGTTGAAAACGACGGTTTTATAGAGGGAATCGGTGAGGAAGAAGAATACAGATTCCCCGAACTTGATATCACTTCAAACAGACCTGATGATTTACAGGATTATAAAATAGAATTCTTTTCTGTAAACGGAGATGAAAAAGTTTCCTTAGGAGAAGACATACCTTATACGGCGGGAAATTATATAGTGTAAGTAAGCCTTGAACAGACAGGAACCACGAGCTTTAACAGTGACGGAGAACTCGTTTCAAAAGGCTATTCAAAAGCACTGGCCGCCACAAGTTTTGTTATTCGTCCCGATTCAAAGATAACTGATAACCCTGCAGGAAATTCCTTGACCTACAACGGCGAAGAACAGCCGCTTGTTACTGCAGGAGAGGCCTTTGGAGGAGGTTTTATATACAGTATGGATCCGGAGGGGGATTTTACACCGGATATTCCGACAGCCAAAAACGCAGGGGGTTATACCGTATGGTATATGCTAAAAGGCACGGAAGGAAGAAGCGATATCGGACCTTTGAGTGTAGAGGCGGATATTTCTCCGAAAACAGTTGCATTCACGTGGAGTGATACGGTTTTTAAGTATGACGGGAAAAGCCATGTACCGACAGCGACGGTTACAGGGCTCATTGAAGGGGATGTTTGTGGTGCAACTGTTGACGGAGGCGAAAGCAAAATCGGTACATACACTGCGTATGTTACCGCGCTTTCAAATTCAAACTATATGATTCCCGAAGAATCATACACATCTTTTACGATAGAAGAAAAACCTGTAGCGGTTATTAAGGAAGCTCTCAAAGCCTTAAATCCGACATACAGCAATATAAATCAGAAACTGGTTTCATACGGCGAAGTTGAGCATGGCACAATGCTTTACAGTCTCACAAAAGACGGTGAGTATTCGCTGTCGGTTCCGACAGGTAAAGATGCCGGCGCATACACCGTATGGTACAAAGTTGAAGGCGAAGACGGATGGAAGGACATTGCTCCCGTGAGTATAAGCGCGCAGATATCACCGAGAGCAACCGGAATTTCATGGTCGGAAGAAGTATTTACATACGACGCCAAACCCCACTGCCTGAAAGCTTCTGCTGCAGATATTTTAAAGGGTGATATCTGTACGGTAAGCGTTTCGGGAGAAGCAGCCGATGCGGGAAAATACTACGCAACCGCAGACGGTCTTTCGAATTCGAACTATGTGCTTTCAGGCAGTTTAAAAAAAGAATTCACGATTGCCCCCAAAACGGTAGGACTAATCTGGTCGGATACGAAATTCGTGTTTGACTTTGAAGAACATTGTCCCGCAGTTAAATTGACGGGAATCTGTGAAGGAGACACCTGTACGGTAACAGTAACCGGAGCTGGAAAGGAGATCGGTCGGTATACCGCCACAGCAAAGGCATTATCCAATTCAAATTATTCTCTTCCAACAGACGTAAACAAAGAATTTGAGATAGTGAAACCTGATAAAAAAATCGGCTCGGCGACGGTATCCATGAAAGGATATTACTACGGCGGCAAGGCTTCTACGCCCGTAGTGAATTCCCTTACAAACAAAACATCAAAAGTAACCTATTATTATAAACACACTCACAAACCCGATTCTTCATATCGTGCAGGCTTTCCCACAGAGGTGGGTGAGTACACTTTAAAAGCAGTTTTACCGGAAAACGATGATTATACAGCCTGTGTGGCAACCACAGATTTTACGGTTTCATACCTTCCCGTACCCGAGGACGCGTATACAATAAGCGGCAAAAAGGGCACTAACGGCTGGTATGTATCGGATGTAACGATTACGCCCGCCACGGGGTATGAAATATCCTACGGCGACAGAAATCATTACTCGGGAAATCCAATTAAACTTGAAGATACCGTCAGTGTCTGTTATATATTTATTAAGGACATATTGACCGGCGGACAGACATCCATGATTTCGGTCGGAAACTTTAACATTGATTCCGATGCGCCAGACGTAATAGGAATGAATTTAAACGGCCTGTATTTCGCGGATGAAAACGGTTTTGTAAAGGTGCTCATAAAAGATGACAACCTTTCGAAGGTACTTGTAGAAGGTAAAGAGATTGCTTTAACAAAGGCCGAAAACGGAAGCATGTCTTTTAGCATCAAAGCGGGTAAAAAGAAGGAAAAAACTTCCTTTACCGTATACGATCTTGCCGGCAATAAAACTGATTTTGCAGTAATTACCGCTCCGCACTGGGCAGAAAACGGCGAATTAATCGAAGGAGAATTATACCTTGAAGGCGGCGAAATGTACACCTTCCCCGAAGGCTGCTGGACGGTAAACGGCGATGACACCAGATATTTCGGAGGAACCACATTTTACGTGGTGACCGAAGGTGATTACATACTGCAGAAAATAACGGATTAAGAGGTTATTTATGAACGGTAAAAAAGTTGGAATTATAATAGGAGCCGTCGCAGCGGGCGCGGTTTTGATAATAGCCGGAGTATTGGCTGCAATCTTCCTGTTTGGCAAAAAAACGGATGTTTACCGTGTAATCAAGGTCATGAGCGCAGAAGGTCACTGCTATGTTTCCAGAGGCGAGATAAAAGATCTTGAGGCATACGACGGAATGGCACTCCAGAGCGGCGATTCCATTCATGTCGACGGCAACTCATCTCTGGTTCTTATGCTCGATGAAGACAAGCTTGCCTATGTGGAGCAGAACACGGATTTTAACATCATTGCGGAAGGCACTGCAAAGGATTCGAGAAGTAAAATCGAACTTGTAAGAGGCGCATTAACCTGCGAGATTCAGAATTCGTTAAGTTCCGGCTCGACATACGAAGTAGATACTCCGAACTCTACGATGGCGGTCATGGGAACCAGCTTCAGAATGGAAGTTACGGATGTTGATACCATTAAAGAAGTGCTTGAAAGCGGAGCAGTTCAGCCTTCAATGCTCTTTATGGGCAAAACGCTTGAAAGCAGCGGAATGGACGGCTATAACACAATCACACGTCTTACCATAACCGACGGTGTGGTAAAAGTTCAGCTTCACGACGAAAACGGCAACAAAGTCGGCGATGAGATAGTATTTAACGTAAATACGGATGTTCTTATCGGCGGTAACGATACACAGAGTAATTTACTCAAACAGATAACGGGTCTGGATTTAAGCACATTCCCCGAGATAACGATTGATTTCTTCAACGATATCGCAGGGGGCAGTGGCAAAATGGTTATCTCCGGCAGCGATTTAAAGAGCCAGCAGGCGGCCAACAACGGACCTCATACAGTTACATTTATGTATAAGAATACGGTCTTCGGAATACAGACCGTTCCTTATAACTCAACAGCCACGGAGCCGGTATTTAAACCTACGCTGACCGGCAGCTGGGACGTTGATTTCGATATTCCGGTAACAGACGATTTGATCGTTTACTGGAAAGAATAAGTATGTATGTAATCATTGAAAGGGTTTGCAATACATAGCAGAACTGGGCCGCTTAATGCGGTCCGTTTTGTTGAGAAAAAACACTGCTTATGGTACTATATCAAGTAGTGAGGAACATAAAAGATGCAGCAGAAAATAGAACTGATGGCTCCCTGCCACTTCGGTATGGAAGCGGTACTAAAAAAAGAAATATTCAATCTCGGATACGATGTCACGAAGGTAGTGGACGGCAGAGTTTACTTCGAGGGTGATATCGAAGCCATATGCTATTCAAACGTATTTTTACGCACGGCAGAGAGAGTTTTGATAAATGTCGGAGAGTTTAAGGCAGAGACATTCGAAGAGCTGTTTCAGGGCACCAAGGCGATCGAATGGGAAAGATATATTCCCGAGGATGCAAAATTCAACGTTGTAAAAGCAGCCAGCGTAAAGAGCAAGCTTTTCAGCCCCACGGACATTCAGAAAATCATGAAAAAGGCCATGGTCGACAGGCTCGGCTCATTCTACGGCAGAACCCATTTCGACGAGACAGGCATTGAATTCGGCATCCGCGTGATGATAAATAAGGACATCGTGAGCGTTGGCATCGATACGACGGGAACGAGCCTTCATAAAAGAGGTTACAGGCTTTTAACAGCCAAAGCTCCGATAGCGGAAAATCTCGCAGCAGCGATTATAATGCTCTCGCCCTGGAGAGAAGACAGAATTCTGGTGGATCCTTTCTGCGGTTCGGGAACATTTCCGATTGAGGCTGCATTAATCGGCGCCAACATAGCTCCGGGCATCAACAGAAGATTCTCTGCGATGGACTGGACTCATTTAATCAACCCTAAAATGTGGTCAGAATGCAAGGCTGACGCCAGGGAGCGAATCATTGTTCCGGATAAAATGGATATTCAGGGCTATGACATAGACCCGGATATGATTGAAATTGCCAGAGAGAACGCCAGAAAAGCCGGCGTTGAGAAATATATACATTTTCAGGTAAGGGACGTAAAAGATTTAAGCCATCATAAAAAGTATGGTTTTATCATCACCAACCCCCCTTACGGCGAGCGACTGATGGATAAGGAAAGTGTCTCACAAGTTTACATAACTTTAGGAGAAAGATTTAAAGAACTGGACTCCTGGAGCATGTATATGATCACTTCTTACCCCGATGCGGAGACTTCCATCGGAAAAAAGGCGGATAAAAACCGCAAAATTTACAATGGAATGATGAAAACTTACCTTTATCAGTTCATGGGGCCCAAGCCTCCTAAGAAAACGGAAGGATAAAACAAAAATGAGTGTTAAAGTTATCGTAGCTACTAAAAATCAGGGGAAAATCAGAGAAATTAAATCTATATTTAACTTCGATAATTGGGAAATTCTGACTATGAAAGAGGAAGGACTCGACCCGGAAATCGTCGAAGACGGCAAAACCTTCGAAGAAAATTCACTTATCAAGGTCAGAACGGTCAGAGAAGAATATTTAAAACAGAAACCCCGAGATTATGTAAACTACGAAAAGGTTTATATTTTTGCCGATGACTCAGGGTTGGAGGTGGATGCTTTAAACAAAGAGCCCGGAGTCTTATCCGCGAGATACATGGGAGAGGATACTTCCTATCATATTAAAAATCAGTCCATCATCGACAGACTTGAGGGCATAAAAGATGAAGACAGAACCGCGAGATTCGTCTGCTCCATCGCCGCAATCGATATGGAAGGCAACGAAACCGTTGTCAGAGAGACGATGGAAGGCTATATAGGCTATAAAGAGGCAGGCGAGAACGGTTTCGGATACGATCCGATATTTATGCTGCCCGAGTACGGCTGTACATCGAGCGAAATTTCCATGGAAGAGAAGAACAAAATCAGCCATCGAGGCAAAGCTCTTCGAAAAATGATGGAAGTTTTGCTAAACAAATCCGATAAATAATAAAGAAGTAAGTGAAAAAAATGAAAATACTGGTAGTCAGCGATACCCACAGGTATCAGGGAAATTTTTATGAACTGCTCGAGACTCTCGATGATATCGACTATGTGATCCACTGCGGAGATGTCGAAGGATGTGAGGATGAAATGGAATCGGTCTGCAACGTGCCTTTTGTGGCGGTTGCGGGCAACAATGACTGGTGCTCGTTCCTTCCGAGAGAACGTGTGCTTGAGCTCTGCGGACACAGGATATTCGTGACGCACGGTCATATGTACAATGTTTCAAGCGGATTATGGCGAATCATCGACGAAGCCAAGGACAGAGAGTGCGACATCGCGCTTTTCGGTCACACACACAGACCTACATATTCTACTGATGGTAAATTACAGATAATGAACCCCGGAAGCATTTCGCTTCCCCGACAGTCTTCGGGAAAACCCACGTACGGAATACTTGAACTTAAAGAAGACGGAAGCGCTGTTTGCGAACTTCACGAATTATAAAAAACAATTCGATTTAATTATTCTGTTACATGTTTTGAAAATGTATGATGGTGGGATGATTATATGGAAAAGAAAAAAAGAAACAAAAGAAAACTGAATAAGGCGATATTTTCAACTTTTATGAGCCTTTTGATTTTATTCGTTGTATTGGGAAATCCATATACGGCCAAAGCCGAGAAAGTATGGAATTACACCGAATTATCCACAATTGAAAACGATGGCATAGGAACATTTTTATATCCCGGAGACGTAATAAAAGTCCGTGAAGACGGGTATTTGGAAGTAAGATATTACATTGATGACGGTCAACACAGCGATTATGATCTTTTGCTTGGGGGAGGATTTGTGCCTTTCAAAGCTGCCTGGGGTTCTGCGACAGCATATGAAGATACCGATGATTACCTGTTATATAAAAATGATTTTACATTTCCCATAAAACCTGATACCGGTGATGAAGATTTTTATATATATGAGGTTTATGAGATTGGTATAGCATATACTGCACGAAATTTGAAGGATGGGGGTCAGGCTGAGAACTGTATTCTCCCGCGTGTTAAAGCATATCCGGCGTATCGCACGGCATTTCATGACGGTTCCGGAAATGTGATTGATGGTGATGCAAAAAATTACGTTTACGAAGCCGCCAGGGACAGTGAAAATGCTATAGCTATTTACTATTTTGCATTTGAGGATGACCAGGCACCCTTACTGGAAGCGGATTCCGAACTCGGAGAATTAATAGGATGGTCAGACAGCGAGGATTATTTGATTGAATCGGAAAGTGAGGATTCAAATTTCTTTGCTCTTGACGGAAATTATGCTTTTTCGTCAACACCGGGAGCTGTTTCAGGCACGTATGATTTATATCCTGTTTACGAGTATTATGAGACCGTTCTGGAGGTTTCGGCGGAAGATTTTTCAGAAGGGCAAAATCCTTCGGATTATTTGCAAATTGAAACAAACAGACCGCAAACGAGCGAAATGCGGAATTATAAAATAAACTATATTCTTTTAAATGATGACGGCACGACAGAAAATGTTGAAGGCGAACCTGCAAAGCCGGGTCACTACAAGGTTGTTGTAAGTCTTGATAAAACAGGAGAAACCATAGTTAACAGTGACGGATTTTTGGAAAGCAGGGCCTGTTCTTCCGCAACGGCAAGCGCAGAGTTTAATATTATTTCAGGGGCTGTTCTTTCAACAAAGCCTTCAGCCAATACTCTTACATACAACGGCTCTTCGCAGTCACTTGTATCCGAAGGAAGTGCTACAGGCGGAACAGTTTGTTACAGCCTTTCAAAAGACGGTGAGTATACAACCGCAGTTCCGACTGCCAAGGATGCCGGCAAGTATACTGTATGGTATATGGTAAAAGGTTTGGACGGCAGAGCCGATATCTCGCCTGCAAGTATTGATGTTACAATCGCGCCGTATATTGCAAGTTTAGGCTGGCCATATACAGAATTTGAATATGACGGTACATCACATTGCCCGCCTGCTATTGTCACAAATCTTTTCGATGGTGATCATTGCGTGGTAATTGTATCCGGAGCTCAGACTGCGGCAGGTAAATATACCGCAACAGCTGTTTCTCTGACAAATACAAATTACGCTCTTCCGGCTGCGAATACAATAGAATTTTCCATCGTCTCAAATGACGAAGAAAATACCAAAGAAAATATAGATAATAACGGGCAAGCAGAAATACAGCAAGTCAAATTAAAAGGAAGCGTGAATGTCTCCATGGCAGGCTTTTACTACGGAGGAAAGCAGACCTCACCCGTAATCACATCGAGCACCAATGATGTTAAAGGCGCAAAGGTTTCTTATAAAAGAGCAGGAAGTGCGGATAGCACCTACACTCCTTCCGTTCCTACGGAAGTCGGCAGTTACATCGTAAAAGTAACGCTGCCTGCAAATGACAAATATAATGCCTGCAGCGCAACCGGAGAGTTCACAATAAGTTATCTTCCGACACCCGCAAATGCTTATACCATTAAGGGTACAAAGGGAGATGACGGCTGGTATAAATCCGATGTTGTGATTACTCCCGCAACAGGATATCAGATTTCCTACGGAGACAGAAATCATTTTTCGAATAACGACATCAAGATTGAAAAGAATGTAAATCAGGTATTCGTATACATAAGAGACGCAGCCACATATGAGCAGACCGACGTTATTACAATCAATGGCTTTAAGATTGACAGTCAGTCTCCGAAAGTAGAGGATATGACAAGCGGCGAAGTTTATTTCGCCGACGAAAACGGCAGTTTAACCTGTATCGTAAAAGACGAAAACCTCTCACATGTGGTTATAAACGGAAACAAAGTTGATTTAACAGACCTCGGAGACGGCAGAAAATCGTTTAAAATTTCTGTCGGCGCCAAAAAAGAAACCGTTTCGTTTACGGCCTTTGATTTAGCCGGAAACAAAACGGATTTCGAAGTCATTTGTGCTCCTTCATGGAAGAAGGACGGTGTTATAAAAGAGGGTGAAATTTACCTCGAAGCAGGCGAGAAATTCACTATTCCCGAAGGCCAATGGGTTGTCGACGGCGACAACACGGTCTATGTCGGCGGAAGTGTCTTTTATGCTGCGAAGGAAGGCCTCTACACCTTCAAGAAGCAATAAAGACTTTTTATTCCATGACGCTGATTACGCGGTTACGTCCGTGCTCTTTTGCATAGTAGAGTTTGGCATCGACGCCTTCAACGTTTTCTTCGGTGGTAAGGGAAGGATCGATTTCGCTGACGCCGAAGCTCATAGTGATTTTTATATCTGTACCTTCAAAAGTGATTTTATCGGCCTCGATTGCCTTACGTAAGTTTTCGGCGAACTCGGCAGCATCTGCCATATGCTTGTGGGAGAGCAGAAGGATAAATTCCTCGCCGCCCCATCTGAATGCACCGTCATCGATTCCGATTGAATTTGAAAGTGTATTTGCAACATGCTTTAAAACTTCATCACCGGCGTTGTGACCATAGGTATCGTTGACGCGTTTGAAGTGGTCGATATCGCACATGATGATGGCTGTCGAATCAAAGTTTTTATTTGTCGCAATACGTCTTTCATAATATGTATGAAGACCGCGGCGGTTTCTTAATCCTGTCAGAGGATCTTCGATGGCTTCGTTGTGAAGCACGTAGGATTCAAGGCTTCTGCCGCAGAAAGCGGTAGCAAGGGAGAGACGCTTAACATCTTCCTCGGTGAAAACACCGTCACTGCCGTCTGTATTGATTTTGTTTATAGCCTGATATGCGCCGATAACCACACCTTCGGAGTTGGTAACGGGCATCGTAAGAATAGACTTGGTCTGATATCCGGAGTTTTTGTCAACTTCGGGATTGAATCTTGAATCCTCGTAAGGATTGTTGATTATAAGAATTTCATTACCCGACATAGCGGCACCGACAAGTCCCGTGTTTTCGGGAACGGTGATGGTATCGATACCGAGGGCTGCGAGAGTCCATGCAACATGTTTTCTCTTGTCCCAGAACCAAAAGCTCGCACGGTCGGAATTAACAAGGGTTTTTCCGAGATCGGTTAAAAGAAAGAGCGTTTTTGAAAGCTCCTTTTCCTCGAAAAGTCTGGACATATAATAAAAGATTTTTTCCAGCAGTTCGTCGCTTGACAAATATTTTTTCTGATCCATGAAAACACCCCCTGAATGACTCATTTTTAGATAAATTTATTCCTTAAAAACATTATAATTATATCACGGCATCAAGCCTTTAGTAAATGCGGGAAATACCTTTATGAAAGAAAACAAAAGCAAAAACAGAAAATGGCTCATTGTATTGCAGGCGCTTCTTTTAGGAGTGGCAGCATTTTTATTCTGCTACAATGATGTGCTTTTTTCACTAAACAGCCTTTACCGCGACAAGGTTTACCAGCGTTCCAGAGGTGTCAACCAGTCCATCAAAATCATCGCCGTGGACGACAAGGCAATCGCAGAATACGGCCCCTTCGGCACATGGGATCGAAGCATTTATGCGGATGTGCTCGATGCTTTAGGCGATTATCCCGCAGCGGTCGGCTTTGATATCATGTTTCAGAGTCAGATGTCCGAAGAGGGAGACAACCTCCTAAAAGAAAAAGCCCTCGAAAAAGGCAATGTTGTATTTGCCTCGAGAATAGCTTTTGACACCGTAGCCGAAAAAGACGAAAACGGAAAACTTTATTTAAACAAGTTCCATGTAAATGCGCTTAATCTGCCGTTTTCGGGCGAAGAAGTGCCGACCGGTTTTGTCAATGTATCGCAGGACGAAGACGGTGTAGTAAGAAGAGTAATTCCGACATACACTAACAGGGAAACAAACGAAACCTACACGGGTTTTTCCTATAAAATATATCAGACATACTGTGAGAAAAAAGGCATTGAACCTATAAAAGCCCAAACCGACGATCAGAACGAAATGTGGATTTACTACGCTGGAAAGCCTAATGATTACGAAGCGGTTTCAATCGTTGATCTTTTAGACGGTAAAATCGATCCGCGAATTTTCACAGACTGCATAGTGCTTGTCGGCGCGTATACGAACGGACTGCAGGATCAGTTTTCGGTTCCGAATTCCGGCACGGAAATGTTCGGAGTCGAAATAAACGCCAACATCATTCAGGGTTACCTTGACAATGCATTTCCGATTCCCGCAAACCGCGTGCTTATATCACTTATTGTCGGAGTTATAGTTCTGGCGCTTTTCCTTATTTTCTCAAAGCTCGGACTTAAATGGGGAACGCCGCTTCTGGTAATAGCCGAGGTTGCGACAATCTTCGCAGGTATACTTCTTTTTACGAAAGCAGATATTATTTTACCCGGTGTATATCTTTTATTATTTATTTTTTTAGATTACCTTTTTGCACTGATCATAAAATATTTCACAGAGCTTTTTGCCAAGAGAAAAATCGCTTCGGCTTTCAGAAAATACGTGGCGCCGCAGGTTGTTGACGGCATCATGAAATCGGGGCAGTACAAGATTGCACTTGGCGGTGAGACCAGAGACATAGCGGTTTTATTTGTTGATATAAGAGGCTTCACACCGCTCTCGGAGAGTTTAAAGCCCGAGGAAGTGGTTGAGATTTTAAATGAGTATTTGAACTTAACGACCAACTCGATATTTAAAAACGGCGGTACGCTCGATAAGTTTATCGGCGATGCTACAATGGCTGTATTTAACGCTCCTTTCGATCTTGACGACTATGAATTAAGAGCGCTTAGAACCGCCAAAGACATAGTTGCGGGAGCCAAGGCACTGGAGAAATCCTGCATGGAAAGATTCGGACGCAAGGTTACTTTCGGCGTCGGAGTTAACTGCGGCGAAGCGGTCGTAGGAAACATAGGGTGCGACTTCAGAATGGACTATACCGCAATCGGCGATACGGTCAATACCGCAGCGAGACTTGAGTCCAACGCAAAGCCCGGACAGGTGCTCATAAGCGAAACAATTTATGAGCGTGTAAAAGACAAAGGTGTAATAGTCGAGCCCATCGGCGAGATTCCTCTTAAAGGAAAATCGAAGGGCGTTTTCGTATATCAGTTGACTGAAATAGAAGGTGTAAAGGTGGGAGAAGAATGAGTCAGTTTTTAATTATTCCTGAAAACATGGGGGAGACATTAGCGCTTGCGAAGGAATACAATCTCGGGCTTGAATTAAACGAGTTTATGTATCCGAACGTCCTCGATGATACGCAGAAATGCATCGAGATAGCGCAGTTTTACAAGAAAAGCGGCGGAAACGTAATGACCAGCCACGGCGATTTTTTTGACGTGCTCGTATTTTCGGAGGATAAAAGAATCGCCGAAATTTCTAAACTTAGAATCATGCAGAGCATCGAAGTAAGCGCAAAAGCCGGAGCAAAAGCTGTTATTTTCCACAGCAATATAGAACCGTTCTTAACCGGTGAAGCATATCGCGAAAACTGGTGTAACAGAAACGAGGAAGTGTTCCGCGAAATCTGCAAAAAATATCCCGACATGAATGTTTACATGGAAAACATGTTTGATACAAGACCTTACGATCTGGCCAATTTAGGCGAGAGAATGAAGGATGTAAAGAACTTCGGTATCTGCTTTGACTACGCTCACGCATACCTTTCCAACACATTTTTAAGCGAGTGGGCAAAGATACTTTCACCCTATATTAAGCACGTTCACATCAACGACAACGACAAAGCCGGCGACTGGCACTGGGCTTTGGGCGACGGCACCATAGACTGGAATGTATTCGCCAGACTCCGCGAGATGTATTTCGCGGACGCAACGGTGTTAATCGAAATGAATTCGATTGAAAGCCAGTTAAGATCCTTAGAGTATCTTCAGACTATCGGGCTTATATAAAATGTAAATTTTTTTTAAAGTTTGTAACGTTTTTCTTATTAATATGTTTATTAAGTAGGTTGCTAAAACCGAGGGGATGGTTCAACACCGGCTCTGATTATTCAGATGAACCATCCTCTCGGTCATTTTTTTGTTTTTCTTGATTTCCACCCAGAGTTAGTTTAATAAAACTTTTTTTGAAAAAATTCCGCAAAAAACGTTGACAAGTTAGCGGAATATAACTATAATCGCATTGAAGTTAGTGGTAGATAACCGAAAATCCTTGTAAATACAAGGAAAACACTTATCTTATCAAACCAAGAAAGAAGGATGAATATGATGCCTTTAGGATATGCGAATGTGGGCGAGGAAAACACAATCTTAAGAATCGGAGGCAGTCCCGAGACCAAACAGCACTTGGAAAACCTGGGCTTTGTGGCAGGCGGAAGAGTGACTATCATTTCCGAGATAGGGGGAAATTTAATCGTAAATGTCAAGGACAGCAGAGTGGCTTTAAGCAAGGAACTTGCACAGAAAGTTATGGTTTAAAACTGATAAAAGGGGATAAGTAAATCATTCGAAAATAAAAGAAGCGAGGTAGGAAAATGAAAACACTGAAAGACGCAAAAGTGAAAGATACCGTGAAAGTCGTCAAGCTGCACGGCGAAGGCGCGATTAAGAGAAGAATCATGGATATGGGTATCACCAAGGGTACCGAGATTTATATCCGCAAAGTTGCTCCCCTGGGAGATCCCGTAGAGGTTACCGTCAGAGGATATGAGTTAAGCATCAGAAAAGCCGATGCACAGATGGTTGAAATCGAGTAAACCTCATATTAACAGAGATTATTGATGTCAAAGGAGATTAAAAAATGAGTATAAAAATTGCTCTTGCAGGTAACCCCAACAGTGGTAAAACAACTTTGTTTAATGCCCTCACGGGTTCAAATCAGTTCGTCGGCAACTGGCCCGGCGTTACAGTTGAGAAAAAAGAAGGTAAACTTAAAAAACATGACGATGTAGTCATCACCGACCTTCCCGGTATTTATTCGCTTTCACCCTACACACTTGAAGAAGTGGTTGCGAGAGATTATCTTTTAGGAGAAAGACCCAACGCAATTTTAAACATTGTCGACGGTACCAACCTTGAAAGAAACCTTTACCTCACCACACAGCTTACAGAACTCGGAATTCCCGTAGTTATCGCCATCAATATGATGGATGTTGTAAGAAAGAACGGCGATAAAATCAATATAGAAGAACTTTCCAGACAGCTCGGATGCAAAGTAATGGAAATATCCGCTCTTAAAAATGAGGGCGTAATGGAAGCTGCAGAGGCTGCCATCGAAGCATCCAAAGGCGAGAAAACAGTTCCGATGCATACGTTCAGCGGTTCCGTTGAACATGCTCTTGCACACATCGAGGAAGCAGCGGTTCATTCACTTCCCGAAGAGCAGCAGAGATGGTATGCAATCAAGATTTTTGAGAGAGATGAAAAAGTTTTAAAACAACTCAATATAGACGGCAGCACACGTGCACATATCGAAGGCGATATTCAGGCTGTCGAAAAAGAGTTTGACGACGATGCAGAAAGCATTATTACGAATGAGAGATATGTTTACATAGCATCAATTATCAAAGCGTGCTTAAAGAAGGCTAAACAGGGCGAACTCACAGCCTCCGACAAGATTGATAAAATCGTCACCAACAGATGGCTCGGACTTCCTATATTCGCTATTATAATGTTCCTTGTTTACTTCTTATCAATGGCACCCGGCGCACCCGGAACCAGACTTACCGACTGGGCAAATGACGGGCTCTTCGGAGACGGCTGGCATTTCCTAGGAATAGGCTCCGGCAAATACAACGCAGCTGCAGAAGAATACACGGATGCAGCCAATGTAATTGATGCATTCATCGGTCTTGAAGACGAGATCGATATGGACGCCCTAAAAGAGGCATACGCAGCAGTAGAGGCCGGAACAACGGCAGATTACACACTGGAAGATGAAGAAACACTTGCAACCGAAGATGTTACATACACATATGATGAACTCACGGATGCAATGGAAGTATTCGAATCCTATGAAGGCGAAGAGCCCGACCCCGCAAATTACGGACTCTGGGTTCCTTCAATTCCCGCGATTGTAGAAGCAATCCTGGATAAGATTAACTGTGCGGACTGGCTTAAGAGCCTTATCCTCGACGGTATCATCGCCGGTGTAGGTGCGGTACTCGGATTCGTTCCTCAGATGCTCGTGCTCTTCTTCCTGCTTGCATTCCTTGAGTCCTGCGGATACATGGCAAGAATTGCATTCGTACTCGACAGAATCTTCAGAAAATTCGGCTTATCCGGTAAATCCTTCATCCCCATGCTTGTCGGCACAGGATGCGGTGTTCCCGGTGTAATGGCTTCAAGAACAATTGAAAACGAAAGAGACCGTCGTATGACGATCATGACCACAACATTTATTCCCTGCGGTGCAAAGATTCCTTTTATCGCAATGATCGCAGGCGCACTTTTCCACGGCTCACCCTTTGTATCGGTCGGCGCATACTTCATCGGTATGGCAGCAATCATCATCTCCGGTATAATGCTTAAGAAAACCAAGATGTTCTCCGGCGAGCCCGCACCTTTCGTAATGGAACTTCCCGCATACCATATGCCTACACTTCCTAACCTCCTTCGTTCAATGTGGGAGAGAGGATGGTCGTTCATCAAAAAAGCAGGAACAATCATTCTTTTATCCACAATTGTTATCTGGTTCTTATCTAACTTCGGATTTGTAGACGGTTCATTCGCAATGGTATCGGAAGAAGAAGTAGACCTTTCGATCCTCGCAAAAGTCGGAAGTGCTGTTTCATGGATATTCATTCCTCTCGGCTGGGGCAACTGGCAGGCAGCTGTTGCCTCAATCACAGGACTTGTCGCAAAGGAAAACATCGTCGGCACAATGGGCGTTTTATACGGCGGCGGAGAGTTAAGCACGTATCAGATGCTTGCTACGAAGTTTAACGGAATCTCCGGTATGTCATTCCTCGTATTCAACTTACTCTGCGCACCCTGCTTCGCAGCAATCGGCGCTATCAAGAGAGAGATGAACAACGCAAAATGGACCTGGTTTGCAATCGGTTATCAGTGCGGATTTGCATATGTAATCGCACTTATGATCTACCAGTTCGGCAGCATATTCACAGGCAACTTAAACATCTTCGGACTTATCGCTTCAATTCTCTTGCTCGGATTTATGGTTTACATGCTCTTCATAAAGAAGTATCATGAAGCAGTAAAGAGAAAATAATAAAGGAGACAATCCATGACCTGGATTTTAGCTAATATCTGGACTATAGTGGTCGCACTAATCCTTATAGCAATTGTGACGTTAATTATAATAAAGCTCATAAAAGACAAGAAAAAAGGCAAGTCATCCTGCGGTTGTAACTGCGGGAGCTGCCCAATGAGCGGATCATGTCACAGTTCTCAGAAAAAGTAAACTAAAAGAGGGAGCCAGACCCCCTGCGGGAGTCAGGCACCCTCTTTTATTATTGCTGAACGATTTTCTCGGGATCAAAAGCTTCCGCATTCTTTGAAAACGTAAATCGTTTAATCTTGGCCGAAACTTCGTTGTCAATCTTTTGAACAGCGTCTTTTTTAGGAGCGCCGGTGTAATATCCCTGTACGAGATTTACACCGAGTTCGATGACGGTACGAAGTTCTTCTTCAGTCTCAACACCCTCGGCGATAACAGATATATTGCTCTTTGATGCGTACGAAATAATATTCTTTACGAAGTGACGCTTCTGTGCGCTCGTGTTTATTTCGTGGATCAGGCCGTAATCAATTTTGACATATCTCGGATTGTATCTGATGAGGTTATTAACGTTCGAATAGCCACTGCCGTAGTCATCGAGTGCAATCTCGACATAAAGATTCAGATAATCCTCTTTACGTTTATTTAGCAGTTCCTCATCCTTAAATTCGGAGATTTCATTATACTCAACGACGATTCTTCCGAGATGTCTCTTAAATCTTGCGAAAAGCTCTTCCTCGTCCTTGCCTTCGAGCTGATGTGAAGGGAGACTGTTGATGAAGACTTTCTTTGAGATAAACTTCACCGGATTGTTTTCCATGCAGTCTATAACGCCGTTAAACGAGGCTTTTTCAATATCGTAGAGTCTGTCTAAAGATGCCGCGCATTTAAGGATTTCGCTGGGCGTAAGGTCCGTATCACCCTCATAGCGCATAAGTGCCTCGTAGCCGAAGATTTCGCCATCGCTTACCTTGACGATGGGCTGGAAGAAATATGATAAAAGATTGTTATCCAATATCTTTTCAACCTCTTTGCACTTAAGCATATCTTCTTTGGAAAGTTCGGATAAAACGATTTCTTTCTGACTCTTTAATTTCTTGTTGTGGTTCTTTGAATTGACAACCTTGTTGATGATGCTGTCAAGATCCGGCATTTTGTTAAGCGGAACGGTAACTATATCGTTGTGAAGCATGGCTCTGTGTTCCTTGCCCGACGAATCGTGGAAAAGAATGCCGTTTTCGGGAATCTCCGCAAGAAACTCCTTGTATCTCTTTTCACAGTCTGAATGAACTATGCCTACGAGAAATTCATCATTTGTTAACCTCGCGCAGATTTCACGCTCGTAGGTATGAGCGGATACAAATTTGGCAAGAGCCTGTATCGCCGAATCGCCGGTGAAACGGTTGTATTTTTCATTGATGCTTGAAAGCTTGTCAATATCGATTGCGATGATTGCAACCGAGCGGCCGTTTTTAATATTGTCTTCGCAGAGAATCGAGAGACCTTCGCGGAAGCCCTGATAGTTAAAAAGACCGGTCTGTCTGTCACGAATCTGCTGCGCTTTTATCTGTTCAATCAGCACCGTGAGGGCTTTCTGACGGTAAAAAGCTTCTATGCCTTCGTTGACGTTTTTAAGCCAGGAACGATAAATCTCCGTATAAAAACGGATTTCCCTGCCGTAGTTTATAACCGCATATCCGAAGCATCTGTCGTCGAAGAAAAGAGGAGTGAAAATAAATGTGGTCGGATAGTCTCTTTCCTCGTTTAACTCAGGCAGCATATCGATTGAATCAAATTTCCTCGAGTAATCCACAGCGCCCGAATTGTCGGCATCGGGATCACCTGAAACTTTTATTACCATATGTATTTTGTCTCCGTATCCCTCGCGCCTTGCAAGCGGCCCGATAAAGGAATAGGGATCGGTAAAATTGTCGTTTAAGCAGATGTAAAAATTCTCAAACGGACGCACCTGATAAGAGTAGGATGCGATGGTTTTGAAAAACTCCATGTAATCCGTCTGACATAAAAGATCCTCACTGAAATGATTGAAATCGGAACGGAAGCTTACTTCCGAATGGTCCGTCTCCCAGGTTTCGCGGTTGATGCATTTGTAAGTGGGTTTATAATTCGTACAGCCGCAGCTTCCGCCTATAAATATATCCGCATTTAAATCAGGCTCTATCGTAGGTTCTTTGGTAACAGCCGCATGAAGCTTCGCAAAGCAGAGTTCTCCGCATTTGTCCGCAGGAATTTCCGCGGATGTGATGGGAACCGGAGAGGTCTGACCTTCGCTCGTTAAGTCATACGCCGCGATGGCAATATCGTCGGGTATCTTAAATCCGTTCTTTGAAAGCGTGGCCGCGAGACCTATGGCCATATATTCGTTCGCACACATTACCGCTTCAGGCATATCGTCCTTATTTTCCAAAAGTTTCTTTGCAAATTCGTCGCCGGTATTGTACCAGTAATCTCCGTGGAAAATACGGTCGTTACGGATAGGCAGATGGTGCGATTTTAACGCGTTTAAATATGCGTTGAAACGCTGTATCGAATGAGGATGACCGGCTTTGCCGCCGAGGAATGCAATGTCTTTGTATCCATGATCGTCTATAAGATGATTCATGATCTTTAAAATCGGGGTATAGTGGTCAATCAGTATGTATTCGAAGTCCTCAGTTTCTCTGTCGATAACGAAAACAGGACCGTCAAATTCTTCTTTGACTCTCTTTAAAAGTTTTTTGTCAAATTCGGGTGTGAGAATGGTGTCGAGCAGAATGACAACGGCATCAAAGCCTGCCAAATTGGCAAGCGAATAGATATTGGAATCACCGATGTTTCTTAAATCGGTTTCCTGGTATTTCTGATACATTGAAAAAATGCATATATCGTAATCATGAGCATACGCTTCCTTGGTAAAAGCCCTCATGAATCTGTTCTGTGTTTTTTCCTCTAACTGTGCCAAAAGCACACATATTCTTTTTCTCATAAAAGAGGTCCCCCAACCACTTTTATTTTACTACAAATCACTGATAATCTCAAAGGGTTTTTCTTTTCAAACAATGACAAATATGGTATATTTATACAGGATTTATTCCGAAAAATCTTTTGTGTAAAAGGAGTCAGAAATGGGAAAAACTATTAGAATTACAGCTATAATTGCATTTGCCCTGAAGGTTTTGCAGGTAATTGCCGGAGATGTTTTGATTCCGCTTATAACCGGAATTATTTATTCCAACAAAGCTCTTTCATATTCGAGTGAACCCGTAAAAGAGCTTCTTATATCCATGGGAGTATATTTTGTCACAGTTATTATAGGACTTGTTATCCCTTTGCTTTATCTCGGATTTATGTTTGCGCTTATTGCGGCATCAAAATCCCAAAAATCCGGAATTGCTCTCGAAGTACTCGGCCTCATCTGCATGGGCCTTGTTTTACCCGTTATTTCACTGGTATCTTCGATTATATTTACTCCGGTTATATCCGGATTGCTTTCAAAATGGGGCTCGTCGGATTCATTTGTGATTTATTCCGTAATGCGCTCATCAGGCGCTTATCTGTCCGTACTCGGAACGATTTCGTTAGTTCTTTTGATTATTTCTTTTACAGTTTCTCTCTGCAGAAAGAAATGGGCGCGTGACGACGAGTTCGAAAAGGGAATGGAAGAATAGTTCCCTTTAGGGGGTTACAATGTCAAAAATAGCAGTAGTGTTCCCGGGCATAGGTTATACAAGCGACAAACCTCTTTTATACTATGCCTCAAAAGTGGCCAAAAAATGCGGATACGACGAAAGCCGTACCCTTACATACAATTTCTCTTATAAAAGCGACCTAAAGAGCGACAGGGAAACATACAGAAGAGCCTGCAACAGAGTGGTTAAATTCACCGAAGAAGAATTAAAAGGCATAGACTGGATGAGCTATGATAAGATTCTTTTTATATCGAAGAGTCTCGGAACCGTTGCAGCAGCGTCATTTGAACACGATCTTACAAGATTTTACAACAAAGAAGTATCGCCTTTTGTTCTTCCGCCGATAAAGCAGATTTTCTTTACGCCGCTTGAAGAAACTTTCAGATACCCGGTTAAAAACGCCATAGGATTTATCGGAACTTCCGATTCCTGGAGCGATTTGGATAAAATAACTAAATTTGCAAACAAGCAGTATATTCCGATCACGGTTTACGAAAATGCAAATCATTCCCTGGAAACGGGCAATATTGATTTGGATCTAAAAAACATGGCGGATATTATGGCTTTATGCAAAAGATTTCTTGAGTCGTAGTTACTTAAGATGAGGGGACTGAAATGCTGTTAGAACAGGTTTTAAGCGGATACGCGATAGCAATGAATCTTATAGGACTGATGGTATGTCTGTTTGATTATATCAAACGGCCTACGAAGACCGGAGTTTTTGTAATCGTGTATTTGCTCTCGACGCTTCTTTCAAACTATTACTGGGGCGTTTACGTGGCCGTAATGGGTGATTATCCGAATGTATCATCCCTTCTGTCGTATATAGGCTGGAATGCGGCTTTTCTTGTTCTGGCAATTATGCTTGTTTTTCTGATGAGAAAAGACAGGGTTATGTTTTTCACGCCACTCTGCCTTATTCCCATTCCATTAAATATAGTACAGCTCTTTATATATCTTCAGTTCGGCGGATATTTCAACAACATCTGGCAGGTAAGTCTTACCACATTTATTTCCTGCGTCTGCATAAATCATATCGTCCGCTATATTTTCAAACATAAAAAAATCGAAAACTTAAGAAAACCGTATATAGAAATCGTCATGCTCTGTATGATGTTTTTTGAGTATTCAGCATGGACCGCATCATGTTTTAACTGGTCTTCGGAATGGGTGGATCCGTATACATATGCATCTGTTTTAGAAGCTTTAGGATATGTTCTTTTACCGATTGCCGCAATCAGAACTTACTTTGACGGCAGAGCAAGAACCGATGAATCAAGAAGGGCATCAAGAAACATATTCATGCTCATGTACGTTGTATTTATCACGGTCTCCTGCATCGGCGGATGTGTCCTGGCCATATGGATGAGAAACACGCTTAATGCCGGCATCGGTCAGATCGGAGATACGGACCCTTTCAGCGTAATCGCGGTAATGCTTTTCGTCGTTTCCGTCGTTATAATTCTTTTCACGGCGACCATTATTTTAGTTGTAAGTTCGGATCAGAAATCTTACGAGAGCAGGAAACTTCGCATAGAGAAAAAAGACGCCGAAAAATCCAACGCGGCCAAGAGCGAATTCCTTGCGAATATGTCGCATGAAATAAGAACTCCGATTAATGCCGTGCTCGGCATGAACGAAATGATTTTGCGCGAGAGTCTCGAAGCAAGGGACATGCTGCCCGAAGAGAGAGAAGAGATCATAAAAATCTTTTCCGATATCTGCAATTATTCGGGCAACATCGAGAGTGCCGGCAACAATCTTTTATCCATTATCAACGATATTCTGGACTTCTCCAAGATTGAGGCGGGCAAGATGGAAATCACCGAGAGCAGTTATAAATTAAGCTCGGTATTAAACGATGTCTCCAACATGATTTCTTTTAAGGCCAAGAGCAAGGGCATCGAATATTACGTGGATGTCGATGAGACGCTCCCTGACGGCCTCTACGGCGATGAACTGCGTGTACGCCAGATAATCACCAATCTTTTAAATAACGCCGTAAAATACACGCATAAAGGCACTGTGAGGCTAAGCGTAAACGAGAGAAAGGGTGAGGACGACAAAGTCACCAATTTAATCGTAAAAGTAAAAGACACCGGCATCGGTATCAAAAATGAGGATATACCGAAACTCTTTAAAAAGTTTGAGAGAGTCGATATGGAAAATAACAGCACGGTTGAAGGCACGGGCCTGGGTCTTGCAATCACCGGCAGCCTCCTTGAAATGATGGGCGGCGAAATAAGTGTTGTGAGCGAATACGGCAAAGGCTCCGAATTTACGGTCTCGATTCCTCAGAAAATCGTATCAGAGGAACCCATAGGAAACTTCCGCGAGAAATTCGAAAAGAGCATAAGCGAATTAAAAGCACCCAAGGAAAACTTCCACGCGCCCGATGCAAGGATTCTAATCGTGGACGATACCGTGATGAACTTAACGGTTGCAAGGGGACTTCTTAAAAAGACGAGAGTCATGATCGATACCGCAATGAGCGGAGAGGAATCCATCGAACTTGCCAAAGAGAAAACTTACGACTTAATCTTAATGGACCAGCGAATGCCCAATATGGACGGCATCACGGCCATGCACCATATCAAGGAAGACGGAAACGGCATAAACGCCGCAACACCCGTCATATGCTTAACGGCCGACGCCGTAAGCGGTGCAAAGGAAAAGTATTTGTCCGAAGGTTTCGAGGATTATATTACGAAACCCATCGACAGCAGAGCACTTCTTTCTGCTATGGTTAAATACCTTCCGAAAGAAAAAATCAGGTTTATTTCAGCACAGCCCGAAAACGGAAAGAAGGCGTTGGAATTCGGTGGCTCTGAAAAGACAGAGGAAGCGGCAGCAGAG
>CACWZK010000045.1 GCA_902765365.1 uncultured Lachnospiraceae bacterium
AATCAGGTTAACAATGTTATTGCGTTCCCCGGTATCTTTAAGGGTGCGCTTGAAGGCAGGGCAAAACAGATAACCGAGGAAATGAAACTGGCAGCAGCCACGGCCATAGCTTCGCTTATACCCGAGGATGAATTAAACGAAGACAATATTATCGTTCCTCCTTTCCATCCCACGGTTGCGAATGTGGTATGTGAGGCTGTAAAGAACAATATTTAATGCAGGGGATTATATGAATTACAATTCCGATACATTATACAAATTAATGATTTTGTATATGTTAAAATCGGCGGCAGAACCTTTGACTTTGCTTCAGATAAGCACGTTTTTCGTCGAAAAGGAATACACGGATTTTCTGAAGATTCAGGGACATGTAAAAGCTCTCGAAGATCAGAACTTCCTGGCCGTCAAAGAAAATCACAATAAAACACTTATCTCCATTACCGAAGAGGGAATGGAGTCTCTTCAGTATTTTCTGGGTGATATAAGTTCCGAGATTAAATGCGATATTCAGGAATATCTGAAAGTCAATTCGACGGAATTAAGAAGAGAAGCATCCATCGTTTCGGATTATTACAAAAATCAGTACGGAGAGTACGAAGCGATTCTCTGGGCAAAAGACAGGGATACCGAACTCTGCACGATTAAGATGACTGTACCGAGCGAAAAAATGGCTGCAGCAATCTGCGATAACTGGCAGGAAAAAAATCAGGAGATTTATCAGTTTTTAACCGAAAATCTTTTCTAAAATATTTTATGGACGGGGAATAGAAATGGCCGACAGGAGAAGAAAAAGAAAAAAGAAAAAATCCAATTCCGTATACAAGGTTGTAGCGGCGGCGGTCGGTGTCATAATGGTGGCGCTTATAGGCCTTGTAGCCTATTATTTTATAAGCAATATTGATTTTAATATAGGAGTCAAGACACCCGGCACAATAGCGGAAGTCAAAGTACTTCCTACGTACGAAGCTGCCGTAACTCCGACCGAATGGGCAGAACTTGAAAAGAATGTACCCGTGGAAATAAGCCAGACTCTTCAGATTATGATGGTCGGCGATATGCTCATGCATTTAAATGTTACACAGTCCGGATTTAAGGATGACGGTACAAAGAATTACGACCATCTTTTTGAAAGAATTTTACCCGATATTCAGGCGGCGGATATAAGAATCGTCAACGAAGAGATAGTTTTTGCAGGCGAAGATATGGGCTTTTCGGGATATCCGATGTTTAATACCGCGGAGGAAGTCGGCGATGCGGAAGCCAAGGCCGGTTTTAACGTAATTCTTCATGCGACCAACCATACAATGGATAAATGGAAACAGGGTCTTTTAAACACCATCAATTTCTGGAAAAAGTATCCTGATATTAAGGTCCTCGGCGTAAATGAAACCAAAGAGCAGCAGGATGAAATTACCGTTTTTGAAAAGAACGGAATGAAGATTGCACTTCTTAACTATACCTACGGACTTAACGGAATGCCGCAGCCCGACGATATGCCTTTTGCGGTTAATCTTATCGATGCCGATTTAATGGACAGGAATATCAAAAAGGCTCACGAAGTGGCAGATTTCGTGGTTGTATTAATCCACTGGGGCAACGAGTATCAGACTTTTGCATCAAGCGATCAGAAATACTGGTGCAACTGGTTTCTTGAAAGAGACGTCGATCTGATAATCGGTGCGCATCCCCATGTTATTCAGCCCATCGAATGGTATACCGACCCTAACGACGGTGACGAAATGCTTGTTTACTATTCACTCGGCAATTATGTTACCGGTACGAGAGCCGCCAGAGCAGGCGTTTATGAGCAGGCTGTAGGAGGCATGGCAAAGGTTGAACTTACCAAAAATGCTCAGGGTGAAGTTGTTATTTCCAGATACGGCGTGGAACCTCTGGTTGCCAATATCGGCAGAGGAGGATATCAGAGTATTTACACATGTCCTTTAAGTGAATATACTGAAGAGGAGAGGAAAAACACCATTCTCGCTTCAAACGATCCCACTTTTACGATAGAGAACTGCGAAGATCTTTGTGAAAAAGTGTGGGGAGATTTGTATAACAAGGGTGAGAAGGAAACCTGGATAACAAAAGAGTATTAGGAGGGTTAAAAAATGAGTGGTGAGAAAAAATCATCAAGGTCACCGTATTTACTGATTTCCGCAATAGTTTTTATTGCACTCGGAATTGCAGTAATCTGGTTCAGAGCTCCCATTGCAGGTATGGTAAACAATATCTTCAAATGGGTTGCAGCAGGAATTCTCGGTGTATTTGCGATAGTTAATATTATTGCATTTGCAAAGAATACCAAAGAGAAGATAAAAGAACTGATAATCGGAGCACTGGCTTTAATTGCAGCTGTTGTTCTTCTTTTATCCGATGTTGCTTTTAAGATTGAAAATCTTTTGTTGATTGTTGTGGGCGTTATGTTCGGACTTTACTTAATCGTTGAAGGTTTTTACAAACTTAAAGCTTCATTTGCCAGCAAAAAGAAATCAACCAAGGCATGGTTTGTTCCTTTAATCCTCGGAATCTTAAGTATAGTACTCGGTGTTCTGCTTATTTATCTTGCAATTCTTGCAAAGATCAGCACGGTTGTATTCGTGGTTATCTTCGGTGCGATTTTGATTTACGCCGGAATTCAGAATATCGTAAATATGTTTTTTAATACAAATGATTAAAATATCACTTGAAAAATAAATGAAACAGTGATAAATTAACTGATGACAACAGGGGAGCTTGTGAAGGCAGGCTGAGAACGAGAGATACAGCTCGGACCCATAACCTGATTTGGATAATGCCAACGTAGGGATAGAGATTGCTTGAATGTGTTTATTATAAGCAGATGTATCAAGAAGTTGGTATATCTGCTTTTTTAATGCATACATAATAAAAAGCAGATAAACCCAAACGAAAAAACAAAGGAGCTTTTATTATGTTAGGAAACTGTTTGGAAAATGTACGTAAAAATGTACCTCTGGTACACAATATCACCAATTATGTGACGGTTAATGACGTCGCCAATGTACTGCTTGCATGCGGCGGAAGCCCGATTATGTCGGATGAGCCTTTAGATGTGGAGGATATTACTTCCATCTGCGGAGGTTTAAACATCAATATCGGAACGCTTAATCAAAGCAGCATTAAAGGAATGTTTCTTGCCGGCAAAAAGGCAAACGAACTTAATCACCCGGTGCTTTTGGATCCCGTAGGCGCAGGCGCTTCAAAACTTAGAACCGATACGGCCGTTAATCTGATAAAAGAAATAAAATTTACGGTAATAAGAGGAAATATTTCCGAGATTAAAACCCTGGCTTTGGGAAGCGGAACAACCAAGGGTGTTGATGCCGATGTAGCGGATGCGGTGACAGAAGAAAACCTCGATTCGGCTGTTAAATTCGTAAAAGATTTTGCCAAAAAGAGCGGTGCAATAGTTGCAATTACAGGTGCCATTGATTTGGTAAGCGATGCAGATACATGTTACGTAATAAGAAACGGACGCCCCGAAATGGGTAAGATAACAGGAACAGGATGTCAGCTTTCGGGCCTTATGACGGCTTACTTAGTTGCCAATCCCGACAATCTTTTGGAGGCGGCAGCAGCATCCGTTTGCGTAATGGGACTTGCGGGAGAAATCGGCTGGAAGAATATGAAGAGCGAAGACGGTAATTCCACATACAGAAACCGCATTATCGATGCGATTTACAATATGGATGCGGACACTCTAAATAAGGGGGCCAAATATGAAGTGCGATAAAAATGATTTACTTTTATACGCTGTAACAGACCGCCACTGGCTTGGCAAAAGGAGCCTTAAAGAGGTTGTAAAAGAAAGCCTCGACGGAGGAGTGACTTTTGTACAGCTTCGCGAAAAAACACTTGAGGACGACAAGTTTTTGGAGGAAGCGAAAGAATTAAAACAACTCTGCAAAGAATACAATGTGCCTTTTGTAATCAATGACAATGTCGATATTGCAATTGCCATGGATGCGGACGGAGTTCATGTAGGCCAGAGCGATATGGAAGCCGGAAATGTAAGAGAGAAGTTAGGCCCCGATAAAATAATCGGTGTATCCGCTCAGACCGTTGAACAGGCTGTTTTAGCAGAAAAAAGAGGTGCTGATTATCTTGGTGTGGGAGCGGTATTTCCCACAGGCTCAAAAGACGATGCGGTTGAGGTATCGCATGAAACACTTAAAGCCATCTGCGAAGCGGTTTCGATTCCGGTTATCGCCATAGGCGGAATCAGCGTCGGAAACGTAAAAGAACTTGCGGGTAGCGGTATAGTGGGAATTGCCGTTATCAGTGCGATTTATGCGGCTGAAGATATTAAAAAAGCCGCAGAGGATTTAAAGGCCGAAACCGCACGTGTTGTAGGTTAACGGTATTTATTTGACAAGACACTTTAGGAGTACGGAATGATTAAAGGAGCCATCTTTGACATAGACGGAGTATTGCTTGATTCCATGGGAATCTGGGACGACCTTGGCGCAAGGTATTTGCGAAGCCTTGGCAGAATTCCCGAAGAAGGATTAAATAAAATTCTTTTTTCGATGAGCATGGAACAGGGCGCTGAGTATTTAAATGAGCATTACGGATTAAATAAAAGTGTAAAAGAAACAGTCGACGGAATAGGTAAGATGCTCGAAGATTATTACTTTTATGAGGTCCTTTTAAAACCGGGAGCAAAAGAAATCCTGGAATTTTTAAAATCAAAAAGTATTAAGATGGCTGCCGCGACATCAAGTCCGAGAACACATATCGAAAAAGCACTTTCAAGGAACGGACTGCTTGGATATATCGACAAAATTTATACGACGTCCGAAGTCGGAGTGAGCAAACATTCACCCGATATTTACAATCTCGCGGCGGATTTTCTTAAAACGAAAAGCGAAGAAACACTTGTTTTCGAAGATTCTCTTTATGCCCTAAAAACAGCTAAAGAAGCGGGGTTTGTTACCGTCGGAGTCTTTGACGAAAAAGGAGAGAGCAATCAGGCGGAACTTGAAAATCAGGCTGATTTATATTTAAAAAAACTTGATGATTTTATCGTTATGTCAGAGAAAATATTAAATTAAAAAATATGTAATAAACGTACATAATAAGCGGCACACCGGGGGCACCACCTTGCGCCGCTATAAAAAATTAATGCTAAAAGAAAGAAGGTAAAGAGTATGAACACAGCATTAACAATCGCCGGAAGCGATTCCAGCGGAGGCGCCGGTATACAGGCAGATATCAAGACAATGACGGCTAACGGCGTATATGCCATGTCGGCCATCACTGCTTTAACTGCACAGAATACTACCGGCGTTACAGGAATAATGGAGGTGACGCCGGAATTTTTATCCCTCCAGCTTGAAGCGATATTCACGGATATTTATCCCGATGCAGTCAAAACCGGAATGGTTTCATCCGGCGAACTTATCAAAACAATTTCGGCGACACTTAAAAAGTACAATGCCAAAAACATTGTTGTCGATCCCGTTATGGTGGCAACAAGCGGAGCCAAATTAATTAGCGACGAAGCCATTGAAATCCTAAAGGCAGAACTGCTTCCTCTGGCAACCGTTATCACGCCCAATATTCCCGAGGCCGAAGTTTTATCAGGGATGACGATTAAAAACGAAGAAGACATGATTAAAGCAGCCAAGGCAATATATGAAAAGTTTAACTGCAATGTGCTTTTAAAAGGCGGTCATCAGATAAATGATGCAAACGATCTTTTATACAGGGACGGCGGATACGTTTGGTTTAAGGGTAAAAGAATCGACAATCCGAATACACACGGCACGGGCTGCACACTTTCGTCTGCGATTGCCTCCAATCTGGCAAAGGGTGAAAACCTTGACGATGCGGTAAAACATGCAAAGGAATATATTTCCGGTGCACTTGCTGCAATGCTTGATTTGGGCAAAGGCAGCGGTCCTCTGGCTCACTGCTACACATTATTATGACTTGATAAGGAGAACTGAAAATGGAAAAACAGAAATTTGACGGATATGCGGATAAATATGACGAATGGTTTATGAAAAACGAGAATCTTTTTACCAGCGAATTAAGACTTTTTAAAAAGGTTCTCGGAGATATTTCGGGCAAGACTCTGCTCTCGGTAGGCTGCGGAAGCGGTTTGTTTGAAAGCTATATCGAAAACTCAAACATCGAGGGTATCGAACCTTCTGCGGATATGGCTGAGATTGCAAGAAAAAGAGGAATCAATGTAATTAAAATCGGTCTTATCGAGGATGTTGAACTTACGGACGATAAATATGATATTATTTATTTTAACGGAAGCTCAAGCTACATGGAAGATTTATCCCCCGTTTACGGCAAGTGCTTAAAGGCACTTAAAGAAAACGGCAAACTGATTCTTCTTGACGTTCCCAAGGAAAGTGCTTTCGGATTTATGTATCTTTTAGGAAAGAGCTTAAATACCTACGATCATGAATTCTTGGAAGGTGCAATGCCTGAACTTCCTTATCCTCTTGCACTTGCAACATCGGGCGTATGGCATACGACCGAAGAGAAGATTAATGTACTTAAAAATCTCGGCATAAACAAATTCTCATACTATCAGACATTAATTAAAAACCCTCTTTATACCAACGAGGAAGCAGAAGAAGTCTCAGAAGGTTACAAGAGCGGCGGATATGTTGCAATAATAGCCGAGAAGTAAAACGGAGTAATTTCATGAAAATATCAGATATTCTTTTATCAAACATAAAACCGCTCTGGGATGAAGCGGCAGATAAAAATTTTGTGATTCAAATGGCTGAAGGCACGCTTGATATCAATTCTTTTAAAAAGTATATGATTCAGGATTATCTTTATTTGTTTGATTATATTGAAATCCTAAATGATATAAAAGCATTATCAAAGAATGACGATATATCGGAATTTCTGGAAGCGACCATCCGCGAAGTCGAAGAAGAGTTAAAAAGAGTGCATATCCCCAATATGGAAAAGCTGGGAATAAAGGTCGTCGATATACAAAAGTCCGTGCAAAACGAAGTATTTAAAGAATATGTTTCTTATATGAAATCATGTGCGGAAGAATACGGAATGATTGCAGGTCTAATATCACTTTTGCAGTGTTCGTGGTGCTATGCATATATCGCAAAAAAAGTATGTGAAAAGTATTCAAAGGAAATTGAAAACTCATCTTACAAGGACTGGTTTGAAGCGTATACATGTAAAGCTTACATTGATGCCAATCAGACATGGATTGATGTCGTCGACAGGGTATGCATGAATATCGATAAATCCGAGATTGACAAAATGGTTGAAATATTCAAAGAATGTGCCGTATATGAGAATAAAATCTGGGATTCTTTATTATAAGGGCGAAAAATAGTGGGAGCCGTGAGCTGTTCCAACGGCTCCCAAGTTTAATCTTGACATTTGGGATAGCATACGATACAATATCTTTTGCGTTTAAAAATGTGCATTTAGCTCAGCTGGATAGAGCGTTTGGCTACGGACCAAAAGGTCGGGGGTTCGAATCCTCTAATGCACGGATTAAGGAAAAACAGCAGGAAGTTAAATCCTGCTGTTTTTTCTTGAGCCGTGCAGCTCACCTAAAAGTAAAAGAGTGATGCCAGGGGAGCATCACTCTTTTTTGAAAGGGGAACGAAATTCGTTCATATATAATCACAGTCGAAGCAGGAGATTAAAGGTTTACTTTGTCGACGAGAGTGGCGAATTCACGGCGATACTCGTCTTTTAAGGGGATTGTGTTAAGTTCTTCGACTATGTGATCTAAACTGCCGTCAGCGACAAATTCGCTGTTTCTTGCAACCATTGCAAATTCAGCCACAGCTGCTGAGAAGATGAAATCTTCCGAAGGCTTGTCGGTGTAGTATTTTGAACCGATTTCGTATTCAAGAAGCTTGGATTCGTCTTCATCGGGCTCTTTGTAGCGAATGGATAATGTAAGCCAGTCGTTGGATTTAAGCGCTTCATCTGTAAGGTTGCTTGTCTGGTATTTAAGGTCTTTGCCGCTATCTGCGTTTTCTTCGGTCGTGGGTACGATTTCGTAAAGGACTGTTACGGAGTGTCCCGCACCGATTTCGCCTGCGTCTTTGGTATCATCGTCAAAATCTTCGTTGTTAAGTGCGCGGTTTTCGTAACCTATAAGTCTGTATTCGGATACGTATTTGGGGTTAAATTCAATCTGGAGTTTAACATCTTTTGCTACGGTTAGCATTGTTGCGCCGAGTTCTTCCACGAGTACTTTCTTTGCCTCATGTAATGTGTCGATGTATGCGTAATTTCCGTTGCCGTCATCAGCGAGAGTTTCCATTACTGCGTCCGAATAATTGTACATGCCGTATCCTAAAACCGAAAGGAAAATACCTTTTTTGGCGTTTTTCTTAATCTGCTCGGAAAGGTCGCTTGCGCTTGATTTGCCTATATTGAAATCACCGTCCGATGCGATGATGACTCTGTTGTTTCCGCCTTTTATGAAATTGGCTTCGGCAACTCTGTAGGCTTCTTCGATACCGCCCGAACCGTTTGTCGAACCGTTAGCCTGAAGAGACTCTAAAGCTTCCAGGATTTTATCTTTTTTATCACCGCTCACACCTTCGAGTACTACGCTTACTCCGCTTGCGTAAGTTACGATCGAAACAGTGTCTTTTTCGGATAAATTGTCTACTAAAAGAGAGAAGGACTGCTTTACCAGAGGAAGCTTGTTATCATCTCTCATGGAGCCCGAAACATCAATCAAGAAAACGATATTTGAATCCGGAGCATCCGAGAAATCTATTGCCTCGGTCTGGAGTCCGAGATGTAAAAGCTCATGTTCGCTGTTCCAGGGGCAGGCAGAGATTTCAGCATTAACTCCGAAGGGTTCGCCTCTATCGGGTCCGTTGTAATTATATGTAAAATAGTTAATCATTTCTTCGGCTCTTATCGCACCTTCGGGAACCTCGGATAAAGTGTAGCCGCTGTTAAGAAGTCTTCTTAAATTTGAATAAGAAGCCGTGTCGACATCCGCTGAAAACGTTGACAGAGGAGAGGTTGAAACATCTTTAAAAACGTTCTCTCTGATACTGTCATATTCTTCCGTATTCCAGTTAAGTCCTTCATCGGGTTCACCCCAGAAAGCATCCTCTTCGGCAAATCCGAGATAGTTTTCCGATTCGGATATTGCGTAGGTCTTCATACTGTTATCATAATATACAGGATACTCTGCAGGTGCCGTCTCAACGGTTGTGGTAACGGTTGTTGCGGTTGAGGCATCAACAGGTGCTGCGGTAGGAGATGTAAGATTGGCCTGTCCGCAGGCTGTAAGAGATAAAAGGGTTGCTGAAGCGATTACACTTCTTAAAACAGTTTTTCTTTTCATAATCATTCCTCCGTTCGTTTTTAATCAGTTTTTTTCAGATCTTTTATTATTTCTTTTGCTTGTCACATTACATATACGGATTTCTCATAAAAGATTTATGGGAAATTTTGAAAAATTTTTTAAGAGTCTTGAGATTATGCGATTTTTGGCAGATAATTATGGGTGTAATCAATATATTCAGAAAGAAAAAACGCCATGGAAAACTCGTCCAGATTTTTTAAGAATACCGAATGTGAATACTACCCCTGCCATAAGGGAATCGAGGAAATAAACTGTCTTTTCTGTTACTGTCCGCTTTACAGGCTTGAAAACTGTCCGGGTAACCCCGAATACAAGCAAAAGGGGGATAAAACCATTAAGGTCTGTACGAACTGCACATTCCCTCACAAAGCAGAGAATTATGCCAAAATCAATGATATTTTAAAGAATATGTAACAGCGCTTTAAATTTGTTTTAAAGTGCCTGCTTATCTTGTGCCTTTGCCCCTAAAATGATATAATTTATGGGTTAAGGGCATTTTTGTTTTTCGGATAAAAAAGGACCTTAACAAAAGCTGATTGTTTAGTGTAAAAACATGTGCAAGAGGGAGAATATATTATGAATTTTGGCAGTTCCAAAAAGGGAATTAAAGAATATGCGTTAAAAGGGATTGCGTCTTTGACAGGCATGGCGATTCTTTTATGCACGGGATGTACTTTGGGCGGTTCAAACTTTACCACGGTCGATAAAGACATCAAAACGGATTATCATGCGGTTATAGTTGCATCGGACAATACGGATGATAACTCAAACATAAAAGAACCGACAAACGGCGGTGACGATAAGGATAATCAGACGGATATTGCAGACAACGGAAACAATACAGACAACCAAACAGATATTCCGGATAACGGAAACGATAACGCAGATAAAGGTAATAACGAAGAAAAGGTTTTAACACCCGGCGGTTTTTTGTGCATGGATAACTGCGGATTTGAAATCAACAACTCCAAGTCGTTCGCAAACCGTGCTCAGGGTGTTTACAAAATAGTTTCCGACGGAAGAATTGAGGAATATATTGAGTTTTACAATTTAAACGACAACCTTTATGCGTTCTATTCGGGCAACGGATACGGAGCAATGGAATTCTTTACGGATGACAATGAAGGATTTTCTTCCGAGACCGCCAACAGCATGAGAGTAAAGATTCTTTCTTTTACGGCTCTTACCAATGATGCGGAATACATTTCCGACGGAAAACCCGCGATAATGGATATGACATTTACCGAGGACGGAATAGAATTCACGAATTATGATAAATCATCGGGAGATACTTTGTTTGCTCCCGCAGAAGTCAAACTGGAAAAAGTAACCGGCGAGATGGGTTATCTTGATGGATTTGCATATATGGATGATGAGTATTCGGCCGAACTTCTCTGCGAAGATCTGGATATCGAAACAACGGATATTCCCGAAGAGATTTTAGGCTCCTGGATACTTCTCGGTGACATCGAGAGCGGAATCGTTTTTGAATTTACAGAAGACGGATATGTTCAGGCTTATCTTAAAAACAAAGATACCGAAGTATCTTTTATAAGAGGAACTTATACGGTGGGCAAGGAAAAGGTTAACGGCGGAACCGATATCTTTATGGACGTCGTTTATCTCGGAATCGGTGAGGGATATCCTTTTAACTTCTGCTACAAAACCGAAGGCGACAGCCTTGTGCTCGTAGCCGGCAATCCCGAATACGGTGAAGACGTCGCATGGGAAGGTGCTATGTTTATCCCTTATCAGATGAGCAGTATCCCGAGACAATATCTTGATTAATACGGAGATATCATGGAATCAACATTAAGAAGAACGTGGTCGGAGATCAATCTTGACTCGTTAAAATTCAACTACAACGTTATTCGTAAAAAAATCGGTGACAACGTAAAATTTTTAGGCGTCGTAAAGGCGGATGCTTACGGACACGGCAGCATCAATGTAGCCAAGACACTCGAAGAAATCGGAGCCGATTATCTGGCGGTCAGCAGTATCGATGAGGCTATGGAATTGAGGGTTAACGGCATAAAAATGCCAATCCTTATCCTCGGACATACGCCGAGAGAACAGGTTGACAGACTGATTGAATACGATATTACCCAGGCCGTAACGTGCAGGGCAAAAGCGGTAGAGTATTCCGAAGAGGCAGTAAAACTCGGCAAGACACTTAAGGTTCATATCAAAGTCGACACAGGCATGTCGAGGCTCGGCTATCTCTGCGAAGGCAATTACTTTGACAACGGTATTAAAGGCATTTGTGAAGCGTTGAATATGCAGGGACTTTACGCCGAAGGAATCTTCACACATTTTGCGGTATCGGATGAACCCGGCGAAGAAGCGTATGAATATACCATGCATCAGTTTAAACTTTTCAAGGATGTATGTGCCGAAGTTGAAAGAAGAGCCGGCAGACGCTTTGAGATTAAGCACTGTGCGAATACGGGCGCTGTTGCAAGATACCCCGAGACATATCTTGATATGGTTCGCCCCGGACTTCTTTTATACGGATATGGCGAATTTGCAAAAGAAATGGGTCTTAAGCCGGTGATGACTTTAAAGACCACGGTTTCCACAATTAAGATTTATCCCGAAGGAACGAAGATCAGCTACGGTGGTATTTTTACGACTGACAAAACTACACGAATCGGTGTTCTTCCCTACGGATATGCGGACGGATTTTTAAGATGTCTTTCAAACAAGTGCAAACTTTATACCGTTGACGGACCTGCGTGTGTTCGCGGAAAAATATGCATGGATATGTGCATGCTTGACATTACCGATATGATGAATGTCGAAGTCGGAAGCGAAGTCGAAATCTTCGGCGAGAAAAATCCGATTGAAGACTTATGCGAAATCGCAGGCACGATTCCCTACGAACTGACCTGTGCGGTAAGCAAGAGAGTCCCGAGAAAATATATCAAGGACGGCGAAGTCTTCGAGCAGGAACTGATGCTCAGAATGTAGCAAACTGATTTCTCATAAAAGAAAGGAACGAAAATGTTCAGAATTAATGAAAATACAAAGATAGGCGAACTCTTAAGAGCCTGCCCCGAGGCAGCAGGCATTTTACAGGAAATGGGAATGCACTGTCCCACATGCCCTTCGGCACAGAATGAAACTTTGGAAGAAGCATGCATGGTTCACGACATGGATGTGGACAGTCTCGTAGAAGATCTTAAGGGATTTTTGGAAAACATGTAATAAATCTGTATTACAGATTGAATGAGGGCGGGTTATGAAAACATTACTTGTTTTGATTGAGGACGACAGAATAATCGGAATAGGCGATTACTATAAGGATGAGGACGCAGAAACGACAGAAGACCTCGAAGGCAGATATTTGATTCCCGGTTTTATTGACGGACACATTCATATCGAAAGTACGATGATGGTTCCGCCTTCGCTTGCCGAAGCAGTTCTTCCTCACGGTACCACCGCGGTTGTGACCGACCCTCATGAAATCGCCAATGTATGCGGTGTTGACGGCATTAAATACATGCTTGAGATGAGCGAGAACATTCCTCTTCACGTATTCGTAATGATTCCCTCATGCGTACCCGCGACCTGCTTTGACGAGTCCGGTGCGATTCTTAATGCGGAGGATATAGAAGATCTTTACGGGGAAGAGAGAATCCTCGGTCTTGCGGAGATGATGAATTATCCCGGAGTTATTTTTGACGATGCTCCGACCATGGATAAAATAAATGCCTGCACGGCAAAGAATAAACCCGTGGACGGACATGCACCTCTTTTATCAGGTAAGGATCTCGACAAATATATCTCTGCGGGAATCAATTCGGATCATGAATGTTCCGATGCCTCGGAAGCGTTTGAGAAACTTTCCAAGGGTCAGTGGATAATGATTCGCGAAGGCTCGGCGGCCAAGAATTTAGAGAAGCTTCTTCCTTTGTTTGAAAGTCCCTATTACCAGAGATGCATTCTTGCAACGGATGACAGAAATCCCGCGGATATTTTATCCGAAGGACATATAGACAATATCGTAAGACTCGCGATTAAGGCCGGAAAAGATCCCATACGTGCCATTAAGATGGCAACTCTTAATCCGACACTCTGCTTCGGAATTAAAAGAATGGGTGCGATAGCCTGCGGCTACAAGGCAAATATGCTGGTTCTTGACGACCTTGAAAGCATTGACATAAAGGATGTATATTCGGACGGCATAAAAGTTGTATCAGACAAAAAGATAACCGGTTTCTCAATACCCAAAGCCGAAGATATAATTACCGGCAGCGTACTTAATTCGTTCCACATGCCCGACCTTAAAAAAGAAGATTTTTATATCGAGCCCAAGGGTTCGAAATGCAGGGTAATAGAAGTTATTCCCGGCGAAATACTTACGAACGAACTTATACTTGATATCGATTTTTCAAAGAATAACGGAATAGATACCGAAAAAGATATTTTAAAACTTGCAGTTATAGAGCGCCACAAAAACACCGGACATAAGGGTGTCGGATTTATAAAAGGCATCGGCATTAAAAACGGTGCTCTGGCAGGAAGCGTATCGCACGATTCCCATAACTTAATCGTTATCGGAAGCAGCGAGGAAGATATGTGCTTAGCAGCCAACCATATCAAAAAAATCGGCGGAGGTCTCTGTGTCGTAAGCGAAGGCAGGGTTTTATCCGAACTTCGTCTTCCCGTAGCAGGTCTTATGAGCACGAATTCCGCCAAAGAGATAGCCGATGCAAATGTCGAACTAAGAGAGAGTGCCGAGAAGATAGGAATTAACGAAGGTATTGAGCCTTTTATGAACATGGCTTTCGTATCGCTTCCCGTTATTCCGGTACTTAAGATGACCACACAGGGGCTTGTAAACGTAAATGAATTCAAACGTGTGGATTTGTTTGCCGACTGACAAGCTTAACAGGAGAGACGGATGATTTACAGATCGCTTGCACTCGTAAGCATGGCGACATTCTATATAATTTATTTTGTCAAACTTTTCCTTCAGAAAAAAAGAGGGATAAGCGTATATAAACTTGCGCAAAACGAAAAGAAAAGCAAAAAGAACATAACGGAGATACTGCTTAAAATCGTTTCGTTTTTACTTCCGGGTCTGGAACTGGTAAGCATTGTAATCGGAAGGTCGTATCTTCCGATAATGGGCAAGGTAATAGGAGTTTATTTTGCATTCTTTGCCGACCTGCTTTTCCTGAATGCCGTCATATCCATGAAGGATTCGTGGCGTGTCGGAGTCGCCGAGGATGAAAAAGACAGAAAACTTATCACAAGCGGAATATATAAGTTTTCGAGAAACCCCGCATTTCTTGCATTTGATTTGCTCTATATCGGAATAGTGCTTATGTACTGCAACATTCCGTTAATCATATGCACGCTTGCGGCTTTGGTTATATTCCATCTTCAGATTTTAAGCGAAGAGAAGTTTTTAAAAGAGACCTTAAAAGAAGAATACGCCGATTATCAGAAAAAAGTCGGCAGGTATCTAGGATACGGAAAGCCTTCGTTTCTTTCCGTCAGAATGTACGCCTATTTTATACTTTTTATCTGGTGCGTATTATATATTATTACGCTTCTTTTATACGCGGGACCTCTGCTTTCGTGGATATGGATATGGGTTCTTATAGGCGCATTTGCTTTCCTAAGATTCATAATGCTTAAGTTTGCAATCGACAAAGACAAGAGATTAAGAATTCCAAAGTTTATAAAAGTTATTTATTATGTTTTGTTTGCTTTTTCTCTGACAGTCTTTGCAATAGTTGAATTCAATGTATTTAAGGCAATGAATGCCGAACCCGAAAAGAATCTGGATTACGTAATCGTACTCGGAGCGGGTGTTAACGGTACCGTACCTTCAAAGCCACTGGCCAAGAGAATAGAAGAAGCATATTATTATATGTCCGATAATCCGGACACACTCTTAATAGCATCGGGCGGGAAAGGACCTTACGAAAGTATCAGCGAAGCCGAATGCATTAAAAACGAACTTGTCAGACTCGGAATAGACGAATCGAGGATAATCTTAGAGGATAAGTCGACAAGCACGATAGAGAATTTAAAATTCTCCAAGGAAATAATCAATGACGAGAGTAAGAAAGTCGGCATTATAACAAACAGTTTTCACGAATACCGTGCGGGGCTTATAGCCAAAGAAGCGGGATATGAAAAAGTTTATTCGGTTCCCGCGGTAACACTTTTCCCTGTGGGTATTCACTATATGTTAAGAGAGTTTTTCGGAGTCGTGAGACTCTGGATGGAATATGGAAGGGTTATTTTATGAGCGTGATTAAGAAAATACATCTGGGCAAAGCCGAATGCGCCATCGATCTGGGAGACGGAAGCGAAAGAGGCGAATACGTAAACCAGGATTATATTTTAAACGTACTGGGACGCCCCATGAGAGCAATATCCTTAATGACCGCATATTATCCGCTGGATGAAACTTTCCCCACACGTGCTCATGATGCATTTTCGGACAAGGAAATATCTTTTCAGTGGGATTATCCATACGACGATTATGAAACATATAAAGGCGGACTCATCGGGCAGCTTGACAAAGAGCCTTTCAACTGGATGAGGGACGTTCGTAAACACGGTCAGGACGTATGTCTTACGGTTACGATGGATACCAATATTTCGGACGAGCATATTAAAGCTATGGCCAAGGATCTTTCCACATTCGGAAGGGTAATGCTTCGTGTCAATCATGAAGCGAGCGGAGACTGGTTTTCTTTTACGAAGAGAGCGTCTTACGAAGATATCGCATTGTTCTTTGCACATGTCTGTGATATCTTCCACGAAGAAGCAAAGAACGTAAAACTGATTCTCTGTTTGAACGGACTCGGTCCCGACGGCCAAAAGATCGAAATGGAAGATACATTTGCTCCCGCAATCAAGGCCTGCGATATCTTTTCGATGGACCGTTACATGTCTCTTCACTGGGGCTGGCCCTATGATATCGCAAAGAAAGACACCAAGAATTATTACCGGGAAAAAGTTGCAAACATATACGATATGGGCAAGGCCTGCGCGAAAAGATTCGAGATTGTTGCAGGTGAAAAAAGACCGATGGTTCTCTCGGAAATGAATGCCGACGGCGATGTGACCGGACCTTACGAACAGTGCGACATGTTAAAAGAATTCTGCGATATGTTAAAAGCTGATTCGGGA
>CACWZK010000046.1 GCA_902765365.1 uncultured Lachnospiraceae bacterium
CACCCGAGGGACGAACTCGATTATCCGACTGTCTTTTCCGACGTAAAACAGTTTGACAGAACCGTACCGATGGAAATCCTCAATTTCTTCGAGGATATCAGTTTTGATAAAGTCGTATCGGTATACACTCAGCTTGATTCGGTTAAGTTCGCCAAAGAAAAAGTCTACCTCGGACACGATTTTATGGATAAATACGAAGACCCCGAGATTCACAGAAAGCATCACAAATAAGGAATATCAGATGGATTTTACAAAGAAACTGAGCATTATAGTACCCGTGTACAATATGAATCACGACGGAAATCTAAATTTCTGTCTGGATTCGCTTGTCGCTCAGACCGTAAAAGACTTTGAAATAATCGCCGTAAACGATGCTTCCACAGACGATTCGCTGGATGTTTTATACGATTACGAAAAGAAATATCCCGGGCTTTTTAAAGTCATAACTTACGCCGAAAACAAACATCAGGGCGGAGCCAAAAACGAGGGCTTGAAAATCGCCGAAGGCGAGTGGATCGGCTTTATCGACAGTGACGACTGGATCACAAAAGTCTAGAGAGAATGAGCAGTCTGTTCAGATCTTTCGGAAGCATGGTAATCAAAATCTACAAACATGACATCATAAAAGAAAATAACTTGGACTTCCCCGAAGGTATCTTTTATGAGGACAACTGTGCAGCCAGAGTCTGGGCGCCGTATTTTAAACATTTCGAATACATAAACGAAGACAATTATTATTACCTTCAGCACGATACCTCGACGGTTCACACCATCACCGAGCAAAGATGCTTAGACAGAATATCGGCCATGGATACTATGGTTGACGAGTTTAAAAAACGCGGACTCTACGATGAGTATAAGGATGAAATCGAGGACGTGTATACACAGCTCGGGTTCAGGATTACGCTCTTCAGTTATATGCTCGGTTGCAAAGAGAAAAACTTAAAGTTCGTTAAAAAACTCAAAAAGAATTTCGCCCAAAAATTCCCGAATTTCAGACAGAACAAATACTACTCAATCCCTGATAAGGAAGAAGAGAAAATGGTGAATCTGTGCATGAAATCGCCATTCATCTTTTACAATTATTATTCTCTTTTATGGAAATACAGAAACAGAAAAGCCGGCAGATAAAGCCGGCTTTTTTTGAAAAGAAAAACTGTTTTACTTAATAAAATTCAGGATATCCTCATATACCATATCCTTTGCATCTTCATTTAAAATCTCATGACGAAGTTTCGGATACATGATTCCGTCAACATCCGTATAACCCTGCTTTTTTAAGAGTTCCATTGCATTGTTGAATGCTTTTTCGTTTACGGCGCAGGGGTCATCCTCGCCCGAGAAAAATCTGATGGGAAGTGCAGGATTTTTCATCACATATCCGCCGTCGGTATATGTTAACATCGTAAGTTTTACGAGGTTTAAATAACCGTTTAAGGTGAACATATAGTTGCAAAGCGGGTCTTCGTTATACTTCTTGACCTTTTCGGGATCGGAATTGACCCACATATGCGGCACTCCTTCTTTTTTGAATCTTTTCTCGTAATCTCCCACTACAAGATCCGATATAAATTTCGATCTCGTTTTCTCGCCCTTAATATTGGTTACCATTTTTATAAGAGCGAGTCCGGGTTTCATTCCCGGTTTCTTTGACGGGCAACCGATGACAACGAGCTTGTCGATATCCGCATCATATTTTCTTAAATAACACCTTACGACCATCGAACCCATGCTGTGTCCGAGGAGAATATAGGGAAGCGGCTCTTTTATGAGTTCTTTTACATATGCCTTTGTCTCGAGTGTAATCTCATGGGTATCTTCTATGAGCGCCTCGTATCCGCCCGCATACATAAAGCCCAAATCATCGGGACTTTTAACACTCGCGCCATGTCCTCTGTGATCGTGAATCACAGTGATGAAGCCGTTGTCGGTAAGAAACTCCATAAAAGGAATATATCTTTCCTTATACTCGTTCATGCCGTGCACCAGCTGAACGATTCCCTTTATATCTTCCACATTGTCCGGTTCGAATCTGAGTACCGATAATTCCAGTTTGTCGGTTCCCGAAATATGCGTGTATTTCTTTGCTTTCATAATATGCCCCTTCCGGAAAAATCATATAAAAAACTTCTCAATATATTAATCGGATTTTTACCGCATATTGTTAATAATGCCGCCACAGAAGATTATTTTTTGGTTAGTTTAAAAATTGAATAAAAAGGTAATCTGCATTATATTTATCTTATACAAATTATGAATGGGGGTATACATATGGATAATCGTGCATGTGTTTCATGGGATCTCATGAATTCCTTTTTAATTGATGCTTTTGTTGGCTACGGAGTGCCGAGAGAGGACGCCGCAATCTGCGCGGACGTGCTGCTCGAATCAGACAGACGCGGAATCGAAAGCCACGGATGCAACCGCTTCAAACCCATCTATATCGACCGAATCAAAAAGGGCACTCTTCTGCCCGTCACCAATATTGAAATCATAAAAGAAACGCCCACCACCGTGGTCATGGATGCCCATGACGGAATGGGAATGGTTGCCAGCCATAAGATGATGGAAATGCTCATCGAAAAGGCAAAAAAATGCGGTATGGCAGGCGGCGCAATCAAAAATTCAACACATTATGGTATCGCGGGATACTGGGCTACAATGGCTTCAAAGGAAGGCTTAATCGGTGTGACCGGTACCAATGCCCGTCCTTCTATCGCGCCCACATTCGGCGTTGAAAACATGATGGGTACGAACCCCTTAACATTCGCACTTCCTACAGACGAGGAATTTCCTTTCTGCCTTGACTGTGCAACATCCATCGTACAGAGAGGCCGTATCGAATATTACGCAAGAGAAGGCAAGGCAACACCCGCAGGAACCGTCGTATCCGAAAAAGGGGAGCCGATGACCGACTCCGAAGAAATCTTAAAAGCACTTGTCGACGGGACCGCAGCACTCGCACCATTAGGCGGAATCGGCGAAGACCTCGCAGGATATAAAGGCTACGGCTATGCGGCAGTCGTTGAGATTCTTTCCGCTGCTCTTGCAGGCGGTCAGTTTATGAAAGCACTTACGGGCGTTGACGAAAACGGAAAACCTCAGATGTACCATCTCGGACATTTCTTCTTCGTAGTGGATCCCGAAGCTTTTTCGGGACTCGAAACCTTTAAGAAAACCGCGGGAGATATCTGTCGTGCTCTTCGTGCGTCAAAGAAAGCACCGGGGAATGAGCGCATTTACACCGCAGGTGAAAAAGAATACCTCGTATGGCTCGAGAGAAAAGAAAAAGGCGTTCCCGTAAGCAAATCCGTTCAGAAAGACATTATCGAAGTTCGCGATGCGCTTAATCTTCCTTACAAATTCGATTTTGAATAAAAACATTAGGGGGTATATATGTCTAAATACGTAATGGCACTCGATGCCGGAACTACTTCCAACAGATGTATTTTATTTAATGAAAAAGGCGAAATAGTATCTCTTGCCCAAAAGGAATTCACGCAGTATTTTCCGAAGTCGGGCTGGGTTGAGCACGATGCGGCCGAAATCTGGCTGACACAATACTCGGTAGCAAGCGAAGCACTTGCAAAAGCCGACGCCAAAGCCGAAGATATCGCAGCTATCGGTATTACCAACCAGCGTGAAACCACGATTGTCTGGGACAAAGAAACCGGAGAGCCTATATATCATGCAATCGTATGGCAGGACAGACGTACGGCCGACTACTGTGAAAGCCTCGTAAACAAAGGCCTTACAGACACTTACCGTCAGAAAACCGGTCTTGTCATAGACCCTTATTTCAGTGCGACCAAGATAAGATGGCTCCTTGAAAATGTTCCCGGTGCAAGACAAAAAGCCGAAGAAGGAAAACTTCTCTTCGGTACAGTCGAAACCTGGCTTATCTGGAAACTGACAGGCGGAAGCGTTCATATCACGGATTATTCCAACGCCTCCAGAACAATGCTTTATAACATCGTCGATTTAAAATGGGACGAAGATATCCTAAAAGAATTAAACATCCCGGCATGCATGCTGCCTGAAGTAAGGCCTTCCAGCGAAGTATATGCAAAAACAATGTCAGATCTGTTCGGCGGTGAAATCACCATCGCAGGTGCAGCAGGCGACCAGCAGGCTGCTCTTTTCGGACAGACATGTTTTAACGCAGGGCAGGCCAAGAATACCTACGGAACCGGCTGTTTCCTTTTAATGAACACAGGAGAAAAACCCGTATTTTCAAAATCGGGACTCGTTACCACCATTGCCTGGGGAATCGACGGCAAAGTCGAGTATGCACTCGAAGGCTCGATATTTGTGGCCGGAAGTGCAATCCAGTGGTTAAGAGACGAGCTCAGATTCATGGATTCCGCATCGGACAGCGAATTCTTCGCATCCAAAGTTAAGGACACCTGCGGATGTTACGTGGTTCCCGCTTTTACGGGACTTGGTGCACCGTATTGGGATCCTTACGCAAGAGGTGCAATCGTAGGATTATCGCGTGGCGTAAACAAATATCATGTCATCCGTGCCACTCTTGAATCCCTTGCATATCAGACCTACGATGTTTTAACCGCAATGGAAAACGACTCGGGTATGAAACTCTCTAAATTAAACGTTGACGGCGGTGCGAGCGCAAACAATCTTTTGATGCAGATGCAGGCCGATATCATTCAGACCGAAGTTAACCGTCCTAAATGCGTTGAAACAACTGCCGCAGGCGCCGCATATCTGGCAGGTCTCGCAGTCGGATACTGGAAAAGCAAAGACGATGTCTTAACAAACATCTCCATAGAAAAGACCTTCAAGCCCGAAATTTCCCGCGAAGAGCAGGAGAAGAAAATCGCCAAATGGCACAAAGCAGTAGAGCACGCCCGTGACTGGGAGCGTGACTGATTGAACTTTCATTTCACGCCTTCGTTTTGGAGAATGAATTTCATCGTCCAAGACGGAAAATAAAATTGATTAATAAGATAAAAAAACTGTTAGTCCCTGTTTTCAAAAGCATATGGGAATAACAGTTTTTTATTTGATATATTTATTTAAGAAATACTTTTAATCATTTTTCCTGATATATTTATTTAAGAGATACTCTTTATCGTTCGCCTTGGGATTTTCGATTACTTCCTCAAGCATTTGATTTAATATCTCACCGATTTTGGGACCTGACGGAATACCCTTTTCAATCAGATCTTTTCCCGAAACTGCCAGATCTTTAAGGCTTACACATTCATTGTTGGCAGTCACTTCTTCGTAAGCCTCTCTGTTTTTCTTAAGTCTCGCAAATTTCTCTTCTCTCTGATAATCGCTCTGCGCCAAAAGGTCCGCTTCCCAGACTTTAAAAATATCCGGAAATGCTTCGACACCGATTCTGTTCATGGCACGTCTCATGATTTTTGTGCCTTCATCAAGTCTCTCGTCATGGTATCTGACGAACTTATAAACCATGTCAATAGTGTCGTTGTCGTACTTAAGCCTTCGTAAGATTTCCTTTGACATATCGGCAGATTTTAACTGGTGTCCGTGGAAATGGTCTATTCCCTTTTCATCTGTTGTAAGACACACAGGCTTTGCTATATCGTGTAAAAGCATCGAAAGGCGAAGTGCTTTGGTTTTTTCTATATTCTCGACCGATTTTATGATATGATCTCCGACACTGTAACAGTGATGAGGATTATGCTGATCTGTTTCAAAACATTTATCAATCTCAGGCAGAAATTCTTTGGTAAGTCCGAGTTTATACGCGGTCTTTAACATCGCGGGGTTATCTGATAAAAGAATTTTGTTAAGTTCCGCCTGAATTCGCTCGGCGCTTATTTTACTTAATGTCGGCGCCAGCTCTTTTATGGCTTCATAAGTTTCGGATTCGATTTCATATCCAAGCTGAGCCGCAAATCTTACAGCTCGTAAAAGACGAAGCGCATCTTCCGTAAATCTCTCTTTTGCGTTTCCCACACATCTGATGATTTTTTTATCAATATCGTCCATTCCGCCGAATATATCCACGAGCCCTTCGGTATCATTGTAAGCCATCGCATTGATGGTAAAATCCCTTCTTAAAAGATCTTCCTTAAGATTGGCGGTAAACTCAACACTTTTAGGATGTCTCGAATCCTCGTATTCGCCATCAATTCTGTAGGTCGTGACTTCATACATTTCCTTTCCGAAAAGAACCGTCACCGTACCGTGTTTAAGACCGGTATCCACGGTTCGCTTAAAAATCGCCTTAACCTCTTCGGGCTTTGCGGAAGTCGTGATATCCCAGTCGTTCGGAACGCGTCCGAGGATTGAATCGCGCACGCAGCCGCCGACCGCATACGCTTCGTATCCGGCCGCATAAAGTGCATTTATTATTTTTTCAACATTTTTCGGTAAATTTATTTTCATAGTTCCAATTATTTAATATCAAGCTCAACAGGGCAGTGATCGGACCCTAAAATATCCGCATGAATCTTGGCATCAACCATTCTGTCTTTTATTTTCTCCGATACAACAAAATAGTCAATACGCCACCCTGCATTCTTCTCTCTGGCCTTAAACATATAAGACCACCATGAGTATTTATCCTTTTCGTCGGGATAGAAATATCTGAAGGAATCGATAAATCCGCTCTCGGTCACCTTCGTGAAGCATGCTCTTTCTTCATCCGTAAACCCTGCATTCATATGATTGCTCTTGGGATTTTTAAGGTCGATTTCCTTGTGTGCGACATTTAAATCTCCGCAGTAAATGACCGGTTTCTTTTCATCCAGTTTTTTTACATACGAAAGGAACGCATCCTCCCAGACCATTCTGTAATCAAGTCTGGTCAGTTCTCTCTGGGAGTTCGGAACATATACGTCCACAAAATAAAAGTCGTCAAACTCCGCGGTAATCACTCTTCCCTCGTGGTCATGCTCTTCTATGCCGATACCGTATGTCACGCTTATCGGCTCTTTTTTCGTAAAGACCGCCGTTCCGGAATAACCTTTTTTCTCGGCATAATTCCAGTACTGATGATACCCCGGAGTATCAAGTTCAATTTGGCCTTCGGAAAGTTTGGTCTCTTGCAGGCAGAATATATCGGCATCAATTTCATTGAAAAAATCCATAAATCCCTTGCCCATGCATGCTCTTAATCCGTTTACGTTCCATGATATAAATTTCATAATATTTTTCCTTATCTTAAATTCAATATTTCTTCGCTAAAAACCATTATTGCCTGTGCTATTTCATTCCTATTTTAAATTATTAATACCATATTTATCGTTTGCCAGTTTCTCGTGAAAGATGTTTTTTATTATTTTGAATATTTCGTCCGGCGAATTGTTTAATTTGTATTTATCCTTAAAATTCTGCAGTATTTTATATTTATTCTTTCCGCCTTTTATATTATCACTGATTATTAAGCCTGCCGTTTCACAGCATGCAATATAAAATTCACTCATTTGTTCATCTTCAACCGGATATCCGTCCATGGACATTACCCTTTTGATAAGACCCACTACGTACTCGGGAGGATTAACTGTCCCCTGTTCCCACCTTTGAATATTGGCAACCGGAATTCCCATGTACTGAGCAAATTTATTTTGGCTTAAACCGGTACATAATCTTAATTGCTTAATCGTCATATCCGTTTCCTCTTTATCTACATTTATTATATACATATTGTATATAGTTTGCAATAAACCTTACAAATAATAAATATAAACTACATCCTTATTATGCTATAATCTAACTATACGTATATTAACGGATATCTTTATCCGTAAAATAATTGGGGGTTACATATGCGATATTCTTTTAATGACGGATGGAAATTTCTTGAAGCAGGTGTGGATTCGACGCTGTCTGAAGTCAAAGAGCGACTAGGCGATTTTAAGAGCGTACAGATTCCGCACGACTGGCTTATCTATGATTCCGAGGATCTCTACAGAAACGGCCGTGGATGGTACGAAAGGGATCTTACAATTCACGATAAAAAAGGTAAATATTTCCTCGAATTTGACGGCGTATATATGGACTCCGCCGTGTATGTAAACAACGAAAAGGTATGCGAGTGGAAAAACGGCTACTCCGCATTTGAGTGCGATATCACGGATCAAATCCGCGAAGGATTAAACCGCATATTCGTATCCGTTACGCATATTGCTCCGAACAGCAGATGGTATTCGGGCGCCGGCATTTACAGAAATGTCTGTATCAGAAACACGGATGAAACATACATCGCCAAAGACGGTGTCTATGTTTCCTCACGCGAAGAAAACGGTCGAAGAATTGTTAAAATCGAATCCGAAGTAAAAGGCCGGAATGCCCAAAATGCCGTTATGACCTATATCATAAAAGACGCATCAGGTTCCGATTGTCTTCTTAAAAAAATAAACGATACCGATTACGAAATCGAAAATCCGCATATCTGGGATATCGACGACCCTTATCTTTATACTTTAAAAGCTGTGATGACGGCGGGGGAAGATACCGACGAAGTCACTCTTCGCTTCGGAATACGCGATATTATTTTTGACCCCGATAAAGGATTTTTGTTAAACGGCAGGAAAGTCAAGCTCAACGGCGTATGCGAACATCACGATTTGGGTGCCTTAGGCGCCGCATTCAATAAATGCGCGATGAAAAGAAAGTTTGAGATTCTTAAAACCATGGGAGTTAATGCCTTAAGAACCTCACACAATATGCCTGCGCCAGAAGTACTTGATCTGGCGGACGAAATGGGCATACTCGTTATGTCCGAAGGATTTGACATGTGGTACATGCCTAAGACCGAGTTCGACTATTCGAGATTTTTTGCCGACTGGCACGAAAGGGATATCGAAAGCTGGATAAAGCAGGACCGCAATCATCCATCGGTCATCATGTGGAGTATCGGAAACGAAATACTCGACTGCCACGCGGACGTTAATGCTCCCCAAATCACCGAACATCTTGCGGATACCGTCAAAAATTTTGACCCTTACGGAAATGCCCACGTTACTTTTGCTTCCAATTACATGCCATGGAAAGGTGCCCAGAAATGCGCCGACATCCTAAAAGTCGCAGGATACAATTACACGGAAAATCTCTACAGGGAACACCATGAAGAACACCCTGACTGGATAATCTACGGAAGCGAGACTTCAAGTCTCGTACAAAGCAGGGGAGTCTATCATTTCCCTCTCTCTGTTATTAAACTCTCCGACGAAGACGAGCAGTGTTCGTCTCTCGGAAACTGCATCACGAGCTGGGGTGCGAAAAGTGTCGAGAACTGTATCTGCGATGACAGGGATATGGACTTTTCCGCAGGTCAGTTCCTCTGGACCGGCTTTGATTATATCGGAGAACCCACTCCCTATCAGACCAAGAATTCCTACTTCGGAATGCTCGATACCGCAGGCTTCCCGAAGGATTATTACCATGTATTCAAGTCCGCCTGGACAGGCCCCGTAAAAGAGCCTTTCGTATACATCTTCCCTTACTGGGATTTTAACCCGGGCCAAATGATAGATGTGAGAATCTGCTCGAACGAAGACAATGTGGAGCTTTTCTTTAACGGAGAAAGTCTCGGAAAACAGACACTTACACATGCTCCGGGCTCGGGACTTCATATAATCGCCGATTACCGCCTTCCCTACAAAGAAGGCGTGCTTGAAGCTGTCGCTTACGATAAGGAAGGCAATATAAGCGCAAAGACCGAAAGAAAATCTTTTAAGGACAGTGCTTCCCTTAAGCTTTGCGTAAACAAAGACAGCATAAAAGCATGTTCAGACGATCTTATTTTCGCCGAAATCAGTGCGCTTGACGAGTCCGGTAATCCCGTGGAAAACGCAGCAAACAGAGTTGAAGTAATCGTAAAAGGAAGCGGACGACTTGTCGGATTAGATAACGGCGACAGCACCGACCGCGACAGCTACAAGGGTGTATCCAGAAGACTTTTTAACGGAAAACTACTTGCAATTATCGCCGCAGGAAGCGAACCCGGCGATATCACGCTTTCAATTTCTTCCAAGGGATTAAAAGGAACATCAAAAACCCTTAAATGCCTCCCTTCGGACGAAATAAAAGAAACTTCTCCTTTTGATGAAGGCGCAGAGAGATACTTTGAGGAAAATATACCGAGAAAGATTTGTCTTGGAAAAGCCGATGAAATCCCCGTCAGAAAACTCGAAATAATCGCCCCCGAAAGGAATTTAACCGCTGATAAAAAAGAGGTTAAAGCGAAGGTTAAAATCTATCCCGAAAACGCCACGGATAAAAACATCACTTTCGAAGCGGTTTCAGACAAGGGCTTCCCCGTCAAAATCGCGGAATTGATTCCGGGTGGCGATGAAGTGACCATAAAAGCAGTCGCAGACGGCGATTTCAGATTAAGATGCACATCCAAATCAGGCAGTGACAAGGTCAGAATCATCTCCGAACTCGAATTTAACATAAAAGGCCTCGGAGTCGCTCTTCTCGATCCCTATGATTTTATATACGGAAGCGCATATACATATTCGGAAGGAAAAATCTCCACAGGAAACGAAATGGGATTTTCCACCGCAAGAGACGAAAGATCCCTGGTGTGCTTTAAAGATGTCGACTTTGGCGAAATTGGGTCGGATGAAATAACAATTCCAATCTTTTCGCTTGTAAACGAGCCTCATACTTTCAGAATCTATGACGGTATTCCCTCTAAAGGCGGAACGCTCATCGGAGAATTCGTTTACCAGAAAGACGTTATATGGAATGTTTATCAGGAGGATACGTGGAAGTTCGATGAGCCACTTAAGGGTGTTCACGACCTTAGTTTTGAATTTACAGAAAAAGTTCATGTGAAGGGATTTTCTTTTAAAAAATAAAAGAAATGTAAATCTGGTCTTATAATTTTATCTGTTTTTGGCTATTTTAATAATATCAAAATTTTTTTATTCTTGTCCTATGCTAGGAAAGGACACAAAAACAATGACTAAAAACCAGATTAAATTCACAACTATAAGACTTACAGTAACAGCATTATTTATGGCAATGAATATAGCTATGTCTTCCTTCGGCGTACCCGTTCCCGGTGGACATCTCTATCTTTGCGACATAGTAATCTGTACCGCTGCCATTTTGTTAAATCCTTTGGAAGCTTTTGTAGTGGGCGGTATCGGCTCTTTCTTAGGAGATATGATTTTCTATCCCCTGCCCATGTTCGTATCACTCGTTACACACGGCTTACAGGCCCTGGTAATATCTGTCTTCGCACATTATGTATTAAAAAAACACCCTAAAATATCCGCAGGTATCGGCGTATCAATAGGTGTTCTCATAATGGTAGCAGGATATACTTTCGGCAAAGCATTTATCTATTCAACTCCCGAATATGCAATCATGAAGCTTCCTTACGAATTCGCACAGGGTATTTTAGGAGCCGTATTCGGAATGCTCTTGGTTTTCAGGTGCGGCCTTAAAAAAGTTTTCAATCTCGTAATCGGAGAACGCGAAAACAATCCTAAAAAAAGTAATCAGGAGTAATTATAAAAAACAAAGGGAAATCGTCTAAGACGGTTTCCCTTTTTTTACTTCTTTTCAGATTCCGTTGAAATCTTTTTAATCCACTTTTTGCTTCTGAGTCTTAAAAATGCCCATATTGTCTTAACTATCTGATCCGACTTAAGGCAGATATAAATCCAGAAAGGCGGAAGTTTCAGATAAAATCCCGCGAGTATGCCGAGAGGTATTGCGAGTATCCAGAGCATGATATTGTCCGCCACCATCAGCATGGTAGTATCTCCGCCGCCTCGAAGGACACCCTTCGTCATGATGCTGTTCGTACCCTGAAATACTACTATGAGGCAGATTGCGTTCATAAGCTGTTTGGCTATCTCGGCCGTTTCGGGACTGACATTTTTGTAAAAGCCGATAATCATATCGCTGAAAACAAAGATAAAAAGTGCGGACAAAGTTCCAAGGATAAGGCCCAGTCCGAAGAAGCGATAGCCCTGTTTCATCGTCTTTTCCTTATCTCCCTCGCCGAGTGTAATGCCCGTGACAATTGCGCCCGCCTGGCTCACACCCGATATGACGACATTGCTTAGCTGCTGCGTTACGCTCGTTATCGCATTTGCAGCCGTAAAGGTTTCGCCCAGATGTCCTATAACCATTGCCACTGCATTGGTTCCGAGAGCCAGAATGCCGTCGCTTATAAGCACGGGAATGCTGATTCGGACATATTCCCAAAATAGCGAGCCCGTCTTCATTATAATGTCTTTTACCTTAAAACCGATCTTTTTATCGATCATAAAAAGATATCCGAGAATCAGCGTAAACTCAAATATTCTCGCAATAAGCGTTCCGAGTGCGGCACCTGCCACTTCCAGTCTCGGGGCTCCGAATTTACCGAAAATAAAAGTGTAGTTCATCAAAAGATTAACAAAGAACGCTCCGATTGACACCATAAGCGGAAACATAACCTGTCCTACGCTTCGAAGAACTATCGTAACCACGAGGGATAATCCGACAAAATAGTAAGTTAAAACCGAAAACTTAAAATACGTAACGCCGAGATCGATTATCTGACTTTTGTCGGTGTAGGAACGCATGATAAGCCCCGGGATAAAAAATGTTGCCAGTGCAAAGAGCGTCCCCAAGATAATATTAAGCCTTATCACAAGGCAGACCGTCTGCTTTAGTGCTCTTGTGGCATCGCCCTCTTCTTTCTCGTCTTTTGCGACTTTTTTTATGCCCCAGTATCTTGAAACGAGAACCGATGCTCCCATTCCGAGTCCCATGCAGAATATCTGAAAAACGCTTATAAAAGAGTTCGCAAGCGAAGTCGCCGAAAGCGAATTGTCTCCCAAACTTCCTACCATCATGGTGTCAAGCATGTTTACGCCGATGGTGATAAGGCTTTGAAGCGCTATCGGAAGCGCCAGCT
>CACWZK010000047.1 GCA_902765365.1 uncultured Lachnospiraceae bacterium
AGGATATTGCTTTAATATTTCGATATTCTCAGCCTTTTTAATTCTGTCCGGCTGGAAAACTTCAACGCCAAGTCGCATGGCCTCTTCTTTTACGGGAGACGGAAGATAGAGTTTGCTTCTTCCCTTGGGCTTGTCGGGCTGTGTTACGACTAGTGTGATTTCATGCCCTGCTTCATGTAATTTTCTAAGCGCCAAAACAGCAAAGTCAGGCGTTCCCATAAAGACTATTTTCATACAATAACCCTTTTCTTAAATACTATTCTTCTTCGGGCTGTTCAACATCCATGAGTTCGCCCTCAACCTTGTCGATATAAAGAATTCCGTCAAGGTGATCCATCTCATGAAGCATGGCTCTTGCGAAGAGTTCCTCGCCTTCGATCTCTTCCCACTCAAAGTCAAGATTTCTGGTTTTAACTCTTACCTTCATCGGTCTTGTAACCTGACCGCATTTGCCGGGTACTGACAGACATCCTTCGTTTCCGGTCTGCTCGCCTTCGGAGTAAACCACTTCGGGATTGATAAGCACTACGGGGCCTTCTCCGACATCCACAACGGCTATTCTTTTTCTGACGCCTACCTGAGGTGCAGCAAGACCAACACCGTCCGCATCGTACATTGTATCCTTAAGATCTTCTATAAGTTCAAGGATTCTCGGAGTGATCTCCGTGATTTCCTTACATACGCATCTTAAACATTCGTCTCCCTCTTCGCGAATCATTCTTAAAGCCATAATAACCTCCTTAAAATCCGTTCATCGGATTAAAATCAAACATTACCGATTCTTTGGTCAGATTAAATTTATCCGTTTCTTTTTCTATATAATCCTTGACCGCTATCAGATAATCATAATTTAAACTTTTTATATATATAACTCTTCGGTATATATCACATTTTTTCGACAGGGTCGCATTTGCGGGGCCTATCTTGCCGATATCCTCCCTGAACGGAAGCTTGTCGATCATATCGGCTATTACCTTTGACAATTTGACGACTCTTCTTTCTTCATCGCCGGTAATCTGAACTCCTAAAAGATTGCCCACAGGCGGATACATAAGTTCTCTCCGGTAAGCTATTTCCTCCTCATAAAAGGCATCATAGTCCTGATTGGCTGCATGTATTACTGCGTAATGCTCGGGCTGATATGTCTGAATCACAACCTCTCCGGGATTATCTCCCCTTCCGGCTCTTCCACCTGCCTGTACGAGCTGTTGAAACGCTCTCTCGCCCGCTCTGTAGTCTTCGGCATTAAGCGCCATGTCCGCAGCCAGAATTCCTACCAGGGTCACACCCTTAAAATCATGACCTTTTACTATCATCTGCGTTCCTATAAGGATGTCTGCCTCGCGGTTTGAAAATCTGGATAAAATCGACTCGTAATCCTCTTCCTTTTTGGTCGAGTCGGCATCCATACGTAGGATTAAAGCGTGAGGAAATTCTTTTCTGACATAATCCTCAATCATCTGGGTGCCTGCCTTAAAGCCCCTGACCTTATCGCTTCCGCATTTTGAGCATATATTCGTAAAAGGCGTTTCGTAACCGCAGTAATGACATTTAAGCGTTCCGTCCCTGTGATACGAAAGCGATACGTCGCAGTGAGGACATTTGACCACTTCGCCGCATTCCCTGCAGGATACAAAGCCCGATATGCCTCTTCTGTTTAAGAAAAGCATTATCTGCTCGTGCTTATCGAGCCTGTCGTTGATAAGTCCGCGAAGTCGTCTTGAAAATACGGATTTATTGCCCTCTTTTAATTCCGCTCTCATGTCTTCCACATGAACTGTCGGCAGCGTATTGCCCGTTAAGCGGTTATTTAATCTGTATAATTTGTATTCGCCGTTTTTCGCTCTGTAATAACTTTCAAGCGAAGGTGTCGCCGAGCCGAGTACAAGTATCGAATCCGTGAGTTCGCATAACTTTTCGGCCACTTCCCTCGCATGGTACTTGGGCATGTTGTCGGCCTTGTAAGAACTCTCGTGTTCCTCGTCGATTACCACTATACCTAAGTTTTCAAAAGGTGTAAAAAGAGCGGATCTCGGTCCTATCATAATATCGACCTTGCCCTCTTTGACCTTTAAATACTGGTCATACCTTTCACCCGCAGTCATCTTCGAGTGAATAACGCTGACCCTGTCACCGAATCGTGCGTAAAAACGCATCAGGTTCTGATATGTAAGCGCTATCTCGGGGATTAAAAGTATCGCCTGTTTTCCCTCTTTTATCCTGTCCTCGATTAGCCGCATATACACTTCGGTCTTGCCCGAACCGGTGATGCCGTGGATAAGGTAGGTGTTTCTCTCGCCGTTTTTAATATCCCTTTCGACATCATTGATGATTGCCATCTGCTCATCGGACAAAGTTAATGTTACGTCCTGCGGATTATCTATCTTAACGGGGTTTCTGTATACCGTCTCTTCTTCGATTTTAATGATACCGTTTTTTGCAAGCGAGGCTATCGTCTGCGAGGACACATTCATTTTGCCGGTGATAAAAGAATAGGATATGTCCGGCTATTTTATGAGTTCCCTGAGTAACCTCTCCTGCGCATTCCTGTGCTTTATTAAAGCTTCGTTTGCAAGGAATTCAAGCCTTCCCGCATCAAGGAGCGCTATTACTCTTTTTTTAACTTCCCTTTTAACCGTCTTCTTAACGGGCATTACGGTTTTAAGCGCATTTATCTGCGTGGAACCGTAGGTCTTTCGTATAAAAGAAGCAAGTCTGATAAGATTCGAATCGGCTTTGACACCGCCCTTTGCGAGTCCTGCGATGTCTTTTATCCTGCTGTCGTCATAATCCGAATTCTCTTTGATTCTAATCACATAACCGCTTATTATCTTGTTGCCCTTTCCGAAGGGGATTTCAACGAGCGACCCTTCTTCTACGGTTGCTGCAAGCGATTCGGGAATTTTATATGTAAATGGTCTGTCGAGTTTTTCGTGGGAAATATCCACTATTACTTCAGCGTACAAATTTATCTCCAATCAATCAGTTATAAAAGATGCATACTTAACCTTTTTGGTCAGTTCTGCCACCAGTGCGGGATCTATGTCTCCTACATTTAAAGTGTTAACATGTGCGCTTGATACCGCAGATGCGTACCTTGCACATTCGTGAAGCGGTACCTGTTTCATGAGCGAATGTATAAGCGCGGCGAGTACGCAGTCTCCGCTTCCTACGGTATTTACAACCTGTACTTTCGGCGCATCACATACGATTACTTCATTCTTTGCATATAAAAGAAGTCCTCTTTTTCCGAATGTGACACATATAATTGCGATGCCCATGCCCTGTAAATCCTTTAAGTCCGAAAGCATTACATTCTTAAAAGACGCGCTCTCGAAAAAGTTTTCAAATCCTTCATCGAGCGAAGTAATATCGTATTTATGATTGGTCAGGTTTTCAAGTTCGCTTAAATTGGGCTTTATGAGAAAAGGTGAATGCGATATCGCCTGTGTTAAAGCCGCACCCGATGTATCAAGGCACGCGGGAACGCCCTCCCTGTTGGCAATATCGGTTAATGTCGCATAAAAGGCATCGGAAAGACCTATGGGAAGGCTTCCCGAAAGAACGACCATATCGGCTTTTTTAACAAGATTCATATAAAGATGCAGGAATTCTTCCTCGCTTCTTGCATCCACCATATGCCCGCCCTCCAAAATTTCCGTTACGTTTCCGAGCGAATCGATGTAATTCATGTTTCTTCTCGTCTCCGAGGAAAGCATGATGAAACGGTTGGGCATGTTTCTTTCTTTTAATTCCTCAACAATCATCCTTCCGCATCTGCCTCCGACAAATCCGGTGACAAATGCATCCTCGCCCTGCAAGCGAAGATCGAAAGCCACATTGACGGCCTTACCGCCCGCATGCACGCTCTCTAAGGATGCGCGGTTGACTTTGCCGATATTTATATTGTTAATTTTAAGCATCTTATCCACTGCGGGATTAAGAGACACGCATAAAATCATCTTTGCTCCGATTATTGTAATCTGAAATCTTTCAGTGTAAATTCAATCTTTTTTCGGTCCATGTAATTGTTGATGCCCGGGTAATACGAAACGCTTATTCTTACGTCTCTGTTTAAAAGGCCGCTTCCGTTAAAACTGTTATCGTATAATTCTGTAAGTACGCCTTCGCCTTCGGCATCAGTCAAAGCTTTTTCAAACTCGTCGGCTTTTTTCCAGAATTTTAGTTCGTATACATTGCCCGATGCATCCTTTACCTTAATGAAAATATGATTCTCGCCCACTCTTTTTGCTTTAAACAAAGTTAAGTTTCTTAAGGCAAACACAGGTGTTCTGTTGCCGTTTCCGAAGGGTTCTAATTTGTAAAGATCGTTTATAAGGCGCTCCGTCACATATCCGAAGGGCATATCGGCATCAATTAAGAGTTTTTCGGTCAAATCTTCTTCGCTTAATCCCGACTCCGCATTAAGCCTTTCGTTTAAGGCATCAAAATCTTCTTTTTTAAGGCTGCATCCGCATGCCTGTTTGTGACCTCCGAATTTGGTTAAAAGATCCGAACATCTCTGAAGACCTTCAATCATATTGTATTCGTCTATGGAACGTCCCGAGCCTGTAATACCCTCGTTTGAGTCCGTAAAAATAAAAGTCGGTCTGTAGGTATTCTCTCTTATTCTTCCCGCAACCAGTCCGCAGATTGCCACATGACAGTCCGGAAGGTAGAGTAAAATAATATTCGGCAGATTTCCGTCGGGATAAAGTTCTTCAAGCTTTGATACGCCGTCATTAACACATCTTTCGGTAAGTTCTTTGCGCTCGTTGTTAAGTTCAATTATTCTGTCGGAAAGCGCCTCTCTTTCTTCCGTGCTCTCGCTTAAGAAAAGATTGACACTGCAGTCCGCAACTTCTATTCTGCCCGCGGAATTGATGCATGGTCCGATTCTGAAAGATATGTCTGTCGTAACCAGTCTGCCTTCTTTGGCGTTCAGTTCGTTTTTCTCGACAAGTCTCTTAAGTCCCCGGTTTATCGGTTCTTTTAATCTTAAAAGTTCGTATTTTACGAGGTTTCTGTTCTCGTTTGCAAGCGGCATTACATCCACAACGCACGCTATGGCCGCAAATTCGATGAGTTCGTCTTTTAACGCATCCCACTTGGCATTTCCTTTAAGAAGAGCACAAAGAAGCTTGTAGGCCACCTGAGCGCCGCATATGTCCGTAAAAGGATAAGCATTTCCGTCTAGCTTTGGATTGACTATCGCTTTTGTCTTCGTCGGAACTTCGCTCTCGGTAATCGTATGATGATCGGTTACGACCACTTCCATGCCAAGATCGACGGCTAAGTCTATGGAAGCACGTGCGGATATTCCGTTATCGCAGGTAATGATAAACCTGTATCCGTCATCGTAAGCTTTTCTTACTATGTTTTCATTGATTCCGTATCCGTCAGATAAGCGGTTTGGAATCACATAATCGCATTCTAGTCCGAAGAGTTTTAAGCCCTTCATAAGAATAACCACGGCACATACACCGTCGGCATCGTAATCTCCGACTATCAGGCTTTTAAGACCTTTTTCTTTTGCTTCTTTTATCTTCTCTAAAGCAAGATCAAGATTCGGAAGGCCTTCGTAGGCGAATGTTTCGGATATATCCGTCGAGAGATATTTTCTCATATCGGAAAGCCCGGTGATTCCCCTGTTGACCATTACCCTTACGGCCACGGGATCTATATTCAGTTCTCTCGAAAGAGTGTCATAATCGGCACCGTTTCGTAAAAGGATCCATTTTTTCATAAGCTAATGTTAAAAAGAAGCCTCGCATAAAGCAAGGCTTTTATTTTTAAGGTAATTCGTCTTCGTCGTCGCTGTCTTTCGGCACAAATACTTTTCGTAAGAATACCCACAGTGTTCCTGCCAAGCATACCGATGAATACGTACCGCAGAGGATACCGATCATCAGAGGAAGTGCAAATTCCTTGATGGAAGTAACACCCAAGATGTAAAGAAGAAGTACCATAACGAATGTGGTCAGTGAAGTAAAGATACTTCTTGAAAGAGTGGAAGTAATCGCACTGTTTACAATACCCTTTACGTCAAGCACATTTTCGGGATTGACTTCTTCGCCTTTTCTCTTTTTCTTTCTTCTCGAGCCGAGGGATTCGATTCGAAGTTTCTCTTCTTTTAATTCCTCTCTTACTCTGTCGAAGATAACGATGGTCGCGTTGATTGAATAACCGACTATCGTCAGCATGCAGGCAATGAATGTGGAGCCTACGCTGATACGTGCAACCGCATAGAATGCAAGCACGATAAGTACGTCATGTAAAAGACATGCAATACTCGATAAACCGAATCTGAAATCCGAGAACCTGATCCAGATGTATATAAGCATTAAGAGTACGGCGATTGATACGGCGATGATTGATTCCTTTTTCATTTCACCGGAAATCGTAGCCGAAATGGTCTCGGATTCAAGTGAGCCCTCAACCGCGTTGAATTCGTTTATAAGAAGATTGTCAAGTTCATCTCTTTCTGCGTCCTCAAGACTTCTGGTCTTAATGATGATTTCGTTGCCGCCCTCAACCTTCTGAATCTGAACGTTTCCGTCGCCGGTAATTGTCTCAACCTTGGGTGTGATTGTGGCATCTATTTCATCGATTGAAAGGTTTTCGCTTAATTCCACATTAGTTGATGTACCGCCTACGAACTCTAGTGAATAATTCAAAGCACTGCCTTTTCTTACGCCGTTGATTCCCATGAATACAAAGCCTGCTAAGATAAGAACGAGTGAAATGATTACAAATATATGTCCCTTGCTTATGAAGTTGATGCTCTTTCTCTCTTTTGCGATACCGTAAAGTTTTAAGTTTGTAATACCGAGTGCCATGAATCCCTGAAGGATAAGTCTCGTGATTACAAGTGCGGTAAACATTGAAAGCACGATACCGATTGCAAGTGTCTGAGCGAATCCCTTGATGGTACCCGAACCGAAGAACATAAGCACGAATGCTGCGATAAGTGTGGTGATGTTACCGTCGAGGATGGCACTTAAAGCCTTCTTGAAGCCGACATTTACGGAATCTTCAAGTGTCTTGCCTTTGGCAAGCTCTTCTCTGATTCTCGCGAATATAATAACGTTTGCGTCAACCGCCATACCGATTGAAAGGATGATACCTGCGATACCGGGAAGGGTAAGCGTAATGGCATCGTGGAATACGGAAAGAACGCACACGATAAGTACCGTATAAAGTGCAAGTGCAAGAACGGATGCAAGACCGGGTATGAAATATACCCCGATCATGATAATCGCAACAAGCGCAAGACCGATTGCAGCCGCCTTGATGGAAGTAGAAACTGCCTCGGAACCGAGCTGTGCACCTACGATATTGTCTCTTAATTTCTCAAGTGAAAGTTTAAGGGCACCGATACGAATCTTGGAAGCAAGTCTGTCTGCTTCTGTAAGATTTCCCATACCGGTAATAACTGCTTCACCGTTTGTAATTACTACGGATACTCTGGGAACCGATATAAAGTTACCGTCATAGTAAATCGCGATTGTTTCGCCTTTTGAATAAGCATTTCTGGTTGCATCGGCAAATTTCTGAGTACCCGAATCGTTTAAAGAAAGTGCTACGACATTTTCTTTGTTACCTGTGGACTGATTGTCCTGGGTTGCAGCCTTTGCACTCTTAACATCGGTACCGTCAAGAATGATGGAGCCGTCTGCCTTTAACTGATCTATGCTCTTTAAAAGGATGTATGAAATATTACGTTCTTCGAAAGCGTTTAAATCGTAATTAACCGTATTGCCGTTTTCGTCAAGAAGTGCCATGCCTGTTGTATCGTCATAGTACACAGCCATGTCATCGCTGTCGTTTACGAAGAAGAATTTGTTGTATTTCTCATCCATATATACAAGATTGCCTTCGGCGGAAATCTCGTAATAATAGTTGATATTGCCTTCCGAGTCCGTCTGGGAAATGAAATATAACGAACCGGGTCTTCCGAGTTCTTCGAGAATTGCGGATGCATCCGTTACGCCGGGAATTTCGATGGTAATACGGTCGTTGTTACCGCCTTCCTGGTAAACCTGAGCTTCCGTAGAGTATGTCTCTGCCTTGTTTCTTAACTTTTCAATGGTATCGGCCATATCTTCGGCGGTAGGATTCTCTTCACCGACTACCTGATATGTGATACTTAAACCACCCGCAAGGTCAAGACCCTGAGATATATTTCTGTAACTTCCCGCCTTCTGGGGTCCCACACCGCAAACTGCTATATAACCGAGTCCTCCGGTTATGCAAAGTATGAGAATTAAAGCAATTATCTTTCCTATTCTGCCTTTCATTTCATAAAAACCTTTCTTATTTATAAGATAATTTCGCACAATAAAATATTATGCCATAAAAACGGCCGAAAGTAAATAGCGGCCTACTCTTTCGCCTCTTTTTCGTAATTCTTGTCGGGGAGGAATATTTTCACCGACAAAATCCTGTTTCTGGCTACTTTCAAAGCCAGAAGTTTGGTACCGTTTTCAAGTACAACCGACTCACCTTCCCTAGGCAGTCTGTCCAGGCAGTCAATCATAAGACCGCCTATGGTATCGTAATCCTCGCTTTCAAATTCCGTGTCAAGCGCATCGTTTATGTCATCAAGCTTAAGATTGCCCTGTACTATATACTCTTTGTCTGATTTTTTTCTTATTAATTCTTCTTCGTCTGAATCGTATTCGTCTCTTATTTCGCCGACTATTTCCTCTAAAAGATCCTCGAGTGTAATCATGCCTTCGGCTTCGCCGTATTCGTTTAAAACTATGGCGATATTGTACGAAGACTGCCTCATCTGCGTCAAAAGATCCGAAGTCTTTTTGTTCTCGTATGTATAGTACGGCTCCCTTAAATAATCTTCCGTCTTAAAACTCTCGGGATTTTTGACAAAAAGAAAATCCTTCATGTTAAGTATTCCGATGATATGCTCCTTTGAATCCCTGTAAACCGGCAGACGCGTATACATGTTTTCCCTGAAAACATTCATAATTTCACGGTAAGAAGCCTTTTCGTTTACCATCACCATGTCGATTCTCGGAATCATGATATCTCTCGCCTTCGAGTCGGATAAATCGAAAAGATTGATAATCATATCTTTTTCTTTTTCCTCGATGACACCGTCCTCGTGTGAAGTATCAAGAATGGTTCTTAATTCCCCTTCGGTAATGGAAGGCGCATCGTCTTTTGTGTTTATTCTTAAAATTTTCATCAGAATGAAAGCCGTTTTGTCGACGAGAAAAATAACGGGTGTAAACACAAAAAGATAAACCCTGAAAACATATGAATAAACAAGCACGATTTTATCCGCTTTTATTTTGGCCCACTGTTTGGGAATGATTTCACCGCATAAAAGAACCAGAACGGTCAGAGCACCGGTGGCCAGAGATACCGCCCACGAATAACCGCTTAAAAGAGCAAGCGTCGTCGTCAATGCCGAAGCCGCAATGTTTACAATATTGTTTCCTATCAGTATTCCGCTTATAAGTTTGGAATAATTGTTAAGAATTTTAAGAGAAGCGGCAGCTCTTTTATTCCCCTCATCCGCCAGGCTTTTGAGTCTTATCTCGTTTGCACAGTTAAAAGCGGTTTCGGCGGAAGAAAAAAATGCCGATAATAATAACAGAAGTACAAGTATAAAGATTTTTAAAAATATATCCACGATTTCCTCACCAAATTTCTATGGATAATATTATATTTAAAATACACTTCTTTAACAAGCGGATTTTATGTTCCGATATGCCCATTTCATGACCGGATTGACATTTTTTTATATAGTTTTAAAATATTGTTAGGGGAATGAGATATGTTAGAAACAGTACGTAAAATCATTAAACAATCCAACAAAATAGTGTTTATGACCGGTCTAGGTTCCGTCGTCGAATGCGGTGGCAGGGATCTGTGGTCCTCTGATATCTTTTATGATATCGAGAGGAAGTATAAAATGTGTCCCGAACAGCTTTTATCAGCAGGCGAATACTCATCGAGAAAGGAAAGATTTTATAACTTTTACAAAAAAGAAGTAATATCCTATCTTCCCAAACCCGACGAAACCTATGAAATCATAAAAGCTCTCGAAGACGAAAAAAGACTCGAAGCCGTGATTTCATTTAATATCTTCGGGCTTGAGAAACTCGCAGGCATCAAAAACGTGGTCGAAGTAGCGGGAAGCGTTTACGACAACTACTGCCCCGGATGCAATAAAACCTTCGACGTGGATTATCTTTTAAAGAGCCGTTCGATACCGGTCTGCGACGAATGTAAAAAAGCTTTAAGGCCGAATATCAGGCTTTTAGGCGAACGTGTCGACAACGATCTGTATACCAAATCTGCCATTCACTGTTCGGCAGCCGATACAATCATTATCCTCGGAATGGATCTTGAAAGTACCAAAGTTCAGTATGTAACCGGTCACTACAAGGGTAAAAACTTAATCCTCTTTGCCAGGGAAGAGCGGTTCGGAGATAAATACGCCGATTACGTAATATACGGAAATATAAGAGATAACATAAAAGAAGCCGTCAGATGACGACTTCTTTTTTTAGCCACACGTTAAAGAACAGTCAGCCTGTTCTTAAATAACCTGTCTTAAAATATATTTGTCTTCAAAAGTGTCGATGGGAATCGGGCGGTCGTATAAAAATCCCTGCATTGCATCGCAGCCGAACTCGTATACAATCTTCTCTTCATCCTTTGTCTCAACACCCTCACAGACAATATCCATTTCGATTTCATTTAAGATACGGATAAGGCCCTTGATGATATCCATTCCCTTTTTGTTGTTAAGGGAGTTTTTGATAAATCCTTTGTCAAGTTTGATGATGTCTACGGGAAGGATTCCTATAAGGTTTAATGACGAATATCCGGCGCCGAAATCATCCACGGAAATCTTAAATCCGTGGCTTCGAAGCTGCTCAATTTTGTCTATGATAAGTTCGGATTCTTCAAAGAACACCGATTCCGTAACCTCGAATTCAACATAATCGGGAGAGAAATCATATTTTTCAAACTCTCTCATGATATCTTCAACGAGCGAATCGTGATAGAAATGAAGCTTCGAAAGGTTTACCGAAATCGGAACCACATTTCTTCCCTCCGCGAGCCACTCATCGATTTTTTTGAAGATATATTTCATTACATACCAGTCAAGATCGATTACCTTGCCCGAATTTTCAAGCACGGGAATAAAAATCTCGGGAGGAATCAGTTCTCCGTCATCATCTACGAGTCTGGTAAGTGCCTCCGCACCTCTGATGCCGCCTTTCTTCACACTGATTTTAGGCTGCATGTAAACAAGAATCTCATCATTTTCCAAAGCTTTTTCGAATATCGGAATCAGTCTTGATTCGGCTTCCTTTAAAACCTGAAGCTTCTGTGAGTACAGACAGTAAGGAACGGAATAATTGCCCTTTACGCTTCTTCTTGCAATATTGGCCTTGTCAATAACGGAAGTAATCGGTTCGTTATTGTCTTCGACGAGACAGACACCGATATTAAGATGCACACTCGTTTTGGAATACTCTTTTTTGTGCGCCTTGCAGAATTCTTCTTCGAAAATTTTTAACTTTTCTTTTTCCTCTTCCCAGTCACATTTTGTGTACTCGAAAAGACCTATGATATGGTCCGAATACGGTCTGCAGGCTATCACGCACTCTTCTATGCCGGACACGGCATCGGCCAAAGCTTTGATAAGCTTGTCGCCCGCGCTGTAACTGTAGACTCTGTTAATGTACTTAAACTTGGAAAAATCGGCAGAAATTAATACAAACAAAACATCCTTATCCGCCTCGTTGAGACGTTTGGATGCAACATTGATGAATTCATCAAATAAATATAATCCCGTCAATTTGTCCTTATTCTTCATAATTTCGCTTCACCTCATAAAAGATTTATAGTGAACATTACGAATAATAATTACAAACATCCGTATAAATTCCCCTACGGAAATATTATATATTGTGCTTTATATGTTGTCTATGCATCGATATGTAGAAATGACGGGGTATTTTTGTGCAATTTGTCCTTTATTTATCCTGCTCTTGTAATCAGAAAATCCATCATATTTTTTTGCATCAAAAAAAGCCCGAATTTACGGGCTTTTCAAGCATATGTTGAGCTGAAACATTTGTAACTTTCATCAATTGCATGGCACTTAAGTTTGGCTTTTATTTCTCCGGTTTTTTCATCGATTATGACCATCTTTTCAAAATCCTCATAAAAGGTTGAAAAGCCTTC
>CACWZK010000048.1 GCA_902765365.1 uncultured Lachnospiraceae bacterium
TCGGACGGAAAAGTCAGAGTATATGCTTACGAAGATTACATCAATATGGCAAGCTTCAACGAAGGAAGAAAGCCCGAGAATAAAAACGAAATCGCCATCGACAGAATGCATGCCGAAAACAGCGGTTTAAAAATCGGCGATAAGATTAATGTCGGCGGCAGAGAATTCGAGATTACCGGTCTTCTTGCATATGTCAATTACGCCACGCTGCATGAGAAAAACACGGACTTTATGTTCGATGCAATAAGCTTCGATGTTGCAATGGTAACTCCCGAAGCCTGGAATGAACTGAAGGGCAAAACACATTATGCATATGCTTTTAAATATGTGGATTCTTTTTTAAGCGATGCAGAACAGAAGAAACTGTCCGACAATTTTATGAGCGCACTCATTACACAGACCATAAAAGAAGAAAACGACCTCGAAGATTACGTTCCCGAATATCTTAATCAGGCGGTTCGTTTTGCACCCGACGATATGGGTTCCGACAAGGAGATGGGCGGAGTTCTTTTATACATACTTGTGATTGTTCTGGGATTTGTATTTGCACTGACAATCATGTCGACGATCACCAAGGAATCCATGGTCATCGGAACGCTTCGCGCATCGGGATATACGAAGGGCGAACTGATAAGACACTATATGGCAACCCCTGTTTTTGTAACACTTTTGGCTGCGCTAGTCGGAAATGTTTTAGGATATACGCTCTTTAAGAATATCGTCGTTGCCATGTATTTTAACAGCTACAGTCTTCCTGCATATCAGACATATTGGTATTACGAAGCATTTGTCAAAACGACGGTTGTGCCGGTTATACTGATGATACTTATCAATTTCGTAACCGTTGCGTATATGCTTCGCCTCTCGCCGCTTAGATTTATACGAAAAGATTTAAAGACAAGCAGACGCAAAAAAGCCATGAGACTTCCGAGATTTAAATTTCTCGCAAGATTCAGGCTGAGAGTTCTTTTACAGAATATTCCCAATTATTTGGTTTTGTTCGTGGGTATTTACTTCGTTGTTTTCCTGATGGCTTTTGCATTCGGACTGCCTTCGACTCTTAAAAACTATCAGAACCATGCTACTGACGATATGTTTGCCAAGTATCAGTATGTTCTTAAAACAACCGAAGATGATGACGGAAACGAAATTACGAGTGAAACGAGCGGTGCCGAAAGATTCAGCATGGAAACACTTTATACGACGGACGGTAAAAGAGTGGGCGAGCCGATCAGCATATACGGCCTTGAAGCCGATTCGGATTATATTCCTTTAAACGGCAGAGTCACCGGAAACGAGGCATTGATATCCAGTTCTTACGCGGATAAATTCGGTTTAAGCGAAGGCGACACAGTTACCTTAAAGGCAAGATATACCGATGATGAATACACATTTAAAATAGTCGGAAAATACGATTACATAAGCGGTCTCGCCTTATTCATGTCACTGGACGGATTTAACGAAGTATTCGGAAATGTCGATGGTTCGTTTAACGGATATCTGGCCAATGAAGAAATAAAAGATATCGATCCGGACTATATTGCAATGACCATAACCGAAGACGATATCCTTAAAGTATCCAACCAGCTCAATCATTCAATGGGCAATTATATGACCTACTTTAAGGTTATATGTCTGGCATTTGCGGCAATCCTCATTTATCTCTTAACCAAGGTAATCATAGAGAAGAATGAGAATTCGATATCCATGGTAAAAATACTCGGCTATTACAACAACGAAATTTCATCCCTGTATCTTTTATCCACGACATGGGTAGTAATAATATCTGCGGTTATCTCCGTAGTTTTAGGAGTTCAGAGCCTGGAGATAGTATGGCACATAATCCTCTATCGGATGGACGGCTGGCTTCCGGCATACGTTCCGTTCTCATCGTATGTTTATATGGTGCTCATGGTGATTGCGGCGTACTTAATCGTAATGTTTATTGATTACCACAGAATCAAAAAAGTTCCGATGGACCAGGCACTTAAAAATGTCGAGTAAAATTGAAAAATCATAAAAGAGAAGAGGATGATTACTCATCATCCTCTTCTATAATTGCGTCCCACTTCTGATTTAACAGTTTTGCTGTTCTTTTTACTTCTTTTATTCCGCCTTTGAGGGAGCGGAGATCCTTCATCTCTTCTTTTACGAGTTCTTCTCTTTCGATTTCGGCATCAGCCTCTTCTTTGGTCATTAAACCGGAATCTTTCCATAAATGATAATAGAAATTGTCTTCAATTATTCGTATGCTCGCGGTATATTCCGATTCGATCAGCTCATCCATTGCACTAAGGTATGAATCCAGTTCCTTTTTGGTGTGTTTGGAAGTGTCGATCTTCCACTCGGCTTTTCCGGCCTTGGCATTATATGCCACTTTATCGGTAATGAAACTTTTATCGTAAAGAACTGCTTTGTGGATTCCTTTGGAAAAAACATCCGTACCGATATAAAGCCTTGAATCGTAATCGATTCCGAGCAGATTTAAAACCGTCGGAATAATATCGACATTGCAGCAATAAGTTTCGCAGGTTATATTTTCTTTTAAACCGGTTGTATACATGATGCATGTGGAATGATACATATCCATATCGGAAAGATCTTTTCCTGCGAGCGAGTTTCTTCCTTTCTTTTCGAGATAATAAGGATAATGATCGCCTGTTAAAACTATCAAAGTGCGGTCCATGATTCCTTCCGCCTCAAGTCTTCCGACCAGATATTCCATTGCTTTTTCCAGTTCGAGATTGCAGGCGAGGTAGCCTAAAGCTTCTTCGTCATATTTAGAAGCCTCTTCTCCGAGGATGGATTTTACTTCGTCTATATTATCGTTGTAAATACAGTTGCTTGAATTATACGGTCCGTGGCCGCTGAAGGTCATGTAATATGCAAAAAATCTGTCTTCGGAAATATAACTGTCGACCGACTGCAGCATCATTTCATAGTCCGATGCAGGCCAGTTGGTGGAGAAAGTCATTCCGTCATCCATAAAATAAGTATTCTCGTATCCGAGGTTGGCCCAGGAGTGTTTTCTGCGGTAATAGTTTCCGTAATAATTGTGGAAAGCGTACGAAGGAACACCTTCGTTTTTAAAGACATTTCCAAGACCCGTGGGCATATAGCACATGGACGACTGAGGCATACTTCCGACATCGACGCCGTATGAAGCTTTTCTGGATACGTCGGGCCATAACGAGGTTGAAAAAGCGTACTCTCCGTTTACGGTTGTATTTAAGAAACTGTTGTAATAATTCGGCAGCACTATACCGTTGTTAGCCATTTTATAGAGTGTGGGCGTAACTTTTTCATTAACACCGTACGACCAGAATCCCTCTGCGCAGATATAAATTACGTTATAGCCCTCGAGAAGATTGGTGTATTCATTGTCATGGGAGGGGTTTCTGTTTCCTATATAATCATACAGTTCTCTTAAAGAATCATCGCTGCAGTTTTCCGACAATTCGTCAAAATCAAAAGAATCGTTTATTTTGGCTTTTCCGTTTAAGGCGGGAATTTTCCCTTTTTTGGCAACTTCACCGAGAGGATCGTTTGATAAAATGGAGTCTTTGTTTATCGAATCATTGTTTCCCCAGTCGATATAATATGAGGAAAGTTCAAGGTTAAAAGTGGTCATGACACCCACTCTCGATATCGTGGTATCCGTATCGCTTGTATCGGAGACAAATATATTGTAGGCACTCTGTTTTGAGGTTCCGTCGATTCGAAGACACTGAATACCTGCAATCCACAATATAGCGATTAAAGGAATAATTAAAAGATGAAGAAGCGGATGGTACGGTTTACACTTTATTCGCTTGGTTATTATAAGTACGGTCACGATTACAACCGGAATCAGTATAAGTGCAATATAAAGGCTTGATTTTTTTAGAACCTCTTTCATTGCCCAGCCGAAATTGGTAACTGCGTCCGTTCCCATTCTCATCATCGATACGGAGAAAAATGAACCGAAGATTCTGAAATATACCAGCTGTCCCGCATAGTATACGGAAACGGCTAAAAGAGTGATTGGGAAAAGAATTCGACTGACTTTTTGGGGAAACAGACCGTTAATTAACGTCAGAGCAAGAGCTTCTGCGGGAATGAAAGATAAAAAGAACAGATTCTCTTTTGACAAACCGCGGCCAATCTGAAGGCGAAGAAGCAGCTCCCAGAAAATTATCGTAACGGCAAATATAATAAAATAAGGCAAAAGATTAATAATCCCCTGCTTTATTTTTTTAGAAAACTGTTCGGTTTTTTTATGAGTTTTATTATTGTCGGCTCTTTTATTATCAGTCATAGTCAGATACCTCTCGTAGTGAAGAAATAATATCATTTAAAAAAATTTTTTTCAATCGGGACTTTATTTTTTCTGTGCTTTTGGTGGAGTTAATCAGTGTCTTAAACACTGTAATTATGTTAAAATAATTACGATTATTGGAATTAATTTGGAGGAGATATAATGATAAAAGCTCAAAACCCGATTATGCCGGGATTTTATCCCGACCCTTCTATATGTGCGGTTGGCGAGGATTATTATCTTTGCAACTCGACATTTTCGTACGTTCCCGGACTTTCCCTTATGCATAGCAAAGACCTGGCACACTGGGAGCAGATAGGAAACGTGCTTACAAGACATTCACAGATTCCTCTGGAAGGTGCAGACCATTCGCAGGGTCTTTTCGCACCGACCATAAGATACAATAACGGACTCTTTTATGTTATATGCACCAATGTTACGCACGGCGGTAACTTCATCGTAACTGCGGAAAATCCCGAAGGTCCGTGGTCCGAGCCTCACTATCTTGAGGATGCGGACGGAATCGATCCTTCGCTCTTCTTCGACGATAACGGAAAGTGCTATTATATCGGCACCCATCCGAATCCCGACGGAGGTGCTAAGTACAACGGAGACTGGTACATTTATATAGCCGAAGTGGATCTTGAAAACTGGACAATCGGCGAGAAGAAGGATGTTTGGAACGGTGCATTAAAGGGCTGTATCTGGCCCGAAGGTCCGCATATTTACAAAGAAAACGGATATTACTACATCATGCATGCAGAGGGCGGCACAGGTCCCGAGCATTCCGTCATGATCTGTCGAAGCAAGGATATATGGGGACCTTATGTGGGAAATCCCAAGAACCCCATCCTTACCCACAGACATCTCGGCAAAGACTATCCGATTAAGTACGTCGGACACGGCGATATCATCAAAACTCCCAACAACGAGTGGTTTATGACAGTGCTCGCGGTAAGACCTCTTAACAGATTTACGACTATGGGAAGAGAGACTTTCCTGGCTAAATTCGTCTGGGAAGATGACTGGCCCGTAGTTAATCCCGGCGTCGGAATGCTTACAGATACTGTTGAAATCGATTTACCCGAGTGGGATCCTCTTAAAGACGAAACTTCATATACGGTGAGAACCGGCAACAAGACCACGATTCCCGGAACAGACAAGGATTATGTGTTTGCCGATATGAAGGAACTCGGCGACGAATTCTTGTTCCTTAGAAACTATCCCGACGATATGTATACACTCGACGGTGAAGGCCTTAAACTTAAAATCCAGGCGGACGATATCAAGGCTGTGGCTTCACCTTCGTTCGTATCAATCAGACAGCAGCACCATTATTTCGAAAGCACTGCCACGCTTGACGTCTCCGAACTTAAGGTAAACGAAAGCGCCGGACTGGTACTTCTTCAGAACAACCTTTACAACCTTCGCGTTGAGGTTGACGGCACGAAGTGCAATATGGTTATCTGCAAAAACGGCGAAGACAAGATTGTCGGAAGCGCTCCGCTTTCCAACATCATAAAAGACGGAATAGTTAAATTAACCATCAAAGTCGACGGTCTTGACACCAAAGGATACGCAGGAGACGAGTACTTGGGAGAAGCCGAAGTATCCAATCTTTCGACGGAAGTGGCCGGCGGATTCGTGGGATGCTGCATCGGTCTTTATGCTTCGGGCAACGGAAGTGAAGGAGGATATGTTAATTTCAAAGAATTTACGTATAATAAGAGTAAATAACCGGTAAAGTTTATCAGACTAAAATCCGATAATAAAAAGGGATAAAGTATTTATTTATCCCTTTTTGAGCCGGACGGAATATGTGCAAGAAATTATAAACCATATGAGGGGAATGAATATGGATTACAAAAACCTGCTTGAACAATACAACTGCAACGCGTGCTTAATGTCGATAGAGTTAAACCCCGACAAAACGTATGGCAATATACTGGTTGTGGACGGCAATCAGCTTTTTAAGGATGATATCTGCTCTTTTACGGGGCATCCTTTTGTTGAAAACACGCCTTACTATATGAGTTTTCCCAAGGATTTAAACTTTGAGGATTTTATCTACAGATCGGCGTTCCTTCATCAGAATCTTCATACATACGTCAATCTTTATCAGATAGGCCTCTGGCTTGAAATCTATCTGCTTCCCTTAAAATCGGACAAAGAGAATATCGGATACTGCCTGTATTCGTACGTTATTACGTCGCAGGCCAATGAAGGAAGCATGTCCGATATCAATCCGTCAACATCCTCGACGGTTCTCTCCACCTGCATCAAACTTCACGGAACGGAGAATTTTTTAACAGCCATAAAAGAAGTTACATCGGACATCCGCATAATCTGCGATGCCCGCCGATGCTGTATTCTGACTATCGACAGTGAAAACGAAAGTTGCAAACTGCTGGGCGACGCCAATCGCGAAGATTATAATGCGCCTTTCCTAACGGATGAAGAATCCAGAAAAGAATTCTACAAGCTGATACTTACCTGGGAAGCCACACTTGCAGGCAGCACATGTCTTATAGTCAAGAACGAGCAGGATATGCAGATCATAAAAGAAAGAAACCCCGAGTGGTACGAATCATTAAGTTCGTTCAATGTGGAAAGCATGGTTCTTTTCCCGCTTAAAGACAACGGAGACATCCTCGGATACATCTGGGCTACCAATTTTGATATCAAAAATACGGTTAAAATAAAAGAAACACTCGAACTTTCCGCGTTCTTTATAGCGGAGGAAATCTCCAACTACCAGATGGTAAGACGTCTCGAGGTATTGAGTACGATAGACATGCTGACGGGAACCCTTAACAGAAATGCGATGAACAACCGCGTTACGACATTTGACCCCATAAAAGAGGGAATTAAGTCCATCGGAGTTATATTTGCCGATCTTAACGGTCTTAAATTCATCAATGACAAGGAAGGACATTTCAAGGGCGATCAGTTCCTAAGAAAATCCGCGGATGTTTTAAGAAGCGTATTCACGGATGATGAACTCTACCGTGCGGGCGGTGACGAATACATGGTTCTCGTCGTTAACAATACGAAGGAAGAGTTTGAAGCTAAGGTAGAGAAAATTCGCGAGATAAACAAAACCGAGAACAAAAATCTGTTTGCTCTCGGAAGCTGCTTTGACAGCGACGAACTGAATATCAGAAAAGCATTGAGAATAGCAGATGAAAAGATGTATGAGGACAAGGAAGAGTATTACTCGGAACATCCGGATTTAAGATACAGATAAATAAGTGCCTGACTCCGAAAGGGGTCAGGCATTTTTTAGTTTGCGAGATATTCTTTTAGTTCGGGAAGTCTTTTAAGTGCCTCGCTTCGTCCCATTTGATATACTCTCTCAAGTTCGTCGGGATTGTTTTCGGTACGTTTGATGCCGAGCGCTTCGGGCGGTCTTATAACAAAGAGTTTGCCCGCGGCTTCCCTTTCTTTTATGGCAGCTGTCATTTCGTTGTAATGGTTGTGACGGTTGTCCATTATTTTTGCGATATCGGGGTATTTTCTAAGCGCCGTTTTGTATATCAGACCGGCTTTGGTTTTATGTTTAACGTAAGTTTCGGGCTGGGTTAATACCGCTACGTTTTTATCCAGACCGAGGCCTTCGACGAATTCGTAAGGTATGGGGCAGATGATTCCGCCGTCTAAAAGAGTATAGCCATCCACATGCACGAATCTTGACACGGCCGGCATTGAGGCCGAGGCCTGCAGCCAGGAAACGTCGTTTGGACCGCCGTCCGTGCATTTATGAAATACGACTTCGCCGTTTTCGAGATTGGTTGCTCCCACATAAAACTCAAAAGGATCAGCCTTAAAAGTCTCTCTGTCAAAAGGATCGAGTTCATCGGGAATTGTGTGATAACAGAAATCAACACCGTATAAATCCCCTGTTTTTATAAGAGATTTAAAACTGCAGAAACGCCAGTCCTTACAGTATTTTTTGGTGTATCTTACACCTCTTCCGATTTGCTTTGATTTGTAATTGATTCCGAACAGTGCGCCTGCCGAGATGCCTGCGCCTGCGTCAAAATGAATGTTTTCTTCCATAAAAACATCCAAAACGCCACAGGTAAACATTCCGCGCATTGCTCCGCCTTCAAGTATCAGTCCTCGGGTCATAATTTTCTCCGTAATTAATCCTAAAAATCCCCTTAATATTTTAAATTAGATTCATCCTTTTGTATAGGCAAATTTATCTGTTGAAAAAATCCGTCGGCGTTGTGTGAACGCTGTTGTTCTTAAAGCTTCTCGGCGATTCGCCGTAATATTTCTTAAAGGCCTCTCCCATGTAGCTTGCACTCGAAAAGCCCGTAATATCTGCGATTTCCGACATCGACAGACTGGTGGAGTTTAGAATTTCCGCCACTTTGCTGACTCTGAAACGCGTCAGATTTTCAATCGGAGTCTGGTCGGTATATTTGTGGAAGAGATTGTTGCAGAAAGTCCTGCTCACAGACCCCGCCTGCGCGATATCATCGAGGCTTATGTTGGATGAGTAATTTTCCTGTATAAAAGAAAGCATTGCCTTTAGCGAATCAACCTGCGAATCCGAGTAATTGCTGTTGTATTCGAGACTGCCGCAGGCCGCAATGACCTGTTCCCAGATATCGTAATAGTACTTTGTCAGCATAAACTCATTTCCGATGTAGTTTGGAGCATCCATCATGATGTCGTAGATTCGCTTGCCGGTTTCTTCCGTGCTTTTAAATCTGATATAAGGGATGTTGGGGTTGTCCGTTACGGCTTTGATGTATTTGTTTTCCACCACATTCGAAGCACAAAGTATCCTCGGGTGAAAAATTGCTATGACATAATCCGTTCTCTCAGGGCGTTTGGGCTTGTTAAAATGAATCTGCCTTGAATTGACGAATATCGTATCGCCCTCTTCCACGGGAATTTCCTTACTGTTGATACTGTAGGAAAGATATCCGTTCGTGACGGTTAAAAGCTCCACATCATCGTGATAATGCGGATCGTTCGCCCAGGTCGACGACGGGTAAACATATCCTCTGTAAACATATGACGGGAAATTCGGGTCATCATAGTTGACCCTTTCCGAGCCGTTGGTTCGTTTCTGTATAAAGCCTTTCCATTCTTCAATCATAAAAGAAATTATCCTCCAAGTGTAAAATAACGGGCATTTTTTGAACTGCGATTTTATAACATTTTTACACGCGTCTCGAAAGCACTGCAAATAAAGCGTTTCAAAAAATTTTTCACATCGTCATTATACACCAATTATAACAATATTTTTCCGAGGTGTAAAATTGTTATAAAAATGCGAAAAATACAGGGTATTATTTCGAATTTCTCCGGATTATACTTTCGAACCGTAAAGAATTGACAGACGAAAGCATTCATTTGCGACGTGAAAAATGAGGAGAGATATAAACGGAGGTTTTATCATGCGAAAAATATTTTATGTATGTTCATTTTTAATCACTGGAGTTTTGTTCCTGTCAGGCTGTGATTTAAACAGTGCAGAAATCGAAACTGTTGAAGCGGAAGCTGAAAGCACCGTAAAAGAAGAAAGCGATAATCTTTTATCGGCTAACGGCATAAACGCAGAAGAATTAACCGTGGAGGAAGAACCGATTGTAATCGAGACAGACAATTCATATATTTTTGAGGATCTCTGCAAGGTCAGTGAAAATTACGATGAATCCGAAGGTGCGCCGATAGAACTTGTTGTCAGCGAATTAAGAAAAGATTATTACGAGGGAATGATTCTTTTATCACATGCTGTTGAAGAAGGCGATACTAAACTTGACAACGTAAAATATAAAATAGTTCCCCAAAACATCTCGGGGAAAGGTCCGCAGTATATCGTATGCAATGCTTGTTTCGAAGAGGACGGCGACACATGGAAACTTATCTCTAACGAATGGACAGAGTGGGATGTTGAAAAAAGCGAACTTAACGGAAGTGCATGGGAATGCGATGATGCCGAAACAGAAAAACTATCAAAGCTTTTCGCTGATGAATTGCCAAACGACGGAAAAATGTACGTTGCATTCAGAAAAAATCTTAACATCATAACTCCTTTAATGAATGATGATGCAAGTATCCTTGAAACCAAAATCGGAACCAACTTTAAAGGAACCCTTGAATATATAGCCTTAGATGAAAAGGCAGAAGTTGAATTCTCCTGCATGGAAGGCATTGTAAACGACGAAGGTAAAATATCTTTTAAGATAGTAACAGATGCGGGCGAAGAATATTTTACTCCGGGCGAGGGAAGCACATATATTACAAGTTCATACTTTGATTACGCAACGGGCGGCGATCCCGAGGCTGCTTATATAGATACGTTTGAAGTAACCAGTGAGAGTATCTTTTATGGCGGATGGAAAAAAGAAATTGCTTCCACAAAGGGAAATGTAAGTCCCGAGCTTTCATGGGAAAAGGTCGAAGGTGCTACCCAGTACGCTGTTTTGCTCGTTGATCTTGACGAAGGAAATTACCATTTGCAGGGGTATGGCCTTGTTTCGGACAACCACATAGATGCGGGAGCACTTAACAAGGCTCAGTATGTAGGCCCTTACCTTGAAGGTTACCATTATTACAAGGCATATGTGTTCGCATTAAGAGAAGATGTAAGTGACGTCAATCTTCTTGTGGACAACCAGAATGTGGATGAGGCGAGTCTTATCAAACAATTTACCAAGAAAAATTCCGATAATGTTATTTCCTTCGGAAACATAACTTGCATATACGATTTCTTCTAAAATATAGGTAAAATAACGTAAAAAAGGCATCCGAAAAGAACACTCTTTTCGGGTGTTTTTTTATGGTAAAAAAATCTTTTGTTTACTTTTGTGTAAAATTGTTATAAAATTGCGAAAAATACGGGGTATTATTATTTTTCCGTGTGTAATATACTTTCAAACCATAAAGAGTCAAAAGCGAGGAATCGCAGGAAGGAGGAAAGAAATGAGAAGAAATTTATTAAAGATGATTAGCTACTATAAGCCATATATCGGAACTTTTATGCTTGATCTGTTCTTCGCGTTCCTTGCCTCCGCGACAGCGCTGGTGATACCCCTGGTTGTAAGATATATTACATCCAATATAGCGAACATTAAGGCAGACGGCGATATCAGACTTATCCTGACTATTGGCGGTGTTTTGTTTGGCTTGGTTTTGGTCAACTTCGGATCAAGATATTTTATATCTTATGTAGGCCACGTCATGGGTGCGAAAATCGAATACAACATGCGATCGGAAATATTTGCGCATTACCAAAAACTATCGTTCTCGTTTTATGATGAACAAAAAGTAGGGTCGCTTATGAGTAGAGTCACAAGCGACCTTTTTGATATAACGGAACTTTTACACCACGGTCCCGAAAACCTGGCGATTTCCGCGATTAAAATAATCGGTGCTTTTATCATTTTATCGAATATAAGCCTGTACCTTACACTGGCGGCATTTGCACTCATTCCCATAATGATCGTGTATGCGATATTCATGAACAGAAGAATGAGAAGAGCGTTCCGCGAGAACAGAGTTAAAATTGCGGATATCAACACTCAGATAGAAGACAATTTGTCGGGTATAAGGGTTGTTAAATCCTTTGCCAACGAGGAAATCGAAAACGGCAAATTTAAACAGGGCAACGATGCATTCCTTAGAGCCAAGAAAAACAGTTACTTTTACATGGGTCTTTTCCATTCGGGAATGTCGTCGTTTAACATCCTGATAAATGTAATTGTAATCGTGGTCGGCGGCGTACTTTTAATTAAGAACCTCGTGGATGTTCCGGATTTTGTTGCATTTCTTTTATA
>CACWZK010000049.1:0-11919 GCA_902765365.1 uncultured Lachnospiraceae bacterium
TTCGCCGTCGTTATATCCCTTGCAAAGCACTATCTGACCGTTCATTATAATTCCCGCTTCATACAGTTTCCTTGCTTTTTTAAGCGCTTCGCCCGCAAATCGGTTGTTTAACATCTTGCAGCGAAGTTCGGGATTCATCGTCTGAAAAGATATGTTTATGGGTTCGAGACGGTATCTTATGATTCTGTCCAGCTCGTCATCATCCATATTGGTCAGCGTAACATAGTTTCCCTGTAAAAAAGACAGTCTGTCGTCATCATCCTTAAAATAAAGCGTTTCTCTCATTCCGGGCGGAAGCTGATCTATAAAACAGAAAATGCATTTGTTTCTGCAGGATCTGTATTCATCCATAAAATCATTTTCAAAAACGATTCCGAGATCCTCATACGCATCCTTTTCTATCTCAACGTCGCAAATTTCTCCCTGTCTGGTACGTATGTTTAAAACAAGCTCGTCATCCTGAACGAGAAACATATAGTCCAGGATATCTTTAATCTCAACATTATTTATTTTTAAAAGTTCGTCTCCTTTTTCAAGTCCGATTTCCTCGGCAATGGAGCCCGGTTCAACCGCTGAGACGATATGTTTCTGATTCTTTTTCACTGTTAACTCTTAAAAGATATGTTTTTTGTATTGTCTACTCAAAGATTATAAGTCAAAAACGCCTTATTTACAAATTGTAAATTGACTATGTCACTTTGCCTATGTATAATTTTTCTTGGTGTAATTAAAAAGGAGCTTATATGCATTGGGTGAACCCTGTAACGGGGTTAAATTTAACTTCTATTTTTATAACCAATTTCTTCGGTGTTATCTTAATGATAGCGCTGCTTTTCAGTCGCGGCTGGATTGTCAGGGTTAAGAAGCACGAAGGAAATCTGGTTCTTTTGATGATTCTTTCTGTACTCGCGGGTTGCTTTATCGAACCGCTTTCTTTTGTTTGTGAAGGCCTTCCCGGTAACGGCATTCATTATTGTCTTTTCTTCCTAAATACCATTCTGTTTTCGTTAGACGTTATCATCGGTCCCTGCTACGCAGCAATATTAACAAGCCATATCAACAAGAAACTTTCACGAATTCAGATATATGTTATTTTAACTTTAATCGTAATCGAAATGATTATGCTTGTAATCAATTTCTTCAATCCCATCATTTTCGAAATCACACAGAACAACATATATGAGAGAAAATCTCTTTTCTGGGTTTATATCGTTATCGAAGCGGGACTTATGGCCTATGGTCTCTTTGTTTTCCTTCTCGCAAAATTAAGAGGAAGAATATTAAGATTTTTCCCTGCATGGCAGTTCCTGGTTCCTATTCTTTTAGGAACTTTAATACAGGGATTTACCTACGGCGTATCGGTTATCTGGCCGAGCATCGGCATAGCGGTATGCAGTATCGTTTTATGTCTTCAGAACGAAAACATTTTCATCGACAAACTGACCGGCGTTTATAACAGATATTTTCTCGACGAAATCAAAAAAGACTTTAAATCCAAGAGCAAAGGTACCATCGGTTCGATGATGCTTGATATGAACGGATTTAAGAGTATAAACGATCTTTACTCTCACGAGGAAGGCGACATCGCGTTAAAAAGCGTAGCCAAGATTCTAAAAGATGTAATATCGTCAAACGGTTCCATCATTCGTTTTGCGGGCGACGAATTCGTAATTATCATCAAGACTTCATCTGAGGCCGAATTGTTATCCTACAAAGAAAACATTTTAAAATCCTTTGACGAGTTTAACAAAACCTCAGGAAAACCCTATACCCTTTCCGCCGCAATCGGCACTTCACTTTATGATTTTTCCAAAGGCGATGTATCGGATTTCTTAAACAACATCGACTCTCTTATGTATATAGACAAAGAAAACTATTATAAGAATCACGACAGAAGAAGCGCTTCAAGGAACTCTTAAGGATAATAAAACAGGGTAAAAACAAGAAAAATAAAAAACACTTGCTTTTTTTACCCTGTTATAATAGAATAGTTTTTGCTAGTTTAAAAATGGCTCGTTGGTCAAGCGGTTAAGACGCTGCCCTCTCACGGCAGAATCAGCGGTTCGATTCCGCTACGAGCTGCGCAAAGAAAAACCCGTAAACATTGAGTTTGCGGGTGTTTTTATGTCTAAAAATGTGGTACAGACCATTGACATTCCATTCAAGGCACATTGAGTTGCAGCAAATCTTCGACATGTATGGGTTGAAAAATGCTTTTGAATACCAAGTTCTTTACAAGCCCGTTTTATATTCTTATTAAGTTCATGCGTAAGAAGGTAGTTATTATTCTTTCCAAGAAAGATAAACCCATCTCTATTATTGTAATTCTGAGCCTCAATCTGATGAAGAATTTCAATCGCTCGATCAGATAAACTTAATATATGGATTCCTTGCTGTTTACAGCACTTCGTGTAGTCCACATAATTCCCATCGACATCGATCATATGAGCCACCCGAATATTCCGCTCTTCAAAATTGACATCAGACCACTTTAAAGCCTTTAATTCAGATACTCTTAAATTTGTACATTCGTGAAATGCGCATGCATATCCATAGACAGTTTTCAGATTTAAGTAATATCCGATAAGTTTTTCACGTTCTTCCGGTGTTTTGATATCTTTTGGTTTCTCTGGAATTCCTTATAATGTCAATTAGCCAAGGTTATCATTAACAAAACATTATGCACATAAATTAATAGTCTTAAAAATAGGGGTACGAAAAGTGGTACGAATTTTCTGGACGTGGGCTTACCCCCCTTTCTTTCTTTATTTTTCTAGTATAAACAATATTCGATTCCCATCACCTGCTTTACAAAATACCCTCAGGATAAACCAGAGGGTATTTTTGAAAACAAAAAGAGAACAAATATTCGATATATTTGTCCTCTTTTTCCTCACACACAATTTCCCACAGGAATATACTTTATTACTTTTTACTTTCCGTTGCTTACTGCTTTTGTTACTTCGGTTCATCCGCCTGTTCCGGTAGAATCAGTTTCAGCGAATTTGCATATTTCTCTGCCGGCTTTGCATCGGTCACTATAATCGCATCGCCGATGTCCGCAAATTTAACGGTACTGATCAGTCCGAATTTCTCGTGATCCGCCAGAATAAAACGCCTTTGGGGAGACGTACACTGAATTGCAACCTTCTTCATGGTCGCTTCCCTGATATCCGGTGTCGTAAATCCTCTCTTTAAGCTGATTCCGTTCGTTCCGAAAAAACCGACGGAAAATTGATATTTCTGCAATGATAGAATCGCCGTTTCACCGATGATTGCTTCCGTTGTTTCTTTTAATTCCCCACCGATTAAGAATACCTTAAATCCGCGAAGTACGAGATTTTTTGCATGTGCCACCGCATTGGTAACATAGACTGCTTCTTTTTCGGAAACGGCATCCACCAGAAATCCGGTCGAAGTTCCCGAGTCGATGTAAACACAGTCGCCCGGTTTAATCTGCGTCGCCGCAAGTTCTCCAATTATTTTTTTCTCATCCAGATTAATTACGGATTTCTGCTGCATGGAAAGTTCTTCAAACGACTCCGTTTCGTTGACCGAAATGGCACCGCCGAAAACCTTGATTAATTTTCCTTCCCGGTCAAGTTCCGTAATATCCCTGCGTATAGTAGACTCCGACGCATCCAGAAGTTCCTTTAATTCGCTGTTTGTAATACTGCCTTTTTCCTTTACTGCGTTAAGAATCTGGAATTTACGTTGTTCCGATAACATATGACCAACTCCTTTTAGCCATAAATCAATACTTTCAAAACCGTGCTTAACCGAATCACGGATGATTCCCTAAGCTTTCGCACAACTCCCCGAACAGTTTGATTCATCAGGGATTTGCTTCATTCAGGCTCTTCTTATACTCCGAAACATCGGTTTCCAGAACAATCTTCCGAAGAGGAAGAATACGTCCTGGCGATACGGATAATTCATCGAAGCCCATTGCCAGAAAATCTTTGGTAAGAGTCAGATCCGCTCCGAGTTCTCCGCAGATTCCGGCCCATGCGCCGTGTCTGTGCGCCGCATCCACAATCATCTTAAGCATTTTTAAAATTGCAGGATGATGTGAATTGTAGAATTTTTCAAGTGAATCATTCTGCCGGTCGATTGCAAGTGTATACTGCGTCAGATCGTTCGTTCCGACGGAGAAGAAATCAACCTCCTCTGCCAATTCGTCCGCAACCATAACGGCTGCCGGTGTTTCTATCATAATACCGAGTTCGATATTTTTATCGTAGGAAATTCCGGCATCATCCAGTTCCGTTTTTACTTCGTTTACGATTCCCTTAATCTCTTTCACTTCTTCCAGCGAAATAATCATCGGGAACATGATTGCGATTTTTCCGAATGCACTCGCACGAAGAATTGCACGAAGCTGTGTCTTAAAGACTTCCGGTCTGGTTAAACAGATGCGGATTGCACGAAGTCCCATTGCCGGATTTTCTTCTTTCGGAAGTGCAAAATAGTCGGCCTGTTTGTCCGCACCGATGTCCAGGGTACGGATGATAACCTTCTTTCCGGCCATCGTCTGTGCAACCGTTTTATAAATCTCAAACTGCTCTTCTTCCGTCGGATAATCCTGAGAACCGAGGTAAATAAATTCCGAACGGAACAGTCCGATTCCGCCGGCGTCATTTTTCAGAACTAGTCCCAGATCCTTGGTATTTCCGATATTAGCATAAAGGTTGATATGCTGTCCGTCAAGCGTCACATTGTCCTTGCCCTTTAACTGTTCCAAAAGAGCTTTCTTTTCCTGCTCTTCCTCATAGAGTTTCTTCTTTGCGGCCATGGTTTCTTCATTGGGTTCGATATAAACCTTTCCCTCAAAACCGTCCACAACCGCCATCTTTCCGTTTACGGTATCATCAAGAGGAATGTCACATCCGATCATGGCCGGAATGTTCATGGTTTTCGCAAGAATCGAAGTATGGGAATTTGCTGAGCCGTGTACGGTTACAAAGGATAAAATTTTATCCTTGTCCATTTGCACGGTTTCAGAAGGTGCCAGATCGTCCGCCACGATAATTACCTGCTCATCCGTCTGAATTCCGCCGCTTCCCTTTCCAGACAACACGCCGATTAACCGTTCCGAAATGTCATGTACATCTGCCGCACGGCCCCGGAAATATTCGTCCTCCATGTCGAGGAACATCTGTGCCATCTGGTCTCCGGTCTGAGCAACCGCATATTCCGCATTCACGGACTGTGTACGGATAATATTTTCCACGCTGTCGATATAATCGCCGTCATCCAGCATCATCTGGTGTGCTTCAAAAACACCTGCACCGTCTTCTCCGACTTCCTTCAGGGCTTTTTCATAAAGAACACCGAGTTGCTCAATTGCAACGTCTTTCGCCTCATGATATCTTTTGATTTCCGCTTCGGGGTCTTCGATTCTCTCACGCTTTACCTGGGAATCCTCTTTGGCATACACGCAGATTTTTCCGATTGCAATCCCGCCGAATACGGATTTTCCGCTATAAACTACCATATGCTTCTCCTTCATCATTCAAATCATACGGGTTACCTGTATCTCTCTGAAACAAATCTGCCTGCAGATCCGTTTACAGATTGGCTTCCATAAATGCTTTTACTTCTGCCATCAGTGCATCAGCCTCTGCACCCTCAAAGGAAAATTTAACGGAATCGCCCTGCTTTGCACCTAAGGACATAATTCCCATAACGCCCTTAAACGGAACTTCCTTATCGCCCTTTGCTACTTTAACAACACAGTCTCTTCCTTTGATCAGTTTGAACAGCTCCGTTGCGGGACGAGCATGAATTCCGTGTACATCCTTAATTACATAATCAAAACTTGCCATAATAAAAACCCTCCTTATATTTTTTGTTTACCTTTATAATTTATTTTATATTGTGTTTTTTCTTTCCGTTTTTCCCGGTTTTGATTTCTTATTTTTCAGCCGGTTTCTTCAAAATTCCGAGTAAGAAGCAGGTTACGGCACTTCCGATTAACCATGCTACTACATAAAGAAGCGGGTGACCTACGGTTGCAAAAACAAATACACCGCCGTGAGGAGCCATCAAAGTACATTTAAAGAATGCTGCAAGAAGTCCTGCCACACCTGCGCCTACCATAGTGCTGGGAATTACATGAAGCGGATCTGCCGCTGCGAAGGGAATCGCACCTTCCGTAATGAAGGATGCACCCATAACCAGGTTGGATACCGCGGAACCTCTTTCTGCCTTCGTAAACTTCTTCGGGAAAATGAAGCATGCAAGTGCAATTCCGATAGGAGGAACCATACCGCCGACCATAACTGCTGCCATTGCAATGTATGCCATTTGCTGGAATGCCGGATTGGTGGAAAGTGCTGCCTGCGCCAGCATACCGGTACCGAATACATAAGCGGCTTTGTTGATCGGACCGCCCATATCAATTGCCATCATGGCACCCAGAATAAGTCCCATCAGCCAAACCATGTTTGCGCTTCCGATAGCGGTAAGTGCATTTGAAAGACCGGTATTAATCAGTCCGATTACGGGATTTAAAACGAAGCACATAATCACGCCTTCACAGAAAATACCGACAAGCGGGTAAATCAGGGTAGGCTTTAAACCGTCAAGTGCAGCCGGTAATTTTTCACCGATCTTCTGAAGACCGAGTACCAGAAATCCTGCAAGGAAACCTGCTGCAATACCGCCTAAGAAACCGGATACGGTATTACCGCCGTCAGGCTGCTGGAATGCAAATTTCATCAAAAACTGTCCGAAACCGCCGACTGCCTTTCCGTCCATTAACGTTCCGGATGCAAAACCGAAGTTGGAAAGAATTGCATTTCCGTTTGCGGCAAGAATACCTCCTACAAAACCAACCGCAAGACCGGGACGGTCTGCAATTGCATATGCGATATAACCTGCGAGAACCGGAACCATCAGACCCATTGCCAGTCCGCCGACATATTTCAGGAATGCTGCAAGCGGTGTGATGCTGCCGAAATCTCCGCCGCCGGTTGCACCGTATCCGGCAATCGTATCAACAAGGAATGCAAGTGCCACTAAAATACCGCCGCCGATAACGAACGGAAGCATATGGGATACACCGCTCATCAGCCAGGTATAAACTTTATGTCCTACGCCGCTCTTTTCGGAAGACTTGCTCTCGCCTGCTTCCTCGGCGCCGCCGCCGTTAAATACGGGCGCATTTCCCGACAATGCAAGGGAAACGAGTTCGTCGGCCTTATTGATTCCGTCTGCAACCTTTCGCTGAATGACTTTCTTTCCCGCAAAACGTTCCATCGGAACTTTCGCATCAGCGGTTACGATTACGCAAAGTGCATCTTTAATATCATCCGCGGTCAGTGTATTCTTTGCACCCGAAGATCCTCTGGTTTCGATTTTAATCGGGATTCCTGCTTTGGATGCTGCCTTCTCCAGTCCTTCTGCTGCCATATAGGTGTGTGCAATACCGGTCGGACAGCTTGTTACCGCTACCAGATACCTGCTTCCTGCATCAATTACCACATCTGCAAGACCTTCATCCACGCTCTTCTTTTCTTCGTCCGCCTTGTCAATGACTGCGAGGAATTCATCCACGTCTTTAGCATTGATCAGGTTGTTTCGAAAATCCTCATCCATCAGCATCATGGATAATTTACTCATTACATCCAGATGAACATTGTCCTTGGTATCGGGTGCCGCAATTAAGAAAAGGATATTGACAGGTTCGTCATCGAGTGCTTCGTAATCCACACCGTCCTTAATAATCATTGCCGCAAGTCCGGGCTTATCGATGCAGTCACCTTTTCCGTGAGGAATTGCAATTCCTTCTCCGACACCTGTCGTGCTTTCTTCTTCTCTTGCGTAAACAAGTGCCCGGTAAGCTTCCTTATCCTGAACTTTTCCGCTTGCCGCCATGAGTTCTACCGCCATGTCCATGGCTTCCTTTTTGGATTTCGGCGCCGCATTCAGATCAACGCTCCGCTTATCCAGAAGTTCCGTAATTCTCATACCCTCTCCTCCTTTTCTTTTTTGCTTTTTGTTCTGTTTCCTTTTGTTTCTTTTTTGTCACTATGTCTGCCGCCCGATCAGTGGCCTAAACTCCGATAAACCGCTTCCACTTCTTCCTTTGTTGCCAGATATTCCGAAAACGCACTTGCAGAACCTGTCGAAAGTCCCATCTTAAAAGCGTATTCATACTCTCCTTTTTCCAGAAATCCGTATAAAAATCCGGCCACCATGGAGTCTCCCGCGCCGACGCCGTTTACAAGTTTTCCTTTCGGTGCCTCGGACATATAGATACCTCCGTCCGCCGCTGCCAGTACTCCGCCTTCGCCTGCCATGGAGATTAATACGTTCTGTGCTCCCATCTCCTGCAGTTTCTTTGCATACGGTACAACGCTTTCTCTTGTTTTTAATTCCGCACCGAAAATCTCGCCGAGTTCATGGTTATTCGGTTTAATCAAAAACGGATGATACTCAAGGACATTTACCAGAAGATCCCTTGTTGCATCCACCACAATCCGGATTCCTCTTCCGTCAAGCTTTTTGCAGATATCCGAATAAATCGTGCCCGGCATACTGGACGGAATGCTTCCTGCAAGGCAGAGCGTATCTCCTTCTTTCAATGCATCCAGTTTTGTCATGAGAACTTCCAGTTTTTCCGGACTGATTTCCGGTCCCATACCGTTGATTTCGGTTCCGTCGATGCTCTTTAATTTCAGATTGATTCTCGAGCACCCTTCCCCGATTTCTATTGCATCCGCCAGAATCCCGCTTTCCTTAACCTTTGCGGTAATCTCTCTTCCGACAAAACCTGCCGCAAAATAAAGCGCCGTATTCTCGATTCCCAGATTGGATAATACAATGGAAACATTAATGCCCTTCCCGCCGGGAAGCATTAACTCGGACGTTGTCCGATTTGTAAGACCGAGTTTGAAATCATCAACAGTTACGATATAGTCTAAAGACGGGTTGAAGGTTACAGTGTAAATCATATTGCCCCTCCTTTGCATGTTCATGACCGATTCAATAAAAAAGACCGAATTCAATCGTATTACTCCCTACAAGAATTATAATACGGTCAAACTCGGTCAAAATCAACCAAATTTCTCCACAAATATAATTTATTTTTTTAGTAAAATCTGCCAAAGTCAATCATTTCGTATGTAAAATCGTGCAAAATCGTTCATGTTTCCATGCATGGCTTTTTGTATTCCTGCAGATTATGTATAATGAACAGTATAGACACATGGCTCAAAGAAACGCCACTTTTGAATTCGCTAGGCAGCAAATTCTTTCTAAAGTCGATGGAAAGGAAAACGTTGATACCAAACTGTTGGAATTATCCGGAATGGATGATGATCTTTATGTAATGAATGTCATTCATACGGATTTAGATATAATCCTTAATGATTTGAAGAAAAAATATATTCCTGAAGATATTGAGAAAGGGAAGAAAATATTGAAATCAATGCTTTTCTCAGGGATGGAAAAAGGACTTAATGCCGCCCAAGAAAGCACTTCTATAAAATACTCTCCAGATCATTTCATAGATATAATTTTCGTAGAATTAGAAATCCCCGCAGAAAAAGTATCTGCCGAACAAAGAGAAGAATTAGTTAAAATAGTAAAGCTTTCCCCTTTGGTCAAGAGTAATGTTAGTATGCGTGGAAAGACATAAGAAAAAGTACCCATTCAAGAGTACTTTTCCGTTAAAATTGTTATAAAAATTTGCTCTTAAGTTTGCGGGTTTTTGTGTTATTTGAATCCGTAAACCATTATTCCGACAACTCCGGAAATCACAATTAACAGAATTGGCGAGAGGCCTTTTTTTATTATCTTTCTTGATCCGAAATAAATTGCTGCAAGAATAACCGTCAGTATACCTGCAGTATAATCAAAACCTGTTCCGATTTGAATATTCAGATTGTTCCACACCACAGACAGGCCTGTTGCAAATATAATACCGATAACGCAAGGCTTTAATCCGTCAAATACCGATTGAAAAGCCTTGTTTTTCATTAAACCTTTAAATAATAAAATAATTAAAAGAATAATGACATACGCCGGGAGCACAACAGCCGAGGTCGCTATAAGAGCGCCGAGAATTCCGCCTTTTGAACTGCCGATGTATGTCGCAAGGTTCACCATCAGCGGTCCGGGTGTACTCTCACTGACGGCTATCATATAAGTCAGCATCTCTTCATCCATCCACCCGTGAGAGGCTACAATCTCTTTTATGAGCGCTATGGAAACATATCCCCCTCCGAATGAAAACAATCCGACTTTAAGGAAACCGATTAACAAATCCAGATAAACCATTTTCTAATCAGCCTCCTTTTTCATTTTTTTATTCACAAAAAATACCAGAAGTCCGACAAGAGCGGCCAAAGCCATCAGCACCAGTGAAGATATATGCAGCGATAATGCACTTATTATCAACATTCCTAAAAGAGACACAATTAATATTACAATTTGCCATGCCCTCCATTTACCTTTGGAAAGCAACTTGACTGCTGCATCAACTATCAATATCCCAACGGCTATTTTTATCCCTTTAAATGCTCCGGCAATCCATGCAATTTCAAGGAAGTGGTCCAGGAACAATGAAATAACAAATATGATTATAAATGATGGAAGAACCATGCCAAACGTGGCAACAATCGAACCCAATAGTTTTCTCTTTTTATATCCGACATATGTTGCAAGGTTTATGGCAATCGGTCCCGGTGTGGATTCCGCTATAACCGTAATTTCCATCATTTCATCATGCGTAATCATTTTATTCTTTTCTACACAGGTATGTTCAATAAGCGATATCATTGCATAACCGCCACCAAAAGTAAACGCCCCTATGCGTGCAAATGTAAAAAATAAAGATAATAGTTCTTTCATTTGTCATCCCCGGTTTTATCTTCTATCTTTATAGAATCTCTTTTAAGCGAATACCCAAATTTATTATCTGACGGGGCCATAATAAAACTTATCTTTGAATAGCACAGGCCATCAAAAGCATTTATTTCATCACAGTATACCTTTATACCGCTATTAATATCTTCAACATCGGTTAACGCACAATATTCTCCCCATCCGATACCGTTAGATGAATACGCAAAACCGTCTTCTTTACAAACAATACCGCATTCGGTTGTAGTATCATATCCGACTTCAAAAGTTCTTTTTTCTTGGTAAACGTCACTGTAAAACTTTTCCAAATCTTCGATTGGCATTTTCGCGTAAAGATAAACAGGATAACCATCCTTATTTACAAATTCTTCATACTCATCCAGTTGTTCCCCGAATAATTGTACAATCGAATAATCTTTTTCATCTTCATTGAAATATTCCGAATTATCATAAACAATCAAATCGGCTATCAGTGTAAAAAGAGCTCCATCCTTTTCCTTCAATTCACATATTTCAACAAATTCGTTTTCCGATTCATCATATTTGAATATTTTTTCTATTCCTGTTCCTTGGCTTGTGTATGTTGAATAAATAATCCCGCACGCAGGTTCCGTTTTATAATTGCTTATTTTTTCAAAAGATTCATTATAAACATAATTTCCGTTCTCATAAAGATATGCACACCAACAATCGCCTCCACCGCTCGTACATCCAAGGTGAATTAGCAAATCATTGTAACCATCAAAATTCACATCCTCTTTATAGGCAGCAAAATCATTCGCATCATAAACATATCTTGGTGCATCATAATCACTTTTTGAAGGGTAATCCACAATAATCGAAGTTAACTCATTTTCACGAAAAACGAAAAAATCTCTCTTATGCTTATACTCATTTTCCGGCTCTTCCTTATAACAGATTCTTACACGAAAGCAATTTTGTTCTTCGTTGAATCCACTAACCCACTCACAGGCTTCAATTTCTTCATCATCTTCAAGCACCAAGTTTTCGTTTAAATAATCATCAATATCATCTTCACCCGAAAAA
>CACWZK010000049.1:11928-13580 GCA_902765365.1 uncultured Lachnospiraceae bacterium
TTTCTTCTTTGATTGTTTCTTTAGGCTTATCCTCTTCTATCTGCTTAGGTTGCGCATGTCCCGGTTCAACAACTTCAACCGTATCAGGTTCATTTGAAACAATTGGAATAAATTCTGCGTTTTCTTTTTTGCATCCGACAGCACAAGTCAATATACATATCAGAAAACAATAAAGTATTCTTTTCATAAGTTATCTCCTTGCAAAAGATTTTCTTTTAATCGTTTCATTTCATCTTCCAAGGTCTTTCTTTACCAAGCCATCCGCTTTTCTCCCAATACGATTTGTCTGCCTCTCCGGACCCAAAATCAGCTTTCTGCATCATTCGCATCAACGAAAACATAACTTTAGTCTTTATACCTGCCTTTACATGTTTTTTTCGTAAGAGCCTCCTCGCAATCCTTGTTGTATCTTTTTCAATCTTCTTACTTTTCTTTTCACTGACTCCGTCCCAGTTCATAGCCTGTATGCAGATGCCATATTCAACGATGCAGGGAATACCCCAGTAAAAAAGTGCATCGCTTACATCCTTTACGGCCTTCTTCGCTCCGCTTCCCGCCGCGGTCGATATAACTACGGCCTTTTTATTGAACATACACTTTCGCGGTCTGTGCGACATCCAATAATTAAATGTCAAATCTATAAAGCTCTTCATTGGAGCCGAGGCTCTCAGGCAATAAGTCGGAGTTGTGAATATCAGAACATCTGCCTCTTCAATTTCCTTCATTATCCTGTTTTTTTCTTCATAGAAAGGACATTTAGTATCATCTTCTATACAAGTATAACATCCTAGGCAGAAATGATTAAGGTCCTTCGGAAGAAAAAATTCAGTTATATCCTTATCGCTTCCGAGTTTCTCCGCCAGCATTCTGCCGATATTATATGTACTGCCTTTATGATTCTGACCGTTTATCATTACAATCTTCATTTATCTTCTCCCTTATATATCCTGCTAAACTGTCTGATGTGCTTTTCAAGTTTTTGCAAACATTCTTTTTCTCTTTCCGGCTGTCTGTCGCATACTGTCATGAAAAGATAAATAGGTGAAAAGAACTGCAAAGCCATGATATCTGCATCATCCCCTTTCAACTTACCCTGCATGATAAGAAATTGCAGCATCCCGCTCTGATACTTAAGCGGATCGTCAAAATACTGATTTGAGAAAAGTTCCGCCAATTCCTTATCTGAAAACTGCTCCAGGGTAAGCATCTTTCTGAACTTGCATTCATATTCATCATGTAAAAAGAAAGAAAACAGTCCTGTACCCATCTTCACGAGATCATCTTCGGAAGCATTCGTATAAACTTTGGAATCTGTCAGGATATCATTCCCGTCCAAATTTAAATCTGCAGCTTTTTTGTTATAGCGCTCACGCATCTCATCCAGGATGGCGTCAAAAATATCCTGTTTGCTCTTGTAATGCTTATATAAAGAAGGTGCCTTGATACCCACGCCTTCAGCTATCTGTCCGACATAGACATTTCCGTAGCCTTTTTCCGAAAACAGGGTCAAAGCCACATCCAGTATTTTCTTTTTGGTATCCATATATACTCCTTTGGCTAATTTGAATTAGCTTTATTATAGGCTAATTTGAATTAGCAGTAAACAAAAAAAAATAAAGGAGCCTGTCCGGATAGACAAACTCCTGTAAAAA
>CACWZK010000050.1 GCA_902765365.1 uncultured Lachnospiraceae bacterium
TATTGCGCTTATAGTTATATCGATTGTTGCAATTAAAAAGAATAAGGATATGAAGAAAATAGTTGTTCTTCCTTTAATTCTGGAAGCACTTTCTGTTTTTGGATTTGCCTTTGCCGATGTAGCTGAGTTTATTATTCGTTCAAGTGCTTTGCCGATATTATCCAAGTTGCCGGAATGGACTTTTGTCGCCTATTTTGCAATCGGACCGGTATTTGCTCTGGCAGGAATAATTATTTCAGCATATAACCGGGCAGCCAATCTGGATAAAGATCACAGAGCTTTGTGGCTAATCGGACTGATTGGGAATATAGTATCGTTTATAATATCTGTTTTATGGATTTTATTAATAGTGTTTGTAATCGTATATGTTGCTCCGGCAATGGAAGATATGTTTGAGATTTTTTTGCGCGAATTTCGAAAGATGGGCGGATACGCGGATTAAAGGAATAAGTATAAAAAATGAGCAAAGATAAAAAGAAATTTAATTACGGACCGATACTTATTATTCTGGCTGCGTGTTTCTGGGGAAGCATGGGTATATTTGTAAGAAAGCTTACAACCTATGGCTTTACTTCAATTCAGATTGTTGCGATTCGTGTGACACTGGCGGCTTTGATTTTTTCACTGATTCTGTTCATAAAAGATCGTAAAGGTTTTAAGATATCGCCCAAAGACATACCGCTCTTTTTGGGGCTCGGACTTGGAAGTATTCTTTTCTTTACAATATGTTACTTTGCAGCGATTACAATTATGCCCTTATCTACCGCTGCGATTCTTTTATACACATCGCCGTTCTGGATAATGTTAATGTCGGTATTGTTTTTCCGGGAAAAGCTTGTTTTTCCGGGAAAAGCTGAATGCCGTTAAAATAATTGCTCTTTTAATGGCGTTTGGCGGATGCGTTCTGGTTTCCGGAATTTCCGGTGAAAGAATAACTGTTGTAGGTCTGCTGCTGGGACTCGGCTCGGGCGTGGGATATGGATTATACAGCATTCTCGGAACGATTGCTCTTAAAAAATATTCGCCGTACACGGTTACTGCATACACATTTATTTTTGCAGCTGTCGGCTCATGGTTTATATGTCGTCCGAAAGATATGTTTGCGAAATTTGCTTCGGCCGATAATCTTTTATGGCTGATAGTTTTCTGCTTCCTGACAGCGCTTATAACGGCTGTAATTCCGTTTCTTTTATACACTTTGGGACTTCATATGGTTGAAGCCGGTAAAGCGGGAATTCTGGCGACTGTGGAGCCTATGGTGGCAACGATTATCGGTATCGTATTCTTTTCAGAACAGCTTACGATTTTTTCAGGTCTCGGAATACTTTTGATACTGGTTGCGGTAATAATCCTGAATCTAAAAAAGAATGAGGATAAATGAATTTGGAAAAAGCAAAGAAAAACAAAAATAAAAGAGCATACACTGTATTTTTGTTTCTTGTCTTTTTATCGAAAGCCCAAAAAGAAATTCCGGCAGTAAATTAGTTTGAATACTTTATGAGTAAAGATTGTAAAAGACCGCGCATTCATTTTTCACCTAAAAAGGGCTGGATGAATGACCCGAACGGTCCCGTGTTTTATAAAGGTGAATATCATTTGTTTTTCCAGCATAATCCCGATGATGTTTTTTGGGACAATATGCACTGGGGACACGCTGTTTCAAAAGATCTTATGCACTGGGAAGAGCTTCCGATTGCACTTTTCCCCGATGAGCAGGGAATGATTTTTTCGGGCTCTGCTTTCGTTGATAAAGACAATGTCTCGGGCTTTGGGAAAGAGGATTCACCCGCGCTTCTTTTGTTTTATACATCGCATGATCATAAAACCATGCGTGAGATGCAGTGTATGGCTTATACCACGGACGGAAAAGAGTTTATCAAGTATGATAAAAATCCTTTGATAGGCGGGAAGGAACATACACCCGCGAGGGATCCGCATGTTTTTGAAAATAAAATAATCGGCGGATATTCTCTATGTTATACAACGGAAGATGCGGTAGTTTTTTATCATTCGACAAATCTTTTATCATGGGAAAAGACCGGGGAATTCTTCCTTCCCGAATATGCATTACAAGGCATGATTGAATGCCCGTGTATGCTTGAATTCGAAAAGAATGTTTTAATGATGAGCATGGATGTGCCTGAGTCGGAGTTTGAAAAGTTTCCGAAAGGGGCTGAGGCGCATTCAAGAACCATGCAGTATTTCGTCGGTGATTTTAATGGGCTTACCTTTGTGGCTGATAAAGAACAGAGCGAAGTTTTGCTCGTTGATTACGGTAATGACTTTTATGCGGGAACTGTTTTTTCGAACCTAAAAGAAAAAATCCTGATTGCATGGATGGGCGATTTTTCCGATGAGGCGAAGGCGGTCAAAACCGAAGAGGAAGGTTTCAAGGGAACGTTGAGTTTCCCGAGAAAACTGGAATTGCGTATGACCGATAAAGGTTACAGACTGCATCATGAATTTTATCCATGCCCTGAAGACTTAGGGAAAATCTTTTATGAGAGAAACGAAGAGGGAGAAAAACTTACCGACAGTATAATTTCGGAGACCATAAAAGAAAAAGGATTTCTTCCTGCGACGAATTACAGGGTGAAATAAATTAAGACGGAGGAGAGAATATGAAGTATGGAGAAAGCAGTTTTGATATTATTTATCTGATTTTTGCTATTACTGCAGGAATAATCGTTCTTTCAAAGCGTAAGGATTCGATTGGAAAACTGATGGGCAGTGCAGCTTTGATTTTAGGGTTCGGTGATGCGTTTCACTTGGTACCGAGAGTCTTAAATTATTTCGTTGAAGGCGATTTTAATTTCTGGCTCGGCTTCGGCAAACTGGTCACTTCCATAACTATGACGATATTTTATGTTTTGGTGTATCGTCTCTGGGTTAAAGTCTATGATGTAAAAGAATCAAAACCTTTTGCGATTTCTTTTTATATTTTTGTATTCTTAAGAATCGCTTTGTGTCTCTTCCCTCAAAACCGCTGGTTTACAAACAACTCGCCTCTTTTATGGGGAATACTGAGGAATATTCCTTTTGTGGTTGTCGGAGTGATGATTGTGGTTATATATTTTATGAAGCGTAAAGAAGATAAGGCTTTTAAACTTATCTGGCTTCTTGTGCTTCTTTCGTTTGCATTCTACATTCCGGTAACGGTCGGAGCTTCTTTTGTTCCGATACTCGGAGCGCTGATGCTTCCGAAGACAATCTGCTATATGCTTATGATGATCTGCTTTTTAAAGAAAGCAAAGGAATAGGTGAAAAAATGGGACATAAACCTGAGAATGTTGAGCTTACCGTTTTGTGCCTGATACAGGACGGAAACAAATTACTGCTTCAGAACAGAATCAAGGAAGACTGGAAGGGATATACTTTCCCCGGAGGGCATGTTGAGCCGGGCGAATCCTTTGTCGATGCCTGTAAAAGAGAAATGAAAGAAGAGACCGGACTGGATATTATTAATCCCCGGCTGGTCGGCGTGAAGCAGTTTCCTACAGACAACGGCAGATATGTGGTGCTTTTGTTTAAGGCAACCGAATTTACCGGCGAAGTGGTATCTTCCGAAGAAGGCGAAATGGAGTGGATTGAGGCAGATTGCCTTTCTGAAACAAACACCGTGGAAGATTTTATGGATCTTTTAAAAGTTATACAAGATCCGGCGCTTACAGAGTTTCAGTATATAATCGAAGACGGGCAGTGGATAGCATATCTTAAGTAATATCGAAGAAGGAAAATGAATGAAAAGCATAATTGACAAACTGGTATTAAACAGAGATTTATCTGACGAAGAATTCGAACAATTAATTCTCTGCGAAGATAAAGAATCAATAGAATATCTGGCAGCCAAGGCGAGAGAAGTAAGAGAAAAAAATTACGGTAAAGAGGTTTATCTTCGCGGCCTGATTGAGTTTACGAATTACTGTAAGAACGACTGCCTCTACTGCGGCATCAGGCGAAGCAACAAGAATGCCGAGAGATACAGATTAACCGAAGAGCAGATTTTAAACTGTTGCGAAGTCGGATATAAATTAGGCTTCAGGACATTCGTGCTGCAGGGCGGTGAAGATGCGTATTTTAGTGACGATGTGCTCGTCCCGCTCATAAAAGAAATAAAAGAAAAATATCCTGACTGCGCGCTCACACTCTCTGTGGGCGAGAGAGAAAAAGACAGTTACCAAAAGCTTTTTGATGCAGGCGCCGACAGGTATCTTTTAAGACATGAGACTGCAGACAAAGAGCATTATGAATCCCTTCATCCCGCAGAACTTTCATTTGAGCACAGAATGCAGTGCCTCTGGGATTTAAAGGAAATAGGTTATCAGGTGGGCTGCGGAATGATTATCGGTTCTCCGAACCAGACAGTTAAACACCTCATAAAAGACTTAAGATTCTTACAGGATTTTAAGCCGGAGATGGTCGGAATAGGACCGTTCATCCCTCATCACGACACGCCTTTTGCGGACCGTGAAACAGGAAGCGTAGACATCACGTTAAAACTTTTATCAATCATAAGAATCATGCTTCCCGAAGTTCTTCTTCCCGCGACAACCGCGCTCGGAACAGCGGACGGCCTCGGAAGAGAAAAAGGCATTCTGGCAGGTGCTAATGTTGTAATGCCCAATCTTTCTCCGACTGATGTCAGGGGCAAATATCTTTTATACGACAATAAGATCTGTACGGGCGATGAGGCTGCGGAATGCATCCGCTGCATGACTTTAAGGGTTCAGAAAGTCGGATATGAAGTGGTTAAGAAGAGAGGCGACCACATAAGGTTTATATGACCTGATTGACCGAGGAATAAAAAAGTGTTATTCTTTCAGAGGATTATGAATACGGAGGTAATAAAAATGGCAGAAATTACAAAAGACATGACTATCGGTGAAATCATAAATGCTAATCCTGATGCAGTTCCCGTACTTATGGGCGCAGGCATGCACTGTATCGGTTGCCCCGCAGCACAGGGCGAAACACTTGAGGAAGCAAGCATGGTTCACGGAATCGACGTGGATGCACTTGTATTTGCACTCAACGAAAAGAAATAATGCTTTACTTATGATTTAAGCACAGGCTTCCCGAAATCCGGGGAGCCTTTTTTGTGCCATTTGGGGACGGTTCTAAAATGGTAAAAAAAGCCAAAATAGAACCGTCCCCATTTGGCTCATTTTATAGTATAATTAGGTGGGAGAAATTTGAGGTAAAAAGGAGAAGGTATGAGCGAAAAATTATCCGAATACATAAACAGATATTTTATAGGCCATGAGGATGTGACGGAGAATGTTATTATCTGTCTTTTATCGGGAGGACATGTTCTGATAGAGGATGTTCCGGGGGTTGGTAAAACCACGCTTGCCAAGACACTTGCAAGGGCGGTCGATTTAAGTTTCGGACGTATTCAGTTTACGCCCGACACACTTCCGTCCGATGTGCTGGGCGTCCAGATTCTTAACATGAAGACCGGTGAATTCGAGTATAAAGAGGGAGCGGTAATGCATCAGCTTCTTCTCGCAGACGAGATTAACCGTACTTCTCCGAAGACACAGGCGAGTCTTCTTGAAGCGATGGCCGAAGGCTTTGTTACGATTGACAAGGAACGCATCAAACTGCCGGATCCTTTTATGGTAATCGCAACGCAGAACCCTATAGAATTTGTCGGAACATATCCGCTGCCCGAAGCGCAGATGGACCGTTTTATGATGAGACTTTCCGTGGGCTATCCCACACAGGAAAACGAAATCATCATGACCAAGAACTTCCTCGCGGATAAAAAAGACGAGGAAGGCGAAGCGGTTCTTAATGCGGATAAAATAATCGAAATGAAAAAAGAAGTCGAGCAGGTAAAAGTTGTCGACGACGTCATAAAATACGCAAACGATATTATCAGTATGACCAGAAGCGAATCAAGTTTTGTAATGGGTGCTTCTCCCAGAGCAATGCTTCATTTAATCCGCGCCGCTCAGGCCAAAGCTTATTTATCGGGGCGCGATTTTGTCAAGCCCGACGATATCAAGGCCGTGGCAATCAATGTCCTTCACCACAGAATTTCTCTTACTTATGAAGCTAAAATTGCAAAGGAAGATGTGGATAAAGTATTAAAATCCATCATTCTTAAAGCAAAGGTACCCATGGTTTAGTATATGGTGGTGTGAAATGCTTATAAACCGACTGATTGCACTGACTCTCTTCATTCTTTCCGTCATTGCCATATCGTTTTACGGCGGACCCGTTTCCTACGGGTTCTTTTGCCTGTGCATTTTAGTCCCCGCAATTTCGGCCGCATACTGTTTTCTGGTATATCTTCGCTACAGAATCTACCAGGTTATAGTAACCAAAAATGTCGTGGTCGGTTCTCCCACAGACTATTATTTTACCCTTCAAAACGAAGACTTTTATTCTTTCGCGGGAATAAAGGTTGAATTCTTTTCAGATTTTTCATCCATAAATGAACTAAACGAAAACAGCGAATATGAGCTCCCGCCGCATTCGGGTCTTAAAAAAGAAACGGTATTAACATGCAAATACCGCGGTGAATATGACGTGGGAGTAAGAAACATAATCGTTCAGGATTATCTTCGCCTTTTCTCTTTTAATTTTAAAAACAAGGAAAACCTGCGTGCCATAGTATTGCCGCGCCTTGAGATACTTGAAACTTTAAGGCACCCTTATTCGCCCGATGTTTACAAGGATTCCCTGATAAACAGAAACGAACCGGATGTGCTTGTAAGGGAATATATTCCGGGTGATGACATTAGAAGCATCAACTGGAAAACAACCGCACATATGGGAAAGCCTTTCGTCAGAACCAAAACGGGTTTGGAGAATCCGAGTGTAGGCATAATCATGGATTCCTGCCGATACGGCAAAGATATGGCGGATTTTCTTCCGCTTGAAAATAAGGTGTTGGAGACGACAATCGCGGTAGTATATTACTATCTCTCAAAAGGCATTAACGCTTCGGTCTTTACCTATGAGGGTGCTCCTAAAAAATACTCGCTTCAGGGTATGGCATCCTTTGAGGATTTTTATGCTGCAATGGGTGCATTTTCTTTTAAGGACGAATCTACAACCGACAATCTTTATAAATCCGTATGGGCTCAAAATATCACATCCTGCAGCATGGTTTATATGATTATCCACGAACTTGATGACAGGGCTTTAATTCAGATTGAGGAACTTAATAAAAACGGACTTCCCGTGACCGTATATCATATAAGCGATGAAAGATACGAGGAAAATAATACGGATCTTGGCAAGAATACCGAATATACGCGTATAGGTTATGAAGACAGATTAAAGGAGGTGCTTTGATGGTAACGCTTCTTTATGAGTTTTTATATGTCTTAACTTTTTGCTCGGGAATTCTTGCAATCGCATCCAACCCCGTGGGAGTGGGGAAAGTTGGCATCCTTTTGTTCCTGGGCCAGATTGCCTTGACGAGCCTTCTTGTGATATTTAAAAATTCCAAAACGACGGGCAGATTTATATCAATCGGCATACTTTCGGCTTTTACGATTTTTATCATAATTCTTTCACGATATGATGAATTCTTAGGGTTGGCGGTTGAAAACGTAAGACTTTTATGGCTTCTTGTATTTGCGCTTGCGTCTTTTATGATAGGAGAACTCGCGGCATACGTGAGAGTATTCGGGATAGTCGTTTCCGCGCTTTCTTTTGCATCTTTAGTGCCAATCATGATTCTAAAATATGATATAAGCAAACTCTATGTGGCAGCAGTATTTATGCTTGTGCTTTTAACACTCATATCGGAGTTTCAGAGAAGGTGGAAAAAATCCGGCGATAAAGACTTAAAAAAGCATATGGTCTTTGTCTCGCCATTTATCCTTTTAATAATAATTGTGATTCTGATTCTCCCGTATTCGCCCAAGCCATACAACTGGACGATCGTAAAAAATATATACGAGACAATCACGGAAACGGTGAGGGATATTCGGATAAAAGCATCCATTCGAAAGAACGAGGACTACGCGGAAGGCCAGATGGGGTTTTCTGACAGGGGAGAATTTGCGGGGGAAGTAAAATCCTCCGAAGAGACGGTGCTTTCGGTATTCGGAATACCCAATGAGACGGATAATCTCAAACTGAGGGGTAAGAATTTCTCCACATTTACGGGGAAACAGTGGATAGATGATGATGCATCTAATGAGCCCGATTCGATGTTTGATACCATAGGAATCGTCGCATCGATCGCAGATTACGATGACAGCATCAGGGATTATGTCAGATGGGAAATGATGCGAATCGAATATATTCAGATGAACACATCGTATATATTCGCGCCCGAAAAAGCGGCGATAAGAAAGAGCAACCTCCCGATATACAGTTTTGATGTCATTAACAGCGGTTCGGATCTTTTATGGCCGAAGAGTAAGAGTTACAAGACCGCCTACAATATGGCTTACCTTCTGGTAAATACCGAAAATGAGGACTTTGCAAACTTTTTGGTTAACGGAAAAACACCTTTGGAGAAAACCTATAACATAATACTTAAAACCCAGTTCGGACTGGAACTCGACGAGGAATATTCGTATCAAAACTTCATTGCCCATCAGCAGTATATTCACGACTTTTACGGTAAGGAAGTTGTGCTCTCGGATGAACTGAAAGATTATACGGACAAGCTTTACGAAGGCTGCGAAAATGACGTTGAAAAGCTTGACAGAATCAAAGAACTTCTTCAGTCTTTTGAATATACCGAAACACCCGGAATGATTCCGGAATATGTCGACAGCGAATCGGAGTTTCTTGATTATTTTATACTCGAGTCAAGAAAGGGTTACTGCAGCTATTTTGCCACGGCTTGTACGCTTCTAGCGAGAGCAGAAGGCATACCTGCAAGATATGTTCAGGGGTATGACATTAAGAACGGTTCGAGAAACTCGATGTATGTTTCCTCAAATATGGCGCACGCGTGGTGCGAAGTATATTTTGACGGTGCGGGCTGGGTATCTTATGACTGTACACCGGGCTTCGGCGGCGGCACATACTGGGCGAGTGAGTCAAAGCATTCAGACCTTCCTCCGCTTACAATTTATGAGAGAAAAGAAACACCGACGGACGAAACGAATCTTCCCGAAGTCCAAGAAGAGCCTGAGGACGAGGGCTTTGTCATCAAATGGTATATGGTTGCAATCCCCGTTTTTGCAGGCATCGTGATAATAGCATTGTTCTTCCTGATATTTAAAATATCCGCGGCTGTCCGCTTAAACAAAATGGATTACGACAGAAAATTCGTCGTGCTCTGCAAACAGATATTCACGGTACTAAAACTTTTAGGAAAGCCCATAAAAGAATCGGAAACAATATACGAATACAAGGTAAGGCTTTCGGCAGATTACGAAGAGGATTTACTGACTTTTACGGAAGATCTGGAAAACTACCTTTACAATCCGAGCGGGAACGAAAAAGGCTTCAAGGAAGCCTGCGAAAAGGCGTTTAAAATCAGGGATACACTGCTCGAGGATTTGAAGAAGAGAAGTATTGTTAGATTTATAAGATATCATTTGGTAAATTAAAAAGAACTGTCCCCATTTGGCTTTTTTGACCACTAGGGGACGGTTCCGTTTTGGCTTTTTTGACCATTTAAGAACCGTCCCCAAATGGTCGTTTTATTGAATTACATCTTCTCAGGTTCGGGATAATCAACACCGAATGTTTCAACCGTTACGGTCTTCATTACCTGAGGCTTTAAAGGTCTGTCGTTGAAAGGATTGGTATCGCACTCTGCGATTTTGTTTACGACATCCATGCCTTCGATTACTTTGCCGAATGCGGCGTACTGACCATCGAGGTGGGGAGAAGTCTTGTGCATGATGAAGAACTGTGATCCGCCCGAGTTGGGATCGTATGCTCTTGCCATTGAAAGAACGCCTTCTGTATGCTTTAAGTTGTTCTCAAAGCCGTTGATTGCAAACTCACCCTTGATGCTGTATCCGGGGCCGCCCATGCCGTTTCCGTCGGGACATCCGCCCTGAATCATAAAGCCGTTGATTACACGGTGGAAGATGAGTCCGTTGTAGAATCCTTTGTTAATGAGTGAAATAAAGTTGTTTACGGACTGAGGAGCGATGTCGGGATAAAGCTCGGCTTTGATCACGTCACCGTTTTCCATTGTTATTGTTACTATAGGTTTTTCTGCCATATTTAGTTTCCTTTCTGAATTTATTACCCAAATATTATCTCTCATAAAAGAACTATTTTCAACCAAAAAAGGACCGGAGAGATTTCCGGCCCCTCTATGCTTTTTTCGTATACTTATCCGAGTCTTTGTACTGCATCTTTTTCTGCTAAGAGTTTCGCATGCTCCGCAAGATAGTTTTCAAAGAATTTGTCGCCCGATACGTTGCTGCCGTATTCGAGAAGACTGATACAGTTCTGTCTGAAGTTTGCATCGGGCTCGCCGTCGGTATACATCTTTAAGAGATATACCTTCTTTGATTCGTCAAAGTAGAGTGAACTGAAGTGGTCGTATGTTGCTTTTACAGCCTTGCAGGCATCTATTACATCACCGACCTTGTCAAATGCGAATACGATTGTTCTGTCCTTTGAAAAATCAGTGCGGTTGTCGTTCTCATCTTCAACTATGCCTTCTTCCGTAGGGAAGAGTGCATTGATAAGGTTTTTGAAACTTTCCGAAAGATCCGAATTTTCTTCCTTTCCGGGATTTTTCATCTTCTCGTATACTGCGGGAGAGAAATGCGAATATGAAGGATTCAGTTCTTCGGGCTCTTCGACCTTGGTGATGAAAAGTACGGCGGAGGTACGAAGCGGAATAACGTCTATCTTAAGCGGAACGTTATTTGCGTCGAAACCGAAGTTTTTGTAAGCATAACGAATAACCTCCGCGAAGAGATTGCGAATCTCTGCAGAATTATAAGACATCTCGCGAAGATTGAGATGTCTCTCCGCCAGATCTTTCTCGGTAAGTATGCACTTTATTTGATTGTCATTAATTTTGTCAATTCTCATATCTGACCTCATCGTGCATTGTTTCTGCTTCTTTTCTACTTGTATTTTAACATATATCGGCAGAAAATGCAAAAATAATAATATGTCGAATTTGTATATTTTTACCAAAAGATTATAAAAACACTTGTAAAAATATACAAAAAGTTATATAATCATTTCAAGGTGAAAGGGAATAATGTACGGAAAGGAGGGTGGTTACTCTTATTTTTGCTCCGTGCGTCTTTCACGGAGTGTCTTCATTAAAACGATGTGTTACTCACGCATTCGTTTCCCCATATCAAGTTATACACACAATAATACAAGCACTTGTACTCCCGCACCGTGAATAAAATGTGGCATTATCTTTTCATTTTATTTCATCACGTTCTTTTTGGTCAGAAATCCATTTTATCGGACAAATCCCTCGAGCCGACTGATTTCGCTTTAAACGAATGCCAAATGAGAAAAGGTAATGACTACATTTTATTTTTTTGATATAATGAGGGTTGACTTAAAGGAGGGCTTGAAATGAGACCTGAACCAGGCAGAAGAAATACGTCAAGAAGTGGCGGTCATTCTGCAAATACCCGAAATTCAAGAAGACCACAGCCTAAGAGAAGAGTTAGAAGACGACCCAATGAGGTGGCCAAGCGCAGGAGAAAGAGAAAGTTTAACGAGGCTCTCGGCAAATTTATTCCCGTATTCCTGGCGATAGCGGCTATCATTGCGATAGTCTCCATTTTTTATGGTAACAAAATTCTCGACAGATACAGATATTCCGGCAAACACGCCGATTTAAAAGAGTATTACGGAGTTTATTATGATTATCAGGTAGCAATGGTAATCAACAACGCCAGAGTCGAAGAAAAGGGCGTTTATTACAAAAACTCCTACTATATTTCACACGACGACGTCAAAAAGTATTTCACAAATCATTTTTATATAAACCTGGACGAGCAGCTCTGTCTTTATACCACACAGGATGAAATCATCAGAGCGGATATCAATCAGACGGGCGATTACTGTTATTATAAGGGTAACGAAAAGAGGGATTTGGACTGTGCTCCCGTTATAACCAACGACGGCAAGACATATTTCTCGTTTAATTACCTTTCTCTTTTCGCGGATTTTACCGTCAATAAATACGACGATCCCAAACGCATGGTCATCTACACAGAGGATACTCATCTTGACAAGGCGACCATCAACAAGGATACGCAGATCAGATACCGCGGCGGCGTCAAGAGCGATATTCTAAAAGACGTAAAAGAGGGCGATTCCGTCTACATCCTCGAGGAGATGGAAGACTGGGCCAAGGTAATGACCAGGGACGGTATTATCGGATATGTGGAGATTAAAAGAT
>CACWZK010000051.1 GCA_902765365.1 uncultured Lachnospiraceae bacterium
GGTGGTACATTCCTTAACAACGCTGTTCTTCGCGCGTTTGAAAAAGAAATGGGCGTTGATGTAATTCGTCCCGATATCGCAGGAATGATGGGTGCGTACGGCGCGGCTTTGTATGCCAAGGAACTTTACAGAAGAAAAGGCAATACGCATGCCGCTGATTACGAAGGCGTTATTTCAAGCGAAGAATTAAAGACCTTCTCATACGATGTCAAATCCGTTACCTGTAACGGCTGTAACAACCATTGCCAGTTAACCGTCAATACTTTCTCGGGCGGCAGAAGATTTATCGGCGGCAACCGATGTGAAAAACCCGTTACCAAGAAAGCACAGGATGACTCTTTAAATATCTACGAATACAAGCTTTCGCTCCTAAAAGAGTATTCTGACGATGTATCCGAAAAAGCGGAAGGCTCGAAGGTAATAGGTATTCCTCTTGCGATGAATATGTATGAAATGCTTCCTTTCTGGTACGCATTCTTCAAATCGCTCGGATATACCGTAAAAACATCCGGATTTTCAAACAGAGCAATGTACATAAAGGGTCAGGGAACCATTCCTTCGGATACGGTATGTTTCCCCGCCAAGATGATGCACGGCCATATTCAGACACTCATCGAAATGGGTGTGGATGTTATCTTTTATCCCTGCATGACTTATCATTTTGACGAGCACAAGGGCAGAAAGAATTACAACTGTGCGGTTATTTCCGGTTACCCCGAAGTTATCAAGGCAAATACCGTCAACTTCGGTGATATCGTATATATCAACGACTATGTGGGACCTCACGTAAAGAGCAAATTCCCCGAGAAAATAAACGCTATTCTCGAAAAGAGACTTGGCACTTCTTTTACGTCATCGGAGATTAAAAAAGCCTGCAAAGCAGCTTATGCGGAATACTCAAAATATGTTTCCAAAGTAAGAGCCAAAGGCGATGAAATAATTAAGAGGGCCAAGGAAGAGAACAAGAAAATCATTCTCCTTGCGGGAAGACCTTATCATGCGGATCCCGAGGTTAACCACGGAATTCACAAGCTGATTGCCGGCCTCGGATTTGCCGTTATCAGCGAAGACTGCGTATCGTACAGGGTGGCTAAATTCAATACAAATATCATTGCTCAGTGGACCTTCCACCAGAGACTTTTCTCCGCGGCCAAATTTGTGGCTGACAATGATGACTTTTACATGGTACATCTTGTATCCTTCGGCTGCGGTCTCGATGCGCTTACAACCGACGAAGTAAGAGAAATCCTTGAGTGCAGAGGCAAACTTTACACTCAGATCAAGATAGACGAAGTAACGAACCTCGGTGCCGTCAAGATTAGACTGCGAAGCCTTATGGCGGCCATCGAATCAGGAAAGGAGGGCAAAGCAAATGAGTAATCAGAGCCCTCATTTCATCAAGAAAATAATGTTTACCAAAAAGATGAAGAAAGACTATACGATTCTTTCTCCTATGATGTGTCCGATTCATTTCAGACTTTTAAGACCTGTGTTCCAGAGAGTCGGTTATAAGGTTGACATTATGGAAAACGAAGGCCCGGATGTAATCCAGAAGGGCTTAAAATACGTTCACAACGATATCTGTTATCCCTGCTCGCTTATAACCGGTAATAAAGTTGCAATGATTATCACCCAGTCGGGCGGCGGATGCAGAGACTCAAACTATATCAACCTTATGCGTAAGGCTTTTGAGAGAGCGGGATATCCGAATGTTCCCTTTATTTCGGCCAACACCTGGAATATGGAATATGCACCCGGCATTTTCTTGTCACCCTTAACTCTTTTATCCGCAGCCGCAGCACTTGTTTACGGCGATGCGTTAACACTTGTTTCGAACCAGGTCAGACCTTACGAAGTTAAAAAGGGTGCGACGGACGAACTTTTAAACGAGTGGATAGAAATACTCGGCAGAGGTTTTTCGAGAGGAAAGGGATACACGGTTGCTTCGATGAAGAAAACCGTCAGTGAAATCTGCCGTACTTTCTCGGAGATAAAGGTTAAAAAAGTAAAAAAAGTAAAAGTAGCCGTAATCGGTGAGCTTTATCTTAAATATTCTGTTCCGGGCAACAACCATCTCGAAGAGTTCTTGACCGAACAGGACTGCGAATATTTTATACCGACGGTTTTGGGCTTCGGTGCATACAAAACAAACGGTGCGCTTGAAGACCTTCGTACATACGGCGGCCATCCTTTTAAGAGATTAATCATGGAAGCCGTTATGAAATATTATTTCTTTATCGAGGATCTTTTAATCAGCGGTATTGAAAAATGGCCCATGTTTACCGCACCTGAGAGAGTCAACGATTTGAAGAAGAGAGCAGAGGGCATCATCGATACCGCCAACAGCATGGGCGAAGGCTGGTATCTTGCTGCGGAAATGCTCGAACTTGCAGACCACGGATATGAAAACATTATCTGCGTACAGCCCTTCGGCTGTCTTCCCTGCCACGTAGCGGTCAAGGGAATGCAGAATGTGGTAAGAAGAGTCAATCCGAAGATTAATTCTGTCGATATCGAATACGATCCCGGTGCCACAAAGGTTAACCAGGAAAACAGAATCAAGCTTATGCTTGCGGTTGCGAGAGAAAACCTTCTAAAAGAAGAACAAGAAAAAGGTGAATAATGCCGATTTATCACAATCTTTCCGACGAGGTACAAAACAGAATACGTGAAGACAGGGCTCAAAAATACGAGAATCCTTTTGCGTTTAAGGATGAGGATGTCGTAAGAAGAGAGCCAGACCACGATGTGGCTAATCTCTGGCGCCCCGCGTTTGTCAGGGATACCGAAAAAATCATGCACTGCCCTTATTATGTCAGATACATGGATAAGACGCAGGTCTTTTCACTGTGCAAAAACGATGACGTTTCCAGAAGAGCCACGCATGTTCAGTTTGTATCGCGCATAGCAAGAAATATCGGCTCCGTTTTAAACTTAAACTGCGACCTTATTGAAGCCATCGCCTTAGGACATGATATAGGACATACTCCGTTCGGCCATGCGGGCGAGAGAAAGCTTGATGAGATTTTATATAAAGCCGTTGGCAAACATTTCAATCACAACATTCATTCGGCGAGGGTTTTAAGCGTAATTTTCCCTTTAAACCTAAGCCTTCAGACACTCGACGGGATCATATGCCACAACGGTGAATTCGAATGCAAAAAATATAAACCCGTTCCCTATAATAATTTTGAAATTTTTGACGATAAAATGAAATATAGCTACGAGGACAGTGCGTATATTAAAACGCTCATCCCTGCTACGCTTGAAGGCTGCGTGGTCAGAGTTTCGGATATTATCGCGTATCTTGGCAAAGACAGACAGGACGCGAAGAAACTCGGACTCATCGAATCCGAAAAGGAATTCGGTTCGGCCGTTATCGGAAAAACCAATGCCGAAATCATCAACAACATGATAGTAAATATCATCGAAAACAGTTACGGCAAAGATTACATCAAGATGGATGATGAGTATTTTGAGGCATTTTCGACTGCCAAAAAAGAAAATTACCAAAAAATTTATTTAAGTGATAAAATAGAAGATGTATACAAGAATAAAATATATCCCATGTTTGACGAACTTTACGATGAGCTCCTAAAACAGGCGAAATCAGGCAGCGAGGATACGTTTTTCTACAAGCATCATCTGAAATACATTGAGGAAATTACAAAACCATACAGAAGGATTAACAACTACCGCGATGAAAGTTTTGAGGAAATGGTCGTTGACTATCTTGCCAGTATGACGGATGATTATTTTGTCGAATTACATGAACATCTATTCCCTGATTCTGAGTTCAAAGTAGAGTACAGGGGTTATTTTGATTGATATTAGTGTGGAGGCAAGGGGTTATGAAGAAAAAAGTTGCGGTATTTGCCAATACATGGAGTGCCGACATCGTGTCTTCTTTTTTAAGCGGCTTTTATGATGCTCTTGAAAAAGATACAACGGATACGTTTGTTTTTCTTGCGGCCAATTCTTACGGCAGACCGGAAACACATAATCTGAGCGAAGTATCCATTCATTCACTTCCCGAACTTGAAAAATATGATGCGGCAATTATCTTTTCTCAGGGCCTTAATTCCAATCAGGTCAGAGATCAGATATACGAAGACTGCGAAAAAGCAGGAATTCCCACATTCTGTATAGGCGACATCCATCCGGGATTTCACGGCGTTTTAGTAAAGACGGCCGATGCCATGAGAGAACTCTGCGACCATTTATACAATGAGCACAACGTTCGTAAAATCGCATTTTTTGCAGGTTCGCAGGAAAACGGAGACTCAAATGCCAGACTTGAAGCGGTAAAGAAATTTGCCGAAGAAAAAGGACTCGATTTTAACGAAGACCAGGTATTCTATTCGAACTGGGAAGTCCGCAGATGCATGCATTACATAGAAGAGAAGTACACCACCAGAGAGTCGCTTCCCGATGCGATGATTTTCGCAAACGATTTTCTGGCTATTTCCGCCAATATGGCTCTGGATGCCAGAGGATTTAAGATTCCCGACGACGTGCTTGTAACGGGATTTGATTTTGCAAGGTCAGGTCAGATTTATTATCCTTCCATCGCAACAATAGACCAGAGATACGATCTGATGGGCGAATACTGTGCTAAGAGCTTAAAAGATATAGAAGAAGGTAAGGAAGTACCTGCGGAAAAATATGTTGACGGCGAATTTAAGCCCGGTGAAAGCTGTGGTTGCAAGAATCCCCGCAACGAAGATGTTAAGAGAAGAGAATACTGTCACAGACTCATCGGCAAAGAATATGAAGAAGATTACAGAATGAGCATTATCTACGGTATTCGTGCGGCATTTCAGGAATCCAGCAAGTTTGCAACACTTCCTTCGAAACTTCAGAACACTTTGAATTTTACGGCCGATCCCGATCTTGACAGCTTTTACATTCTTATGGATCCTTCGATTGAAAGAATTGCACTTGAAGATCCGGAAGAACTGCCGAAATACAGATATTCGAATAAACAGCAGGTTGTTGTTGCAAAGAAAAACAACAAACCTTTAAAGACCGATTATACCATCTGCAAATCGGAACTTATACCCGAGTATGACGGTGAAGGCAGAAATGAAGTTTATTTCATAATGCCGCTTTATATCGGATCCTTCGTAGTCGGATATTTCGCAATGGTCAGAAGCCCGAGAGGTATTGTTGACTGGATTTACTGGGAATATGCAAGCTGCTTCGGTCAGTCGCTGACATATTACAGAACGAATCTGAAACTGGCCGCATTAAACGACAAATTGTCCGAACTTATGCAAAAGGATGCCCTGACATCCCTTAAGAACAGAACTGCATACGAAAATGCCAAGGCACATTTGAGAACACTTTACCTGGCACAGGATCTTCCTAAATTTGCCGTTGTAATGTTTGACTTAAACAACCTAAAAGAGATAAACGACGAATACGGCCACGGCATGGGCGATATTTATATCAAGAATTCCAGCGTGCTCATATGTAACACATTTAAGCATTCACCCGTATACCGTATCGGCGGCGATGAATTCGTTGCAATCGTAAAAAATGACGACTACGATAAAAAAGATGATCTTTTACAGGAATTCATGGATGCGGTAGTCGAACTTTCAAGACCTGAAGTTCCTCCCGAGAAAAGAGTATCCGTTGCAGCCGGAATGGCTGATTTTGATGAAATCGTTGACGAAAACATCGACAGCATATTTAAAATTGCCGACGACAGAATGTACGCAAACAAACGTAAAATGAAGGCCGAATTAGGCTTGAAATAGTAAAAGAATTGTTAAATGCCGGGTGTGAAAGCACCCGGTTTTTTAATGCAAAAAAATAGAAAAGGCCCGGGGATTGGGCCTTTTCAGGAGAAAATGAATAAAAAGTATTAAAAATACTAAAAATGAGGAGTGCTGACGAACCAAATCGTCAGGCAATGAATAAATGATTTAAGTATATTATATTTTTGATGTGTGAAAAAAGTATGAACATTCCCGATAAATTTATAAAAAAAATTTTATGATTTTACCGCGAATAATTGCCGTGTCCACGTTGTCAAAACGCATATTTAATGATAAAATGGGAATGGTGCAATTTAGGGCAACCAATGTATTGAGGCAAAGGAGTTTTATCCATGGATAATTTTACAGATAAGCTTGCACAGAAATTAAGCGCACAGGAGATGATTAAGGCTAACGCTCAGGCAGAGGCCAATGAAATGCGTCGTCTTCAGGAGCAGGTGGCACAGTATGAAGCCATCCTTCAGGATATGCGCAAATTAAACTACAAAAACTCCGAACTTACTGATAAAATCAACGCACTCGTTGACGAGTCCATCAATAAAGTCAAGACAAGCCCCGCCGAAGGCGAAGAAGGCGAAAATGCAGAGGTATCAAAGCAGCTTTCCGAGGAGATTATTACAGCAATCGACGAAGCTTTAAGCAATCTCGATTCCAACATCGGAAGCGCATTGAACGAATCGGTCAATAATACACTTATGGTTCCTGTTGATGCAATGAAGCAGGAAGTTACGGGTTCCGTAGCCGACATCAAGCAGATTGCCGAGGATTTCAAGGGTTCTGCGGACGATATCAGATATGCATCTGATCTTGTAAGAAGCAGTGCCGATGATCTAAAGAATTCCGCAGATGTAATGAATTCCTCCATCGAGGGAATTATTTCCTCCAGCGAGGAAATCAAGAATACAACCGCTGAACTTAAGAACTCAAACGACGAACTTAAGACAAGCGTTAAGACAAGCGTTGACAACGCTTTGCTTGCCATCAGAAGAGAGAACCGCGAAATCGCGGATCATCTGGAATACATCCGTTCCGGTATCGAGACGATAAACCGTCCGAGCGAGGAAGAGGAAATGCTCAAGAGAGAAGAGGAAGAAAGAAAACTCTTCGAAGAGCAGCAAAAAGAAGAAGCACGTCTGATCAAGGAAGAAGAAGACAAGAGAGCATTGCAGGAAATGTTCAAGCAGTCGGACGACTTCGTACACAAGGAGAATGTCAAGGTATACCGTAATGTTCAGGCTGTAGTGGTTGACGAATTCAAAAACCAGACAGAAGGACTTACAAAGCACAACAGAGAACTTTATGCTAAGCTTAAATCCACCAAGATTGCGGTTACCATTGCGATAATCCTCGGAGCATTAAACTTGGTTCTTTCTGCACTTGCAGTATTTAACATTTTCAAGTAATTCCGGGCGTTATCGGTTGAAATAATGAAATTTTTAACGCACCATCATAAACGTATCCGAGCAACATTTATAATAACAAGCCTATCCGTTTTTGTTTTAGGCTTGTTTTTGTTGCCGAATTTCACCACCTATTCTTCCGAAGGAAAAAACACTTTTACCTTGTGGATTTTAGGCGAAGATATGGGCACCGTGGACAGCGTCGAAAAGGCTGAATCGATGTTGGTTGAGGCCAGGGAACAGCTTGCCAAGGGCCAGAAAAATCTTTATATGGTGGAAAATCTTCACAAAGAGATAATCGGCGAAGAATCCATATATAAACAGGTGGATGACGAAGATGCGGTTTATGCAAAAATCATCAAAACTCTCAAGGATCATCAGAAAGAGACCATGACCAGAGCTTATATGGTTAAGGTCAACAATACTACCGTAAACCTTGCAAGTTCTGATGAAGTAAACGAGCTGTTAACCAGAGCTATCGCAAAGTACGATGAGGATGACGAATACGAGGTCAGAACGGAGATAAACGAAGACAGAATCATGTCCACGCTTACTGCCAAACTGACCAGAAGAGACATAGATTTCGATGCGGTTTCTTTTAATGCCGGAATCGAAAGCGTGATAGGCAAGGACGTTGCAGAGTCCGAACTTATCGAATATATGGATTTTAAGGATATCACACAGGGTATAATGGATATAGGTTTCGCCGAGGAAGTCGAAGTGGCGGAAACATATATTCCCAAATCCGAACTCGTGGATGTCGATACCGCGCTTTCGCTGCTTACAGAAATGCAGGACGTTCAGCGTATCTACGAAGTTCAGGCCGGCGATACTCTTTCGGCCATTTCCCGTAAAGTCGATATTCCGATGGAAAGACTCGTAGAATTAAACAGTGAATATATAAAGGATATCAATTCGACAATCCGTGTCGGCCAGGTTCTTACCATCACGGTTCCCGAGCCGGAACTCTCTGTACTCTGGACCAGAAGAGAAATAGTTGAAGAAAGCTATGAAGCGGATATAATCTACATTGACAACGACAACTGGTACACCACCAAGCAGGTTACTCTTACAGAGCCGTCTGCAGGTTTCAGAAAGATAGTCAGTGACGTAACATACAAAAACGAAATTGCGGTAAGCAGAAACATCGTAAAAGAAGAGATTCTTTTAGAGGCTGTCGCTAAAGTGGTTGAGAGAGGTACCAAGGTTCCTCCCACATACATTAAGCCCATCTCCGGCGGTTCCGTATCCAGTGGATTCGGCAGAAGAAATTCACCCGGAGGAATCGGTTCGAGAAATCACCAGGGTGTAGACTTTGCAATTCCTACAGGAAGTACCGTTATGGCATCGAGCGGTGGTACGGTATCCTCTGCAGGATGGAGCGGCGGATACGGCTACTGCGTTCTGATTACACATCCCGATGGCTCGCAGACCAGATATGCACACCTTTCCAAGGTACTTGTATCAGCGGGACAGAGCGTATCTCAGGGACAGAAGATCGGTCTTTCCGGAAGCACCGGTATTTCGACCGGACCACACTTACACTTCGAGATTATATTAAACGGAACTCCTGTTAACCCGCTTAATTATATCAATTAATAAAACGGTGCCTGACTCGCACAGCGTGTCCGGCTCCGATATCGAGGAAATATATGGAAATTTACAGAATAAGAGGAGGAGAAGCCCTCAAGGGAACGGTGGATATAAGCGGAGCCAAAAATGCCGCACTTCCGATCCTGGCTGCTACGATTCTTACGGATGAGACAATTACATTAGAGAATGTTCCGAAAGTCAACGATACGATTATCATGGTTGAAACTCTCGTTAATCTGGGTGCCAAAGTCGAGTATATCGACGACAACACCTTAAAGATAAACACTTCAACTATCAATAAGTGTGTGGTGGATAATCCAAACATCAAGAAAATACGAGCCTCATATTATTTTGCGGGTGCGCTTTTAGGCCGTTATCATCAGGCCAGAGTTCCCCTTCCCGGCGGATGCAATATCGGCGGAAGAGGCCTCGACATGCACGAAAAAGGCTTTGAAGCCCTTGGTGCCGATGTAAAGATTACCGCTACCGAAATAGTTGTGGACGGTACCGAGGGACCTTTAAGCGGAACCAGAATGTACATGGATAAGGTTTCCGTAGGTGCTACGATTAACATTATGCTTGCCGCAGTATTAACACCCGGCAAGACCGTTATCGAAGGTGCAGCCAAAGAGCCTCATGTCGTTGATGTGGCCAACTTTATAAACGGTATCGGCGGACATATTACCGGTGCCGGTACGGACAAGATAAGAATTAACGGTGTGCCTGCTCTTCGAGGCGGTACATATGCGGTTATACCCGATCAGATAGAAGCCGGTACTTTTATGATGGCAGCAGCCATTACGCACGGCGATATAGTGGTTAACAATGTTATCCCTACCCACCTTGACAGTATTTCATCGAAACTTCGTGAAATCGGCTGTAAGATAGAAGAATCCGATGACTGGGTAAGAGTCATAGGTCCAAAGGACAAGCTTAAGAGGACACAGGTTAAGACACTTCCTTATCCAGGATTTCCCACGGATATGCAGCCTCAGATATCGGTTGCACTGGGTCTGGCCGACGGATGTTCCACAGTGGTTGAATCCATCTTTGATAACAGATTCATGTATGTCAACGAACTTAAAAAGATGGGCTGTAATATTGTGGTTGACGAAAGCACCACGGCTTATATCGACGGTGTGGAATATTATCAGGGCGCCAACATGACTTCGCCTGATTTAAGAGCGGGAGCCGCGCTTGTATTGGCCGCACTAGCCGCCAAAGGAGTATCCGAGATTGACGGAATAGAATATATTGAAAGAGGCTACGAGAATTTTGACAAAAAATTAAGAAATCTCGGAGCCGACATAGAGAAATTAGAAGTATAAGCAGACTGTATTTTTACAGTCTGTTTGTTTAGTTATGGGAAAAAAGTTTTTTTTATGAGAGATTTTTTAAAAAAGTATCCGGGTTTAATTATATTCTTTACATTGGGATTGGTCACAATCCTTTTATTTGTTGTGTATTTAATAGGATACAGAACCAACAATTCGAAGCAGCAGGATATGTACGAAGAAATAAAAGAAGAATCATGGATAACCGAAACTGCTTTGGTCGATTCAAAAGTTTCCGATGAGAACAAACAGGAAATAATTACAGACGAAAACCTGAAAAGAGTACCGGATTTAAAGAAATATAAAGAACTAAATCCGGATGTTGTTGGGTACATATACATACCCGATACAGTCATAGATTATCCGATCTTACAAAAAGAAGGAAGCGATGATTATTATCTGAAACATAATTTTGACCAAAAAAAAGGATATCCGGGGTGTATAAGCCTTGAAAAATATGCCAACCCGTGCTTAAATGATAGAGTGTGTACAATTTATGGACATAATATGCACAACGGGACCATGTTTGGCAGTCTTCACAGAATGTACAGAGATTTCGATTATTTTAAGGCACACGAATATTTTTATATTTTCACCGAGGAATCGGTAAGAAAATACAGATTTATATGTATTACTCATTATTCGGACGAACACCTTCTGAAAGATGATTTCAAAATGAACGATGACGGAGATTTTGTTTTTGAAGGATTCAAAGGTGATGAACCGACAAAAATTATGCAGGCTCTGAAAGACTATAATGATGAGAAAGCGTATTTTAATGAAGTGGATATTACCGACGAAGATGAGTTAATGATTCTTTCGACATGCAATACAGACAGAACCAGGGTAGTTGCAGTCGGATTAAAAATTGAGGATTAGGGATAAACCAAACAATATATTACTAGAGAAAGCTGGTGAGTAAAATGAGACAGAATATTTTACTACAAAGAATCGCAACATTTGCTCTTACCGTAGCGTTATTGATTCCTTCGGTTTTTGGAGCATCGGGAATGATTGTAAGAGCTGAAGAAGCACCTGATTACGATGCTGCAAGTGCAGTTAACTACAGCAATATCCTTGATGATATGGTTGATTTTGGTGTTTTTGCAAATACTTTCACACAAAATGAGCATATGGAGTCCACTTTGGCGGTCGGAACATTTACTAATAAGACTACCGATGATCGCGACGGCAAAAATAATGATGTGGATTTCCTTACAAAAGATAGTACGGCTCATATCGTTGTCGGCAATATCACAAATAAAATGAGATTCGGAACAACAACGGCCGGAACATTTAAATTTGAATTAAGCCAGAGTTTATATGATGAATTTATCAAACAAAAGTATTCGAAAAAAAACAACAAATCCACGCATTTTGTTTTTGATACGAGTTTCTTTGATAATAATCCCACGGTTCAGGTCAGTACTAAAGATGTCTCCAAATGGGTGTCTGACAAGATAGAGGAAATTAAGGCTCAGTCGGAAACATTAAAAAACAAAAATGTCATAAACTATAACAGTTTTATGAAGGATGGTTATCTTGACTTAAGTGGCGACAGTTTTGAAGATAAGACAGTATATATCAATATTGATTCTAATCTTAAGTCAAAGTTATCTACAGCGAGCGGTCTTAAGATAAAGAAGAATTCTTCTACAGTGATAGTTTTCAATTATACCGGAAATAAATCTATTACTTTTAATAAGTTCGAGGTACATGTTAAACAAAAGAACGGAAAGTTTGTTAAGATTACTTCGGAAACTCCATGGCAAGGACAAGAGGGAACAGGCAATCAGACAGCAACGAACGTTGATAAAGAAGTTTGTCAAAAGATTATTTGGAATATTACCGATAATCCGGAAGTAAAATTAAACACAACCGCAGGCGTATTTTTGGCACCCAATTGCAAAAAAGTGGAAATATATCAGGGAAGCTGTGCCGGCTGGCTGGTAGCAGACACCATAACAAGCAATAAAGAGTGGCATTATATATATAGAGGAGGCAGCCAGGAGATTACTACCGATAAGGTAGGAGAGATTCATTTTGCACTGGATAAAGCATTTACAAAAGAATGGAACGGAATTAATACTGTTGCAGATACTACAATAAGCAGCAAAGCAGGTGATTATTCATTCTCTTTAAAAAGAATGAAAGATAATACCTATTCCGAAGAAGCAGATAATAAAGACCATAACAAGAATGCATCAAATGCAGCTACGGGAAAGGTAACCTTCCCTTCAATAGCTTTCCATTCAGGTACGGAATACGCAACTTCTCCGTATTATGTAGAGAAAGGAAAAACAAATCATTATTATTATAAGATCACAGAAGACGGCGCCGGAACACGAAGCGGCGATATTCTTAAATCTTCCGGATATGCCACAATTGATTTAGCTGTAACCAACAAGGATGGAACGCTTTATTTTAAGGCTGATTATACTATCAGATTGGGTGACAACGGTAAAACCATCTATAAAAGCGTAACCAATGCAGATCCTTCTTCATCGGAATTTCGATTGGGCAAATTCTTCAACAAGGTAGGACCCGAACCCGGAGCACTTGAGGTATATGTATACGAAAAAGGAACGACGACACCTGTAGAGGGTGCAACCGTAACTGTTGGAAGTGAATCACTTGGAAAAACTGATTCAACAGGAAAGAAAGAGAAGAGTGATCTTGATGCCGGAAATTATACGGTTTCAATAGAAGCACCCGAGAATTACAAAGTATCTGGAAATGCAAGTATCACCCAGGCTGTAACAAGTGGTAATACAACAACATATACATTTTATGTTGAAAAGATTCCCGGAGCCCTTGAAGTATATGTATACGAGAAAGGAACAACAACTCCTGTAAGTGGTGCAACCGTAACTGTTGGAAGCGAATCACTTGGTAAAACTGATGCAACAGGAAAGAAAGAAAAGAGCAATCTTGCTGCCGGAGATTATACTGTAACAATAGAAGCACCTGAGAATTACAAAATATATGGAGATGCTACTAAGACCCAGGCTGTAACAAGCGGAAATACAACAACATATACATTCTATGTTGAAAAGATTCCCGGAGCACTCGAAGTATATG
>CACWZK010000052.1 GCA_902765365.1 uncultured Lachnospiraceae bacterium
ATTGATGCCGACATTACGCCTCATACATTAAGACATTCGTTTGCCGCACATCTTGTGGAAAACGGAGCAGAACTTAAAGCTGTTCAGGAAATGCTCGGACATTCCGATATTTCCACTACTCAGATTTATCTTAACAATACACAGAATCATTTAAGAGACGTGTATGACAAGACTCATCCGAGAAGCTAATCCTTGAAAAACAAAAAGATTTGGAATTAATTTTCCAAATCTTTTCTTCTATCATTTCAAATTATTTGATTCTTTAAAGATATTTTGAATATTATTTTCAAAAAACATTCTTTCATCATATCTTAGTGAAATTAATCTTTCTTTCCTTAAAATCCGCAATATACTCAAAACCTATTCCTTTTAAAATATTATAGGCTTCTTTTATGCCGTATGCTACGTCTTCAGGTTTGTGTGCATCAGAGCCGAAAGTGATTATTTCACCGCCGCATTCCTTATAAAACTTAAGTATTTCTTCGCTTGGATTGAACATATTGTAGCCTTTTCTTCTTAAGCCGCCGGAATTAATCTCGATTCCCTTGCCGTCTGCGACGAGAATTTTGAATATTGCTTCCAAAATATCCTTATAATTCTTAATGCTTCGTTCTTCTTCGGTTGTAGTGGTGTATCTTAAACAGTAATCAAGATGGCCGTATACATCGAAATCCTTAAATTCGCTTACATTTTTAAGTATTTCATTATAATAAAGCTTTACACCGTCCACAGGATTGTCGAATTCTTCCCAATATGTGTGAAGATAAGGGTCTAATCCGTCAGCTGTATGAGATGATAAAATAATGAAATCGTAAGGATATTCTTTTACGATATCTTTGCACATATCGTATATTTTAGGATATATACCGAGTTCCATACCGACTCTTACTTTAATTCTTGACTGAATTGAGTCATCGTTTCTTATTTTAATTGCTGCTTCATTGTAGCTTTTGGTATCAAGATCAAATATTGCATCCTCGCCCTCCTGGTAGCAGGGGAACAAAGGATCGTAATGGTCCGTTAGGCATATAATATCAAGGCCCTTTGAAACGGCCGAATCAATTATATCCGATATTTTAGCCTGGCTGTCTCCCGAAAAAGAGGAGTGCATGTGCTGGTCTGATTTAATCATAGATTTCTCCTTATATAATTAATTTATATACGAATAAAATCATGTGCTCTTGTTTTTTTACTCAAACAAATGTAATTATATTATAATTTTTGAAATTTTTAAATTATTTGCTTATTTTATGGTATAATAAATTTCGATTTTTTAAAATAATGAAAGGAATAACCCTTATAAAAGGGGTTTAAAATCAAAAATGACCAAAATCAGAACAAGATTTGCTCCTTCACCCACAGGCAGAATGCATGTCGGAAACTTAAGAACGGCACTTTATGCATACCTTATTACAAAGCATGAGGGCGGAGATTATATTTTAAGAATAGAGGATACCGACCAGGAAAGATATGTCGAGGGTGCGGTTGACATTATATACAGAACTCTTGCAAAAACCGGCCTTATTCATGATGAAGGTCCTGACAAAGATAAAGGATACGGCCCTTATGTTCAGTCTGAAAGACAAAAAAGCGGTATTTACCTTGAGTATGCCAAGAAACTTATCGAAAAAGGAGAGGCTTATTACTGTTTCTGCGATAAGGAAAGACTTGCGACTTTAAACAGAATGGAAGGCGACAAGGAAATAAATGTATACGACAAGCATTGCTTATCCTTGTCAAAAGAAGAGGTTGAGGCTAATTTAAAGGCAGGAAAGCCCTATGTTATAAGACAGAACAATCCCAACACGGGCACAACCACGTTCCATGATGAAATATACGGAGATATCACTGTGGACAACGCAGAGCTCGACGATATGATCTTAATTAAGTCCGACGGTTTCCCCACATACAATTTTGCCAATGTTGTCGATGACCATCTTATGGGCATTACGCATGTTGTAAGAGGTAACGAATATCTTTCTTCATCGCCCAAATACAACAGACTTTACGAAGCATTCGGATGGGAAGTTCCCGTATATGTTCACTGTCCTTTGATTACAGACGAGAATCATCAGAAACTTTCCAAACGCTGCGGACATTCTTCATATGAAGATCTTATTGAACAGGGATTTTTATCCGAAGCCATCGTAAACTTTGTGGCTCTTTTAGGATGGAGCCCCGAAGGAAATCAGGAGATTATGTCTCTTGACGAGCTTATCAAAGCTTTCGATTACCATCATATCAACAAATCACCTGCCGTATTTGACTATACAAAGTTAAAATGGATGAACGGTGAATATATAAAAGCCATGGATTTCGATGCTTTTTATGAGAAAGCACTTCCTTTTATAAAGAATACAATCTCAAAGGATCTGGATTTTAAGAAAATCGCCGAGATGGTTAAAACCAGAATCGAAATTTTCCCTGATATTCCGGGACTTATAGATTTCTTTGAGGCTGTTCCAGAATACGACAGTGAAATGTATGTTCATAAAAAGATGAAATCCGATAAAGCAACATCCCTTGAAGCTTTAAAAGAAATACTGCCCGTACTTGAAAATCTCGATGAAAAAGGTTACAACAACGACGAATTATATGCTTTGCTCGTTGATTTCGCCGCCAAGAAGGAGATTAAGAACGGCACGATTCTCTGGCCCGTAAGATGTGCTCTTTCAGGAAAACAAATGACTCCGTGCGGCGCGACCGAGATCCTCGAGGTTCTCGGAAAGGAGGAGTCGCTTAAAAGAATTAAAGCGGCAATAGAAAAATTATCGAATGATATTTGATGAAAACCAAATAAGCGTTATTAAAGCTAATCCCGGGTCCCTCTTAATCACAGCGGGGCCCGGTTCGGGAAAAACCGCGGTTTTGACGCAAAGGGTGTTATATTTAAACACAGCATACAATATCCCCTTTGATAAAATCCTCGTGATTACGTTTACAAAAGCCGCGGCTTATCAGATGAAGTCAAGATTCGAAAAAGAATATTCGGGAGAATCCAAAGTTACATTCTGTACGTTTCACTCCCTGTTCTATTCGATCATAAAAGACTTCAAATCCGAAAACTTCTTAATTATTTCCCTAAAAGAAAAACTGAATATTTTAAAAACGGTTCTTATGGATATGAACCTTGAAATTTCGCGCCTTGATTTAAATGAAATACTCGACGAGATATCGAAAGTCAAAAACCTTGACCTTGATACCGCAAATTATGTTTCAAAAAGTGTGGAACCGGATAAGTTTAAAGTGATGTTTGACATGTATGAAGCTGAAACAAAGGCGTTAAATTTAATTGATTATGATGATTTTGTGATTATCGCGGAAAAACTCTTTGACAAAAATCCGGATTTCTTAAATAAGTGGTCCGACAGGTATTCGTACTGCCTTATTGACGAATTTCAGGACATTAATTTAAAGCAGTACGAAATGGTTAAAAGACTTTTTAAAGGCAAAGGCGTATTTGCTGTAGGAGACGAAGACCAGTCAATATATGCGTTTCGGGGTTCCTCTAGCGATATCTGTCTTAAGTTTAAAAAGGATTTTTCAGCCGATGTTTTAAAACTTGAAACAAATTACAGAAGTTCGAAGAAAATCGTAAAAGCCGGAATGAATCTAATTTCTTTTAATTCCTTACGATTTGACAAAAGGATAGTACCGGTTAAAGATGCGAAAGAAGGAGAGTTTAAACTTAAATCTTTTGAAAACCCCAAGGAAGAATATGAGGTAATCGTAAAAGAAGCCAAAGAAGGTTTGATGAAGGGTAAAAGTGTTGCGATTCTTTTACGAACGAATAATATACAGGATTCTTTCTTATACTGTTTATTAAAGTATAAAGTGCCTTATATTGCGGAAAAGACAGGCATTAAAATAAAGAATAACGAATTTATCGAGGATATTCTTGCCTACTTTAAAATTGCTGCAGGCGAGAATACATACGGTAATTTACTTAAAATCGCCAACAAGCCCAACCGATATATTTCCAGGAATTTTCTTGCGGAATGCAAACTTAACGAAAGATATAATGATGGGTCTTATACTTATGTAAACCTATTTAACTGCTCGAGAAGAAAGAAATATCTTTCGATAAACATATTCAAACTGGAGAGAAACATAAAAGAATTATGTAAACTGGATTCGTTTGAAGCACTAATCTATATAATGAAAGTCATAGGTTATGAAAAATATCTTTATGAAAAAGGCGCAAAATACGAGACAGAATTCGAGGAATTAAAATCTATAGCCAGAGATTTTAATCATAAAGAAGATTTTATCGATTATTTTGAACTTATAAAAGAAGAAACTGTCGAGGCGCAGGAGGCAAAGGAAGAAGAAGGAGTAAACAAAGTCCGCATCTGTACCATTCATGCATCCAAAGGCAGAGAGTGGGATGAAGTTTACATACCGGATGTGAATGAGGGAAATATACCTCATAAAAAAGCATCAAGCAAAGAGGAATTGGAAGAAGAGAGGCGTCTCTTTTATGTTGCCATGACCAGAGCCAAGGAAAAGCTCTGGGTTTGCTACACGGATGATGCAAAAAGAAATCTTAAACCTTCCTTATTTGTAAAAGAATTGAAATAAAAGCTAAATATTAACGATTAAACTGTCTTTTAAAATAATTAAATTATGAAAAACTTCATATTGAATGCGAAAAACTTTGAATGTATAATAACTATGTCTGTATGGACACGGACTTATCCGAATGTAAATTAATTTAAAGGAGAATATAAAAATGGCATTTGTTGACAGAATCAAAGAAAAAGCAAAACTCCAGAGCAAAACAATTCTTCTTCCCGAAACAATGGATGACAGAACATACTATGCTGCTGAAGGCGCAATCAATGAAGGTATTGCAAACATCGTACTTATCGGATCAAAGGATGAAATCGATGCTCATGTAAAGGCTACAGGCGTTGATATTTCAAAGGCTAAAATCATCGATCCCGCAAACTGCGATAAACTCGATACTTACGTAAATCTTCTTTACGAAACCAGAAAAGCAAAGGGTATGACTCCCGAGCAGGCAAGAGAAATTCTTTTAAGCGATACAATCACATTCGGTATTGTAGCTTTAAAGGCAGGAGATGCTGACGGACTTGTTGCAGGTGCTTGTCATTCTACAGCAGACACACTTCGTCCTTCGCTTCAGATTCTTAAGACAAAAGCAGGCTGCAAGCTTGTTTCCGCATTCTTTATCATGGACGTTCCCAACTGTGAATACGGTGCTAACGGAACATTTATTTTCGCAGACTCAGGTTTGAACCAGGATCCCAATCCCGAAGAACTCGCTGCAATCGCTCAGTCTTCTGCGGAAAGCTTCGAAAGCCTCGTAGGAGAGAAGGCTGTTTGTGCGATGCTTTCACATTCCACAGTAGGTTCCGCAAAGCATCCTCTGGTTGACAAGATGGTTGAAGCTACAAGAATAGCAAAAGAGCAGTATCCCGATCTCGTAGTAGACGGTGAATTCCAGCTCGATGCAGCAATCGTTCCTTCGGTTGCAAAGTCCAAAGCTCCCAACTCCGATGTTGCAGGCAAGGCTAACGTTCTTATCTTCCCGAACCTCGATGCAGGTAACATTTCTTACAAGATCGTTCAGAGACTTGCAAAGGCTGATGCATACGGACCTATCCTTCAGGGTATCGCAAAGCCTGTTAACGACCTTTCAAGAGGATGTTCATGGCAGGATATCGTTGGCGTTATCGCAATCACAGTCTGCCAGGCCAGCGTATAATTTTATTAATACTCATAAAAGAAGAGGGCGTCGGTTTTTATCGGCGCCTTTTTGAGTGCAAAAAGCAAATAAAAAAACCTTCCTTAATCGGAAGGTTTATTATTTTCAAATCGAAAGTGATTTATTCTTCGTCTAATTTAATAATCTCTTTCTTGTTGTAGCATCCGCAAGCTTTACATACTCTGTGGGGTACGGTCAAAGCGCCGCACTTGGAACATTTAACTAATGTAGTTGTTCCCATCTTCCAGTTTGCTCTTCTTTTATCTCTATGGCTTTTGGATGATTTGTTCTTAGGACAAATAGACATATCTTTACACCTCCAATTCCCTGTATCTTTTTTATTCGTACGTTAAAGAGTATACAGTTTGAAAATAACTTTGTCAACAAAAAAGTTAATATTAAAGAATTTCTTGATTTTTCGCCCGATTTTATGTATATTTAAAGTTGTATTTTTATGGACATCTGCAATATTTTTGAGGTACAAAAATGAGTGATTTTGTAAAGGTTGCGCTTGATGCACACGGCGGTGACAATGCTCCCAAAGAAGTAGTCAAAGGAGCCTTAAGCGCGATTAAGGAAAATCAGAATTTAATAGTATATCTGGTTGGTGTAAAAGAGCTCATTGAAAAAGAACTCGATGGCATTGAGTACGACAAGGAAAGAATTAAAATCGTAAATGCCGACGAGATTATTTCCATGTCGGAAGCTCCCGTGGCGGCTATCAGAAAGAAAAAGAATTCTTCCATAGTAATAGGAATGCAGATGGTCAAGAACAAGGAAGCGGATGCTTTTGTAAGCTGCGGTTCAACCGGAGCGGTTTTGGTCGGCGGACAGGTAATAGTCGGCAGAATCAAAGGCGTGGACAGACCGCCTCTTGCTCCCCTTATTCCTACCGCAAAGGGATTTGCACTTTTAATTGACTGCGGTGCGAATGTGGACTCAAAGCCCTTAAATCTTTTACAGTTTGCAAAAATGGGCAGTATATATATGAACAAGATGATGGGAGTCGAGAATCCCAGAGTCGGAATAGTTAATATCGGAGCCGAAGAGGAAAAGGGAAATGCCCTCGTAAAAGATTCTTTCCCTCTGCTTAAAGGCTGCCCCGAGATTAATTTTATCGGAAGCGTTGAAGCCAGAGAAATACCCGAGGGCAATGTGGACGTAATCGTCTGCGATGCTTTTGTCGGAAATGTAATTCTTAAATTATACGAAGGACTTTCGGCTACACTTATTTCAAAAATAAAAGAATCGATGCTTTCAAATGCAAGAAGCAAGATAGGCGGCGCTTTGGTTAAACCTGCGCTTCGTTCCACCGTTAAGAGTTTTTCTTCTTCGGAATACGGCGGAGCCCCTCTTTTAGGGCTTAAAGGACTTGTAGTTAAAGGACATGGCAATTCAAAAGCGAAAGAAATAAAGAATGCGCTTAATCAGTGCATAAGATATAAGCAGAGCGGTATGCTCGATATTATGAGTGAGAGTTTTGCCATCACTCAGATCCAGGAGGATTAATTAAGGAAGATGATATTTGATGTTTTAAGGGACAAAATTGTTGAAATATTGAATGTTGACCCTAAGGAAATAACCGAAGAAACTACCTTTATAGGCGATCTTTGCGCAGATTCGCTCGATGTGTATCAGATTATTATCGGCGTAGAGGATGCACTTGATATTTCTCTTGACGGCGAAGACGTTGAAACCATTTCCAATGTCGGAGAAGCAGTATTATTGATTGAAAAGGTAATGGAACGCAAGTAATGAATATAGACGAGAGACTGGAAAAATTACAGGATTTGATCGGCCTTAAGTTTGCTGATACGGCAAACCTTAAAAGCGCAATATCCCATTCGTCATTTGTCAATGAATTAAAAGTTAATAAATGGGAAGATTATGAAAGACTCGAATTCTTAGGAGATGCCGTTCTTGAAATAGTATCATCCGATTTCCTTTTCAAACATCATCCCGATATGCCGGAGGGCGAGCTTTCAAAGCTTCGTGCTTCTCTGGTTTGTGAGCCTTCACTTGCTTTTACGGCTAAAAGAATGAATCTTTCCGAGTATATTCTTTTAGGAAAAGGCGAGGATGCTAGCGGCGGAAGAAACAGAAATTCCATTCTCTCCGACGTTTTCGAAGCCATTATAGGCGCGGTTTATCTTGAGTTCGGATATATGGCTGCCAAAGAGTATATCGAAAAGTTTCTTTTAAACGATATATCCGAAAACCAGCTTTTTGTCGATTCAAAGAGCCGTATGCAGATTTATGTTCAGTCCAAGGACAATATGTCTCTTGAGTATAAGGTTATCGAAGAGACCGGCCCCGATCATGACAAGCATTTTGTGGTCGGACTCTTTATAAACGATGAGTTAATCTGCTCCGGAGAAGGTCACAATAAAAAGGAAGCTGAACAGCTTGCAGCCTACAACGGCATAAAAATACTAACAAAGGAAGAGTAAAATGTATTTAAAAAGCATTGAAGTCCAGGGCTTCAAGTCTTTTGCAAATAAAATATCGTTTCAGTTTACAAACGGAATCACCGGAATTGTAGGACCTAATGGTTCGGGCAAAAGTAATGTTGCCGATGCCGTAAGATGGGTTTTGGGAGAACAGAGAATCAAACAGTTAAGAGGAGCATCCATGCAGGATGTTATTTTTTCGGGTACTCAGTTAAGAAAACCCGTGGGAAGCGCTTATGTTGCAATCACTCTCGACAATTCCGACCATGCTCTGGCAATTGATTTTGACGAAGTAACCGTTGCCAGAAGAATTTACCGTTCGGGCGAGTCCGAATATCTGATTAACGGAACCGTCTGCCGTTTAAAAGACGTCAACGAACTCTTTTATGATACCGGTATCGGCAAAGAAGGCTATTCCATCATCGGTCAGGGACAGATTGACAAAATCTTAAGTTCCAAGCCCGAAGACAGAAGAGAACTCTTCGACGAAGCCGCAGGTATCGTTAAATTTAAAAGAAGAAAAGTTGAAACCTTAAAGAAACTGGAAAACGAAAGAGCAAATCTTCTTCGTGTAACGGATATTCTTTCCGAGCTCGACAGACAGATCGGACCTCTCGAAAAACAATCCCAGAAAGCAAAAATATATCTTTCCAAGAAGGAAGATCTTAAAAAATACGATATTAACGTATTCCTGCTTGATTCTGCCGCGATAGACAAAAAGATTGCGGATTTAACCGAAAAAGAGTCTATAGCTCAAAAGGATTACGATGAAGCTGTTTTATCCGGTGAGAAACTCAAGAGAGATTACGAAGAAGTAGAAAATATTCTGGCTCATCTTGAGGAAGAAATCGATTCAAACCGCCAGAATCTTGCGGAAGCCGATGTTTTAAGAGAAAAACTCGAAGGCGAAATAAAGGTTCTGGATGAACAGATATCCTCGGCGAGCGACAATAAGGAACATTTGGAATCAAGGTTAAAAGACCTTGACGGATTACTTGCGTCCAAAAACGAGGAAATCAGCAAAGTAGTCGAATTAAAATCCGAAATAGACAAAGAAATAAACGATAAAAAAGCTGCTTCGGACAAGGCAAAACAAGAACTCGACGAAGTAGAAGCCATGATTGAGACAGTAAGCTCTTATATCGATAAGGGAAACAGTTATATCAGGGAACTTTTAAACGAAAGAGCCACCGTTAAGGCTGAAATATCCGGTATCGAAACCAATATTTCCCAAAAAAATATTCGTCTCTCCGAGATTAACGCCAAACTATTAACGGCTAAATCCGTTGAAGCCAAGCATAACGAGGAAGTCAAAAAATTCGAGGAAGAATTTAATAGAATAACCGAAGAAATCGGTGAATTAAATAAAAAGAGCAAGGAACTTGATTCCCAGACGGCCAAATTTCACGATGAACTTGCAGCAAGTGATGACAGATTGAAAGAAGTTCAGTCAAGATATCATCAGGAAAAGAGTAAACTCGAAGCGGTTACCAATATATCCGAGAGATACGACGGCTTTAACTCATCCATTAAAAGAGTTATGGAAGAGAAATCTTCCGATAAAAAGATCATCGGCGTTGTGGCCGATATCATCAAGGTTGAAAAGAAATATGAGACCGCAATCGAGATAGCACTCGGCGGAAATATTCAGAATATAGTCACAAAAGACGAGGAATGCGCCAAGAGATTAATTGAGATTTTAAAGAAGGAAAAAGCCGGAAGAGCAACATTCCTTCCCTTGACAAGCATTACAAATCCCGAGAAATTCAAACAGCCCGAATCCTTAAAAGAAAAAGGAGTACTCGGAAAAGCTGACGAAATCGTGGAAATAGCCGATGAATACAAAGATGTTGCAAGAACTCTGCTCGGCAGAATCCTTGTTGTGGATACCGTGGACAATGCTTTAAAGATTGCCAAGAAGTATGATTATGGTATCAGAATGGTTACGCTCGAAGGCGAAATGCTTATCCCCGGAGGCGGTATCAGCGGCGGTCATTTTAAGAACAACTCCAATCTTTTAGGAAGAAGAAGAGAAATCGAAGAGCTCGAAAAGAACGTAAAGAAACTTTCCGACGAGCAGAATGCAATCCTTGAAGAGATTGAGAATATTAAGCTTCAAAGAAACGAAGTCAGAGCTGCCATCATTAAGAATAAAGATGATTTGCAGAAGGCATTCTTAAGACAGAATACAGCCAGAATGAACTGCGACAATGCCAAGGAAAAGATGGGCTCCACCATGTCCGATTATGATGCTTTAAAAGAAGAAGCAGCCATGATCAATATCGACCTTGATACACTGAATAAGCAGAAAAACGAAAAAGAAGGCCTCTTTGAAGAGTCGATAAAGAGCGAGGAAAAAGAAAACAAAACCATCGAGGAAAAACAGAAAGAACTTGCTTCCTTAAAGACCGAAGAAGCCAATAAATCAAAGAATGTAAACGATTCCACTCTGGTAATGGAAAAACTGTATCAGAAGCAGGAATTCGAACAGTCCAATTTAAACAGATTAAAAGGTGATTTCGACAAATTAACGGCGGAAAAAGAAGAAGTTATAAATGCCGGCAAACATACTGACGAGGAAATCAAAATAAAGAAGGAAAACCTCGAAAGTATCAAGGAAACAATCAAGGCCAGCTTTACATCCCAGTCCGAATCACAGAAGAAATTAAACGAAGATACTCAAAGAAAAGAGGAACTTCTCACCAAGAGAAAATCTTATTTTGATGAGAGAGATGCCGTTTCCAACAAGATAAATGAGTACGACAAGGAACTTTTCAGATTAAGAAACGCAAGAGAAAAACAGCAGGAGAACCTTGCCAATTTCTCATCCTATATCTGGCAGGAATATGATATTACTCTTCAGGATGCCAAACTTCTTCGCGACGAGGATCTTACCAATCTTTCCGAGATGAAGAAAATGATTCATACCTTAAAGGATGATATCAAAAAGCTCGGAGACGTAAACGTTAATGCGATAGAAGAATACAAAGAAGTATTTGAGAGACATTCATTCCTTTCTGCGCAGCATGCGGATTTACAGCAGGCAGAAAAGGAACTTGTAAAGATAATTGACGAACTCGATGTTGCAATGAGAGTTCAGTTTAAGGAACAGTTCGGACGTATTTCATCCGAGTTCGACAAAGTGTTCAGAGAACTCTTCGGAGGCGGAAAAGCGGAACTTGAACTGCTCGACGAAGAAGACATTCTTGAAGCAGGCATTAAGATTATCGCTCAGCCGCCCGGAAAGAAACTTCAGAACATGATGCAGCTCTCCGGCGGTGAAAAGGCTTTAACGGCTATTTCCCTGCTGTTTGCGATTCAGAACTTAAAACCTTCGCCTTT
>CACWZK010000053.1 GCA_902765365.1 uncultured Lachnospiraceae bacterium
AAACAACAGCTAAGACTCCGGCTAAAAAGACAGCAGCAAAAGCTCCCGCTAAGGCAGCAACTAAAACAGAAGTTAAAAAGAGAGTACCCAAGGCTAAAAAGCCTACAATTACATTTGATAAAGAGTTGTTCAAGAGAAGCGTTCTTTACAATGTAAGAACACTTTACAGAAAGAACATGGAAGAGGCCACACCTCAGCAGGTGTTCCAGGCCGTATCCTATGCTATCAAGGATCAGATTGTCGACTACTGGATGAAGACCCAGGAAGCATATGAAAGAGAAGATCCCAAGACGGTTTACTATCTCTCAATGGAGTTTTTGATGGGTCGTGCACTCGGTAACAACATGATTAACCTCATGGCTTACAAGGATGCAAAGGATGCACTCGAAGAACTCGGTGTAGACATCAATGTCATCGAAGATCAGGAGCCCGATGCAGCACTCGGTAACGGTGGTCTCGGACGTCTTGCAGCATGTTTCCTTGATTCGCTCGCAACACTCGGATATTCGGCTTACGGCTGCGGTATCAGATACAGATACGGTATGTTCAAGCAGGAAATCCGCGACGGATTCCAGGTAGAAGTTCCCGACAACTGGCTTGACAACGGCAATCCTTTCGAGCTTCGCCGTCCCGAATATACCAAGGAAGTTCGTTTCGGCGGATATGTTTCCGTCAGAACAGACGAAAAGGGCAGAAATCACTACTATCAGGAAGGCTATCAGGCAGTAAAGGCAGTTCCTTACGATCATCCCATCGTAGGTTACGGCAACGGCATCGTAAATACTCTTCGTATCTGGGACGCAGAACCCGTCGACTGCTTTAGACTTGATTCTTTTGACAAGGGTGATTATCAGAAGGCAGTTGAGCAGGAAAACCTTGCAAGAAACATCGTTGAAGTTTTATATCCTAACGACAACCACTACGCAGGCAAGGAATTAAGACTTAAACAGCAGTATTTCTTCATCAGCGCATCCGTTCAGGAAGCTGTTGCGAAATACATGAGAAATCATAAAGACATCAAGAAATTTTATGAGAAGGTTACCTTCCAGTTAAACGATACACATCCCACTGTTGCTATCGCAGAACTTATGAGAATACTTATGGACGAGTATTATCTTACATGGGATGAGGCATGGAAAGTCACAACCAGAACATGTGCTTACACCAACCACACAATCATGGCGGAAGCACTTGAAAAATGGCCCATCGAACTCTTCTCCAGATTACTTCCCCGTATCTATCAGATCGTAGAAGAAATCAACAGAAGATTTATTGCCGAAATCGAAGCAAAATATCCCGGCAACAAGGATAAAATCGCCAAGATGGCAATCGTTTACGACGGTCAGGTTAAAATGGCACATCTTGCAATCGTTGCAGGCTACTCGGTAAACGGTGTTGCACGCCTTCATACGGAAATCCTTAAAAATCAGGAATTAAAAGACTTTTATGAGATGTTCCCGAACAAGTTTAACAACAAGACCAACGGTATTACCCAGAGAAGATTCCTTCTTCACGGAAATCCTCTCCTTGCAGACTGGGTAACTGAGCATGTCGGAGACGAGTGGATTACTGACCTTCCCAAGATTAAGGGACTCAAGGTTTACGCTACCGACAAAAAAGCTCAGGCCGAGTTTATGAACATCAAGTACAAGAACAAGGTAAGACTTGCAAAGTACATAAAAGAGCATAACGGAATCGACGTTGATCCCAGATCGATCTTTGACGTTCAGGTAAAGAGACTTCATGAGTACAAGAGACAGTTACTTAACATTCTTCACATCATGTATCTTTACAACGAAATCAAAGAACATCCCGATATGGAGTTCTTCCCCAGAACATTCATCTTCGGTGCAAAAGCGGCAGCAGGCTACAGAAATGCCAAGCTTACAATCAAACTTATCAATTCCGTAGCGGATGTTATCAACAATGATAAGTCCATTGACGGCAAGATTAAGGTTGTATTCATCGAGAACTACAGAGTATCGAATGCAGAGATTATCTTTGCGGCAGCAGATGTTTCCGAGCAGATTTCCACCGCATCCAAGGAAGCGAGCGGAACCGGCAACATGAAGTTTATGTTAAACGGTGCCGTTACAATCGGTACAATGGACGGTGCAAACGTGGAAATCGTCGAAGAAGTAGGCGAAGACAATGCATTTATCTTCGGTCTTTCATCGGACGAAGTTATCCGTTTCGAAAATTACGGCGGATACGATCCCATGGAAATCTTCAACAACGATCCCGATGTAAGAAAGGTTCTCATGCAGCTTATCAACGGAACATATTCCGAAGATACCGAGCTCTTCAGACCTCTTTACAACTCACTTCTTAATACACTTTCAACCAGCAAGGCAGACACATATTTCATCTTAAAAGACTTCAAGTCCTATGCCGCAGCTCAGAAGAGAGTCGAAGAAGCTTACATGGATAAGAAGAGATGGGCATACATGGCAATGATGAACGTAGCTTGTTCAGGCAAGTTCACTTCTGACCGTACCATCAAACAGTATGTTGACGAAATCTGGCATCTTGACCACGTAACACTCTAAAAAACTCATAAAAGAAATACACGAAAGTCCGACCCTTAAAAAAGGGCCGGGCTTTTTTCATTTTTCCTCGTTATTTTTCACATCTTCAGGCTCTTTTTTATAGTTAGTCCTACAATTGACATTCACAGGACAAATTTGTTATCATAAAGGGTAACCTTTTTTGCGGTTTGTGGTATTTTTGCGATAAAAATGCCCCACAAAGCGGTTTGGACGCAGTTATTATAAAAGATAAAAGAAAAAATATGACCGTAAAAGAAAAAAAACCAATTATAATTTTAGCGGTTATCATTTTGATTCTCGGTGTGAGTGCGTTATTGGTACATTATAAAATACCTCAAAGGGCGATAGGCAGAATCCGCACTCGGTCAAACAAAGAAGTAACCGTTTACGAAGAAAAAGTAGATATCGACGGGCTTGAAGAACCTTTTACCATATTCTTTGTGGCCGATTCGCACATTTGTCTGTGTGACGAAAGGGACGCGGAGGTTAAGGACATCTGCGAGGGCAGATATCAGGAATTTATGCGTGATTCGAAGGGTTCCGAAAAGAATTTTTCCATAGTCATGGATTATGTAAGAAAAGAGAACCCCGACCTCGTGATATTCGGCGGAGACATAGCAGATGAAGCAACCTACGCCTCGATCGAATATATCGAAAAAGAAATCGGCAAACTTAAATGCCCGTATCTTTTCCTGATGGGAAATCACGATTTTGCCTACGGAAGCGAGTATTTCAGCGAGAAGGCCTACACTGATTATTTTACGAGGTATGATGCCTTAAACGAGGTAAAAGAAGGCTGCCAGATAAAAGAATATGACGATTTTGCAATCCTTCTTTTGGATGATGTCAACAACCAGGTCTGCGACGAAACGGTTGATGCAATCCAAAAGTTAAAAGATAGCGGCAAAGAAGTTATCATCGCCGAACATGTTCCGATTTTACCGTTATACGGAGAAACGGACATAGTCCAGAGAACCAATGAAGTCTGGGGCGGCGATGAAAACGGCAAATCCAGAGTCTTGATGGGAGACGAGGCAATTTATCCGAAGGGTGCCACGAGACACCTTATCGCATTTGCTTCGGAAGACGACGGACCGGTACGACTTCTTTTAGCCGGACACATACATTTTTATCACAGAGACAAAATCAACGAAAACGCGGTGCAGGTAACCGCAAAACCTGCGTTTGAGAGGGGAATAGTAAAAGTAATACTATATTGAGAGGGTATTTTATGACCAGATGGATTATTGTAGTCGACGACGATACTGCCAATCTTCAGATGGCGGGTCATATTTTAAGCAAGAACAACATGAGAGTAACGGCATTAAGATCCGGTGCCCTTCTGCTTGATTATATCAAAGACAAGGGAATTCCCGATCTGATTCTGCTTGATATCAAGATGCCGGAAATGGACGGTTTTGAGACTCTAAAACGTCTTCGCGAAATGGAGAAGGAAAAAGGAATCAGAGAGATTCCCGTTATTTTCCTGACCGCGGACGAAGATACTAATACAGAGACCAAGGGCTTTGAAATGGGTGTTTCGGATTATATCAGAAAGCCTTTCAATCCCGAAGTACTGCTTAAAAGAATTGACAATGTAGTTTCCGTTCAAAAGGAAATGAACAATCTTAAAACAGAGGCTACGACTGACAAACTGACGGGCTTTTTAAACAAGGCCGCAACCAATGCGCAGATGCCTTCGCTTTGCGTATCTTCCGTCGGCGCACTGATGATGATTGACCTGGATTCATTCAAACTCGTAAATGATATTTACGGACATGAGATGGGAGACGAGGTTTTAATTTCGTTTGCCCGGATTATTCGCGACACTGTTCCCGCAGGCAGCAAATGCGGCCGAATAGGCGGCGATGAATTTGTTGCGTTCTGCAACGGAGTCGAAACCGAGGAAGCAGTTGCTTCCATCACAGCAAACTTAAACGAAAAACTCGTAAAATCCGCGAAAAGCCTGATGGGTGCGGATATGAGTATTCCTCTGGGAGCTTCAATAGGAGCTGTCTTTGTTCCCAGACACGGCAACGATTACAATTCGCTTTTAAAACTTGCCGACAAATCCCTTTATAAAGTTAAGAAAAACGGTAAACACGGATACAATCTGTTTAATTCGGAACTCTTTTCCGAGGACGAGATGAATTCGCCCGAGCCCGATATCAAAACTATTTCGGAGATTCTCGGGGAAAGAACCATTCCCAATGTAGCACTTCAGCTCGATGCGGAAGCCTTCGCGCATGTTTACAGATATGTCATAAGATACATACTCCGTCATCATTTGGGCGCCTGCAAGATTCTTTTTACCCTTAGCAAAAAAGGCGATATGAGCGATGTGGTTTACAAGGATGCGTGCGACGAATTCGGCAACCACGTCAGAAAATCGCTTCGTAAATCGGACATCTTAATGCGCAACAGATACAATCAGTATTTCGTGTTCCTGACCGATGTCAGAGAAGATTCGACGGGAACCGTGCTTGAGCATATCATTACCAGATGGCATGAAAATTATGAGAACGATCTGGCCGTTTCCTACGAAACCGAATTTGTAGGAGACAACACTTTTGTATCGACCGTAAAAAAAGAGAAAAAAGTTATCATCGTCGATGATGATGTCTTGAATTTACAGGTGGCCGGCAAAGCACTTTCGATGAGCGGAATTCATGTAATCGCGCTTAAATCCGGCCAGGCACTGCTTGACTATTTTGACACTCCGGGAACCAATGCCGACCTGATTCTTTTAGACATAAAAATGCCCGAAATGGACGGCTTTGAGACACTTTCGAGATTAAGGAAAAAAGACTGCGAGGCATCCAATGTTCCGGTACTTTTCTTAACAGCGGACGAAACGAGCGAAGCCGAAAGCAAGGGCCTTTCGATGGGCGCGATGGACTTTATCAAAAAGCCTTTTGTACCTGAAATTCTGCGTTTGAGAGTAAGCCACATTCTTGAACTTTTAACGCTTCAAAAGCAGCTCAGCAAGGAAGTTGAAGAAAAGACCAGGGAAAACAGAAATCTTTTCCTTCATCTGGTAGAGTCGCTCGCCGTCGCAATAGATACCAAAGACAATTACACGAACGGCCATTCCCAGAGAGTAGCGGATTATTCCAGGGAAATTGCCAAGAGGGCGAGATTTTCCGAAAAGGACCAGGAAGAGATTTATATCATGGGTCTTTTGCATGATATAGGAAAAATCGGCATACCCGATGCCGTAATCAACAAACCCGACAAATTAAGCGACGAAGAATACGAGATTATCAAAAAACATCCTGTGATGGGTGCGAAGATACTCGACAATATCAAGGAAGATCCGAACCTCGCACTCGGTGCTAAATGCCATCACGAGAGATTCGACGGAAGCGGTTATCCCGAAGGCTTAGCCGGAGACGGTATCGCGGAGTTTGCAAAAATTATTGCCGTCGCAGATTCATACGACGCAATGTCAAGTTACAGAAGTTACAGAGACGTTCTCGGTCAGGATGAAATCATAAAAGAATTCGAAAAGGGCAGGGGAACGCAGTTTGATCCTAAGTATGCGGATATAATGCTAGCCATTATTCACGAAGACACGGACTACAATCTGAGGGAAAAGAAGAATGAAGAATGATGATAAAAACGACAATTTTCAGGCATCACATTTAATGCTGCTTATAGGCTATTCGATACTGGCAGTCATTCTTGTGGTGGAGTCTTTCCTGATGGGATGGGAAAAATGGGCTTTAATTCCGATTACCATAGGAATGATTTTCAGCTGGATATTCCATATCCGTCAGCTCCTGTCAACCAATGCGAGACTCTGGTTTTATGCTATTTTGATGATGTTCAGTTTCTTCTTTTATGGTATTCACCAAACCAGTACATTCGACCTTGCGGTAGTAATGGCGGGAATCATGGTTTTGTATACACTAACGGGGAAAAAGGCACTCATCAATTTCGCAGTTATCACGTATTATCTGTCGATGGGATATGAAATAACCGTGATGGCCTTATCGGGCGAAGAGTTTGACTCGCTTGTCATAAGCAGAACCGTAATGCACTGTCTTATCATCTTTTTGATCGGATGGTTTTCTAAAGCCATTATCGACAAATGGACGCAGGTACTCGACAAATCCAAAGACGAGATTGTAATGTTAACCGATGCGACCAACCGTCTCAATGACTTTCTTGCAAACGTTTCGCACGAACTTCGTACCCCCGTCAACGCGGTCATCGGTCTGACGGGAATCTGTATAGACAAAGAAGACAAAGAAGATATCCGCCGCGATATGATTGCGGTCAGAAATGCCGGCCGAAAAGTGGCCGAGCAGATAGGCGATATTCTGGATTATTCCGAGATCGACCGTAAAAACATCGTCGTAAACAACGAAGACTACATGCTTTCGTCTATTTTAAACGATCTTGTAACGGAGATAAGGGAATACAAGTCCAAGGATGTCGAACTCATCATCGATGTCGACCCTTCGATTCCCTCGGTCATGAATTCCGATGCGACGAAGATAAAAAAGATTTTAAGAGCACTGATTTCGAACGGTTTAAAATACACCCACGACGGCGGTGTTTATGTTCGTATATCCTGCGAAGAGCAGGACTACGGCGTCAACCTTTCCATAGAAGTAACGGATACCGGTATCGGTATGAGTGAAGAGGAACTCGAGAGAGTATACGAGAGATTTTATCAGGTGGACTCCGGCAGAGCCAGACTCGGTGGCGGTTTGGGCCTCGGCCTTTCAATCGTGTCGGGCTTTGTATCTCTCCTCGGCGGTTTTATGATCATTAAGAGTAAACCCGATGTCGGAACCACGGTGCATGTTTCCCTTCCGCAGACCGTTGTGGATGCTTCAAGCTGCATGTCGGTTAACAATCCCGACAAGCTCTGCCTCGGCGCATTCCTTCATTTTGAGAAATTTGAAAATCCCGTTGTGCGTGAATACTACAATTCAATGGTTCTCAACATCGTTAACGGCCTCGGTATTCAGATGCACAGAGTTGACAATACGGACAACTTAAAGAGATTAAAAGAGTCCCTTCCGATGACGCATCTTTTCGTCGGTGAGGAAGAATACTGTTCGGACATCGAACTGATGGAAAAACTGGCCAAGGATATGATCGTCGTGGTTGTGGCCAACCAGGATTTCACACTTCCCGCGAAGTCCAACGCCAGAATCCTTGAGAAGCCGTTCTACTGCTTCCCCGTTACCGCGATTCTTAATACCGACATCAATACCCGCGTAAAAGAGGGCGGAAAGCTTCGTCTAAACGGCGTCAGAGCCCTGGTAGTCGATGACGAACCCATGAACCTTGTCGTAGGAAAGAGTATTTTCAAGAGATACGGAATGGTTGTATCTACCGCAACGAGCGGTCCGGAATCCATCGATATTTGCAGGGAAAAGCAGTTTGACATTATTTTCATGGACCATATGATGGGCGGAATGGACGGCGTCGAAGCCATGAAGAAGATAAGGGGCGACGTCACGGGACTCGACAACAATGTTCCTATCGTTGCACTTACCGCCAATGCCATGAGTTCGGCCAAGCAGATGTTTTTATCCGAAGGTTTCGACGGATTTGTTTCCAAGCCCATTGAAATAGAGGAACTGGAGCGTGTATTGAAACAGGTTCTTCCGAAGTCTCTTTTAAGCTTCGAATATGAGGACGAAGAAGGAAACTCATATATCGGAGAAGAGGAAAAAGAAGAGACCAAAGAAGCCATCATAAAAGAACCGGAAAAGAAGACTCTCGCCGAAAAACTCGAGGGCAGCAAAATCGATGTTGAAGCGGGACTTAAATATTGTCTCGGAGACGAGGAATTTTATAATACCCTCCTTATCCAGTTTGCAAATGAGGCTTCAGAGAAGATTCCCGCCTTGATGGACTTTTATGAGCAGAAAGACTGGGGCAATTACGAGATAATCGTTCATGCGCTAAAGAGCACATCCAAGATGATAGGTGCAATGGAACTTTCCGAGGAAGCATTGAAACTCGAAAAAGCCGCCAAGGAAAAGAAAGAGAGCTACATCTTTGACAATCACGATCACGTGATGAGTGTGTATGAGGTCTTAAAAGAAAAGATCAATCAGGCAACAGATAACAGTTCGGGCAGTGAAAGCGAGAGCGAAGTACTTGAATTTAAGCCCGAAGACGGTAAAGACAAGTCATCCGATGATGTTTTGGAGTTTGCACCCATGGAGGAAGAATGAAACACGAAGGATTTAAGGATAAACTGTATAACAACGACATAGACATCCGACAGCGCCTCTTTGTTTTAAACTCGCTGATTACGGAAATTCTTTTGGTGGTGTCTCTGATAGAAATCTTTTTAACGGACGACAGGCTTTTAGACAGAATTCTTATCGGAGTGGCTATTCTGTTTGTTTTTGCCATAGCCATTTTCTCCGTCAAAAAGAAAAAGATTAAATTCGGCGCAAGCATGATATGTTTTATGCTCGGATTTATTTTCTTCCCGATGACGTTTATTTACGGCGGCGGCATAAACGGAGATGCGCCCATCTGGTTTATATACACGATACTTGTAATCAGTATTCTTTTAGACGGAAAGACCAGAATAGTGTTCTATGTTTTAGAGCTTCTGGTTGCGACAGGCTGCTATTACATCAATATTATGCATCCGGAAATCGTGGTTGAGTCTTCAAGAATCATGGGAAATGTCTTTTCATATGTTTCCCTGGTACTTATCAGCCTTGCAATAAGTGTCTTGGTCGGTCTCGAAGTAAGACTTTTCACGAAGGAGAAAAAGAGAGCGGAGGAGCAGAAAAAAGAAATCGAAATGCTCAATGCCGCGCAAAATCAGTTCTTCTCGAGCATGAGCCACGAAATCCGTACACCGATTAATACCATCATCGGCCTTAACGAAATGATTCTTCGCGAAAACATCAACGATGAGGTAGTCGAAGATGCGGTAAATATTCGTTCTGCGGGCAAACTTCTTTTAAACCTTATAAACGATATTCTGGATATGTCCAAATTCAAATCGGGCAAAATGCATCTTTTAATCGGACCTTACAACACGGGCAACATGCTTTCGGACCTCGTCGGAATGCTCTGGATCAGGGCAAGGGAAAAGAATCTGCAGTTCAGAATCAATGTATCTCCCGATGTTCCCGCGGAATTAATCGGAGACGAAGTCAGAATCAAACAGATACTAATTAATGTTTTAAACAACGCCATTAAATACACCAAGGAAGGTTCGGTATCCTTAACCGTTCAGTGCGAGATGCTCGACAATGAAACCTGCAATATTATTTACACGGTTTCCGATACCGGCATCGGCATCAAAAAAGAAGATATTCCGTTCCTTTTCTCAGCGTATAAAAGAGTGGATGAGGATGCCACGACACATATCGAAGGAACGGGACTCGGCCTTTCGATAGTCAAGCAGTTCCTTGAGCTGATGGGCGGTAAAATTGCCGTTAACAGTGTTTATACCAAGGGTTCGACATTTATCGTCGAGATACCCCAGAAGCTTGTTAACGAAAAACAGATCGGCGAGTACGATTTCGAAAAGAACCACGGATACGGCAAGAAGAGCAATTATAAGCAGAAATTCGAAGCGCCCGAAGCAAGAATTCTGGTGGTTGACGACAACGAAGCCAACCTCATGGTTGTATCCAAACTTCTTCGTGATACAAAAGTTGTAATCGATACCGTAAGAAGCGGCGAAGCTGCACTTAAACTGACGCAGAACATCGAATACAATGTAATATTTATGGACCATCTGATGCCGGAAATGGACGGTATCGAATGTAAAAACCGCATTCGCAATCAGACGGGCGGCAGTTCGAGAAACAGTAAAATCGTTATCCTTACCGCCAATGCGGGTGAGGAAAACAGAGACCTGTATGCGAAAGAAGCCTTTGACGGTTATCTCGTAAAACCCGTCAGCGGAAGCGAACTTGAAAGCGAACTGTTACGTCATCTGCCCAAAGATATGGTAAAGGTAATGGGCGGTGATGAAGAGATTCTCGAAGAGACCATCTCCTGGATGCACGGCAGTCAGAAGAGAAAGATGGTTGCGATTTCAACCGAGAGCGTTGCAGACCTTCCCAAGGGCTTTATCGAAAAATACGGTATTGCAATCATTCCGCACAGAGTACGTACCGCGGAAGGTATGTTTAAGGACGGCTATGAAATAGATACTGCGGGCGTAATCAAATACATGGAGAATTCAAACAATGAAATTCTGCCGATGGCACCCGATGCCAAGGAGCACGAAGCATTCTTTGCGAAGCAGCTTTCGTATGCCAACAACGTCATTCACATTTCGATTTCTTCACAAATTGAAAACAGCGGATGTCCGAGTGCCTTGGAAGCCGCCAAAGCCTTCGACAATGTATTCGTATTTGACTCCGGCCACCTATCCAGCGCCCAGGGTCTCATGGTACTCGAGGCCTGCAGACTCGCAGAAAACGGTATGAGCCCGAAGCATATTATCGAGGAACTTGAAGGCATTAAAGGCAAAATCCACACGAGCTTTATCGTTGACAACTTGGACTACCTTGCGAGAGCAAAACAGGTACCCGCGAGAATGGCCAACCTCGTAAAATCACTGATGGGCCGTCCCGTTCTGGTATTGAAGCGAGGCAAAATGAAGCTCGGCAAGATTTACTTCGGCTCATCCAAGAACGCATGGAAAAACTACATCAATGCCTGTCTTTCGGCCGGCTCCAAGATAGATACGGAAATCCTTTTTGTAACCTATGTCGGACTGAGCAAAAAAGATATGGACTGGATAAAAGATTATATCGAAAAGAAGATGAGTTTCGACCAGATTATCTTCAAGCAGGCCTGCGCTTCCATCGCAGTTAACTGCGGCCCCGGCACCTTCGGCCTTCTCTTCAAAGAAAAGTAAAGCAAGGGGACGGGGGTGTAGTGTCACAAATGTGACATTACACCCCCGTCCCCCCGTGT
>CACWZK010000054.1 GCA_902765365.1 uncultured Lachnospiraceae bacterium
GAGAAGCTGTCAGCGAAGCTATAAACAAAAGGAGCCCGGCTCGCGAAGCATGCCCGGCTCCACCAAGATAACGGTGCCTGGCTCGCGAAGCATGCCTGGCTCCACAAGGAGATAAAAATGTCAGATATCAAGATCATCCAAGGCGGTATTACAGCCGCAAAAGGTTTTAAAGCAGCATATACGGAAGCAGGCGTAAAATATGAAAACAGAAAAGACATGGCTATGGTCTTTTCCGAGACACCCTGCGTGAGCGCCGGTACTTTTACGAGCAATGTGGTTAAGGCCGCATGCGTGCAGTGGGATATGAAACTTGTCAAATCCGACAAGCCTATGCACGGAATGGTAATAAACACCGGTATCGCAAATGCCTGCACGGGCAAGGAAGGTTTTGATGCGTGCGAAGCTACCGCAAAAGCAATGAGCGAGAATTTGGGCGTTCCCGTAGATTCAATCGCAGTAGGCTCCACAGGCGTAATCGGTATGCAGCTTCCTGTTGAAAAGCTCGTAAAAGGCGTAAAAGACATGTGCGGAAAACTTGATTCTTCGCTTGAGAACGGAACGAACGCAAGTATCGCAATTATGACCACGGATACCGTAAACAAAGAGTTCGCGGTTTCTTTCGAACTTGGCGGAAAGACAGTAACTCTCGGCGGCATGAGCAAGGGCTCGGGTATGATTCATCCGAATATGTGTACCATGATTGCTCTTTTATCAAGTGATATCGCTATTGAAAAATCGCTTATGCAGGAAGCGGTAAGCGAAGTTATCGCAGATACATTCAATATGATTTCCGTTGACGGCGACACATCCACCAACGATACATTTATTCTGATGGCAAACGGACTGGCAGGTAATGATAAAATTACCGCCAAGAACGAAGATTACGATACATTTAAGAAAGCACTCTTCGTTGTATGCGAATATCTTGCAAGAAGAATGGCAGCAGACGGTGAAGGCGCTTCGAAACTTTTCACCGCTCACGTTGTAAATGCTTCATCAAAGAATGATGCCAAGGTACTTGCCCGTTCGATCATTTCTTCCAACCTTTCCAAAGCGGCTATCTACGGCTGCGATGCAAACTTCGGAAGATTCCTCTGCGCAATGGGTTATTCCGGTGTTGATTTCGATCAGACAAAGGTAGAACTCTTCTTTGAAAGCAAAGCCGGCCGCCTTCAGGTATTTAAATTCGGCGTACCCCTTGAATTCGACGAAGACTTCGCAACAAAGATTATGAAAGAAGATGAAGTAATCGTATTCGTCGACATGCACGACGGCGATTGTGAGGCAACCGCCTGGGGCTGCGATTTAACATACGATTACGTTAAGATAAACGCAGATTATCGTTCATAATAAGAAATTTCATCCAAGATACGGCAGCATCAGAAATGATGCTGCTGTTTTTTTGCTTTCGGCTAACATTTAGGCTTGCGCAATAAAAAATAAAAACATGTTGACAAATTAAAATAAATTGCATACAATTTAATTGTACACAACCGAAATCACAAAATGGAGGAGCACGGTATGGGATTTTATGATTTAAAAGTAACAGCAAGAGACGGAAGCGAAGTTTCCATGAAGGATTATGAGAATAAAGTTGTTTTGGTGGTAAATACAGCTACAGGCTGCGGATTCACACCTCACTACAAACCTCTTGAGGAGATGTATGAAAAATATCATGACAGAGGATTTGAGATAATCGATGTTCCCTGCAACCAGTTCGCAGGCCAGACACCCGGAACCGATGATGAGATTCACGAGTTCTGCACACTCAAATACAACACTCAGTTTCCTCAGATGAAAAAGAGCGATGTAAACGGCGAGAACGCAATAGAACTTTTCAAGTACCTTAAGTCACAGAAGACTTTCGAAGGCTTCGGTAAAGGACCCAAGGCAGTTGCAATGTCAGCAATGCTTAAGAAAATAGACAAAGATTACAAGAACAACTCCGAGATCAAATGGAATTTCACAAAGTTTATCGTCAACAGAAAAGGTGAAGTTGTAGCCAGATTTGAGCCCACGGCCGACATGAAGGACGTAGCTAAATTTGTGGATAATCTGATGCAGGAATAAGGAGCTGGATATGAGCAAATACGATTGTCTGAAACTGGAAAATCAGCTTTGTTTTCCGCTTTATGCATGCGCAAAGGCTGTCACCAGACATTACAAACCGCTTTTGGACGAATTTGACTTAACTTACACGCAGTACATCACAATGATGGTTATGTGGGAGAAAAAAAGCGCGAGTGTAAAAGAAATAGGCGAATGTCTCTACCTTGATTCGGGAACGCTGACACCTCTTATCAACAAGCTTGAGAGCAAGGGCTATATTGAAAAGCACAGAAGCGATGATGATGCAAGAGGAGTGGTGGTTACAATAACCGAAGCGGGAAAGAAGTTAAGGGATAAAATGGTCAAAGTACCGAACGACATGGGCGGATGTGTAGCTTTAAGCGAGGAAGAAGCCGGCGAACTTTACACTCTTTTATATAAAATACTTAACCATTTTGACGAGATAGACGCTTTGTAAAAAACATCAATCGTAAAATAAAACAAAGATACCGGGAAAAACCCGCAAACGAAAAACAATATTAAATGGGAGGAATTAATTATGGCAGTTATTCATATTACAGAAAATGAATTCGAAGAGAAGGTTTTAAAGAACGAAAAGCCCGTATTTGTGGACTTTTTTGCAACATGGTGCGGACCCTGCCAGATGATGGCACCGATTCTTGAGGAAGCTTCCAACGAAAATCCCGATGTGGATTTCTTCGCAATAGATATTGATGATGCTGAGGAAACCGCTGCGAAATACGGCGTTATGAGCATCCCCAACATGGTATTCTTTAAGAACGGAGAGGTTGCCGACAGAATCATCGGCAAGACCGGCAAGCAGAATATCAATGCTCTTGTGAGAAAGTAAGGCAAAGTATTCAATACGGCTCATAAAAGAAACCTAAATAAAATTTCAGGATATCGGACACTCTTTTGAGGGCCCGGTATCTTTTTTATGCTCATAAAAGACCCTAAAAGAAGAACTCCTTTAGTTGTCCATATTCCGTCGGTTTAGTGTTGAATTGCGGGAATTTTTGTTGTAAAATAAATAGACTATGTTTAATTCTACTTAAAAATATTTCCAACGGAGGCAATTTGCAATGGAAAAAAACATGGAGCAGTTTTTAAATAAAGCAGGCGTGCTGGTAGAGGCACTTCCATATATTCAGAAGTACAACAGAAAAATAATTGTTGTAAAATACGGCGGTTCCGCAATGACCAATGTGGAACTTCAGAAGAAAGTTATCGAGGACGTTGTTCTTTTAAAGCTCGTAGGCTTCAAGCCCATCATCGTTCACGGCGGTGGCAAGGAAATAAGCCGATGGGTTGATAAAGTGGGCAAAACTCCCGAGTTTGTAAACGGCTTAAGAGTTACCGATGCGGAGACAATGGAAATTGCCGAGATGGTTTTAAACAAGGTTAACAAATCACTCGTTGCCATGGTTCAGGAACTCGGCGTAAAGGCAGTCGGTGTATCGGGCAAGGACGGCGGTCTTTTAAGAGTTGATAAAAAATATGCGGACGGCAAAGATATCGGATTTGTGGGTGATATCAAACAGGTTAATCCCAAGGTCATTTATGATCTTTTAAGCAATGATTTCCTTCCCATCGTTGCTCCTATCGGGCTTGATGATGATTTCAATACATTCAACATAAATGCGGACGATGCGGCATGCGAGATAGCAAAGGCTGTCGGTGCTGAAAAGCTTGCGTTCCTTACGGATATCGAAGGACTCTACAGAGACATCAATGACAAGAGTTCTTTCATTTCAAAGATTACCGTCAGCGATGCAAAGGCATTAATCGCATCGGGAACACTCGGCGGAGGCATGCTTCCCAAACTTACGAACTGCACATCTGCGATGGAAGCAGGCGTTAACAGAGTGCATATTCTTGACGGCAGAATTCCTCACTGCCTCCTTCTCGAAATCTTCACCAGAGAAGGTATCGGCACAATGATTATGCCGGATTCGGACGAGGAATAAAATAAGAGTTTCGAGGATTTAGATTATGATGCAAAACTATATAGACGAAGCGGAGAAATATCTGCTTCACACATACAACAGGTATCAGGTGGTTTTTGACCACGGCGACGGCGTTAAACTCTATGATACCGACGGAAAAGAATATCTTGATTTTGTTTCGGGAATCGGCGTATTTGCGCTCGGATACAACAACAAAGAGTTCAACGATGCCATCAAGGCTCAGGTTGACAAGATACTTCATACATCAAATTACTATTACAATGTTCCCGCGATAGAGGCTGCAAAGGCTGTTTGCGAAGCTTCGGGAATGGATAAGGTATTTTTTACGAACTCAGGCGCCGAGGCGGTAGAGGGCGCACTTAAGGTTGCAAGAAAATACGCATATTTAAAAGACGGCAAAACGGATCACGAAATCATCGCCATGAACCATTCGTTCCACGGCAGAACTTTCGGTGCTCTTTCGGTTACGGGTACGGAAAAATACCGTGCGCCCTTCGGTCCCATGATAGGAAATATCAAGTTCGCCGAGATAAACGACCTTGACAGCGTAAAAGCACTTGTTACGGATAAAACATGTGCCATTCTTTGCGAGACACTCCAGGGCGAGGGTGGTATCAGACCTGCCACACCCGAATTCTTAAAAGGACTTCGTGAGCTTTGCGATGAGATTGGCGCACTGCTTATTTTAGACGAAATTCAGTGCGGTATGGGCCGTACAGGATATATGTACTGTTTCCAGAAATACGGCATCAAACCCGATGTATTGACGACTGCCAAGGCACTTGGCTGCGGTATTCCCATGGGTGCGTTTTTAATGACCAAGGAAGTTGCGGACAACTCGCTTGTTGCGGGCGATCACGGAACAACATACGGCGGCAATCCTTTGGGAGGCGCTGCATGTACGGCTGTTTTCAAACTTTACAAAGAACTCAATATCTGTGAAAACGCCAAAACAGTAGGTGAATATCTTTTTGAAAAACTTGAAGAAGTTAAGAACACATACAGTGAGATAACAGATCACAGGGGAATGGGACTCATGCAGGGACTTGAGTTTAACAAGCCCGTCGGTGATATTATTAATAATGCCCTCGATAACGGACTCGTCCTTATCAACGCGGGAACTCAGATAATCAGATTTTTACCGCCGCTTATCATCACCAGGGATGATGTAGACAGGATGACAGTTATTCTGAAAGAGGCAATAGAGAATGCACATTAGAAAAAAATTGTTTTCAATTTTATCTATACTGGCAATGACCATTGTGGCTTTGCTCGGAGATTTATTCCCCGGACATTCGTTAATCGAACCCGAATCGGCCAGAGATACGGATGATGTCTTAACGATTTGGTACACGGATGCGTATCTGGAGGAATACATTAGAAACGCAGCTGTTGTTTACGAGGAGAAGACCGGTGTAAAGGTGGTTTCCACCAGGGTTTCGGGTCTTGAATATCTCGAACAGATACAGAAAGCTACAATTGATGACGGTTACGGCCCGGATCTTTTTGTTTTGAGCAACGAATCACTTGAGAAAGCATATCTTTCGGGATTGTGCTATGAATTAAAGGATTCGCACAGAGTGCTCAATTCCACATATTTTCCCGAAGTATCCTTAGATGCCATCAGTTATTCGGATTACAAACTCGGTTATCCGCTTCTTTTTGAGTGCTCAATCTTTTTATACAACAAAACACTGCTCGATGAAATCGTCTCGAATTATAACGAGAATGCGGTAAATGCAAACTCGAACTACGGCGAGGGTTCGACGGACGAAACGACCGTAGAAGAAACAAATACCGAATTCGTGCCGATTATAGCTGAGGAAATTCTTCCGACTTCAATCGTTGAAATTACCAATTTCGCTTTGAAGTATAACCTTCCCGAAGGCTGCGAATCATATTTTAAGTGGTGCGTTTCGGACGTTCTTTATGACTACTGGTTTGCCGGCGCATATTTAAATGTCGGCGGCGAAAAGGGTGATGTCAGAGACGAAATCGACGTTTACAATACCGAAAGCATGTATGCTTTGAGTGTTTTCCAGGATTTCAAAGAGTTCTTTTCAATGGATCTCGACAAGTATACTTACGACGATCTTTTAAAAGATTTTGAAGCGGGAAAAATTCTTTTCATAGAGGCCGATACCAATGTAATCAACAAACTTGAGGCAGATAAAAAATCCGAGGAAAATCCTTTTGTTTACGAGTACGGTATCACAAGTATCGGAATGCTCAACGATACATTAAAATCAAAAGGCCTGTCGGTTACAAAAATCGTTTCTGTAAACGGACTGTCCGAGAACAAGGAACTGGCCGAAGATTTTGCGAAGTTTTTGTCGGTGGATTATGCGTCCAACCTTTATTCAAGAACCGGCAAACTCGCATGCAACTATCAGAAAGAATACGCATATCCTCAGATTGAAGATGCTGTCAGAACTTACGAAAACAGCGTTTCACTTCCCAAGATTGTGGAAACATCCAATTACTGGGTACTTTGCGAAATGGTATATACCAAAGCCTGGGACGGCGAAGATGTCAACAAGCTCTTAAAGCAGCTGTCCGGACAGGTTAAAAAACAGATCTTCGGTATTTATGTCGAAGAAAACTATATCGAGACCCCCGTGGTTTCGGAAGATTATGTATTTGATGAATAAAATCCGTCACTTGGCGGGTTAATAATAAAGTTTAGAGGATAAGTCGGCTCGAGGGTGCAAAGGAGTTGACTTATGAAAAAACTTTTAATTATTTTATTTGTTTCACTGAGTCTGTTTCTTATCAGCTGTGAAAATAACGGACTCATCCTTTCCGAGATTCCGGAAAGTTTTCCCGAAGAAACCCAACAATTAAATACAAACGAAAACGGCGCAGACCCTGCGCCTTCTTTTGATGCGCAAAAAGAAAAGGCCGCGGGGTGTGTGTATATTTGCGGAGCCGTAAACAATGCCGGGATTTACGAATTTTATGAGGGAACACGTTTATATGAGCTCATAAAAGAAGCGGGAGGCCTTGATGAAGAGGCTGACGCCGATGCGGTTAATCTTGCTATGGAAGTTAAAGACGGCGAACAGATAAGGATTCCGTACATCGGCGAGACGCTTAATACGGCGGAAGAAAAATTAATTGACATTAACAGGGCGGGCGTCGAGGAACTCTGCTCAATTCCCGGCATAGGCGAAGCGCGGGCCGCGGCCATCATCGAATACAGGGATTCAAACGGAGGATTTAAGGAGATTGAGGAACTTAAGAATATTTCGGGTATAAAAGACGCGACGTTTAACAAGATTAAGCCCTATGTCTGTGTGCGGTGAAGATGATGGGAAAAATTAAAAGACCCATTATGTGGGCAGCACTAATCCTGGCGGGTTTTGCACTTATATTCCTAGATACCGCGGAAAAACGCCTTGACATACCTCGTCATTCTACAGCGGAGGGCGAGGTATGCGGGGTTGTCGAGGGATTGGAGTATAAGAACGAAAAGACATATTTGTACCTGAAAGATGTCGAATTTGTATCTGATGAATTAAGGGATTTTAAGAAAATAAAATCCTCTTCGTTTTTATGCGCCAAAATGGGGGTCGTATGCTCGTTTGACTGTAATATGGATGAAATATTTGCCTCAGGGGTAAACATCGGCTCTACGGTCAAAATACGCGGTAAAATCAATGTTTATAACAAAGCGACCAACCCCGGCGAGTTTAATATGCGAAGATTCTATATTTCCAAGGGTTATCTATTCAGTGCGTATTCGTGTGAACTTATATCCTGCGATATGAAGAAAAATGTATTTGCGGATACTTCTTTTAGGATATCTTTGAAAATCGGCGGTCTTATAGACCGAAGCTTAAACGCCAAAGATGCGGGAATGATGAAGGCAATTCTTTTGGCGGATAAAACCAATCTTGATAAAGAAACCAAAGACCTGTATAAAGATGCGGGAGCAGGGCATCTGCTTGCAATAAGCGGACTGCATATTTCCATGTTTGCGGCTATTACTTTATTTCTCCTAAAAAAGACGCCTCTTTCTTTTAAAGCCTCATACATAATCACGGTTTTTATATTGTTTTTATACGGATATCTGATTGGGTTTTCCGCATCCGCACTTAGAGCCACCGTGATGTTTGCAATTCTTTGTATCGGAAAGATGTTTAACAAATCCTACGATTCGCTTAATTCGATGGCTGTGGCGCTTCTTGTGACTATAATGATTAAACCCCTATATGTGTTACAAAACGGTTTTTTGATGTCGTATCTTGCTATCATTTCAATTGCTGTGGTTCTTCCGATTTTTGCGGTAATCGGCAAGAAAGCCAAAGGTGTAATCTCCACGCTTTCAATCAGTACATCAGTGACAATGACCACGCTTCCCGTGGTTGTAAATTCATATTATAAAATCCCTTTATATGCTCCTTTGATTAATATTGTTTTAGTGCCGGGAATGACGGTTTTGCTGATGCTCGGAATTTCCTGCATTTGCCTAAGAGCAATTATAGAGAGCAGCATTTTTATCAACATTTGCAAACTGCTTTTTGCAGGTTCCTTAATATCACCTGATTTATACATTTTTCTCCTATCCGGAAAATTCAATATCTTTGCAATAGGAATACATTTGTTTCTCGAGATTTACGAATGGCTGATGAAAACCGAACTGACACTTCCGAAAGCAGTTATTACAACAGGCGCCAGAGGAATTGCAAGGTGCCTTATATATGAATTCATCCTGCTTTTAAGTGCTTTTATCATCAGAAAAATCAAGTTAAGTCTGTGGCGTAAAGACAAGCTTATTAACAACCGCATAAGGCAAAGTCCTGCATACAATCCAACGAAAGAAATACGAAGCATCAGAAAGAAAAGAGTATTATTGTTTGCGGGTTCGACGGCAGTTCTCGTACTTAACATTGCTGCCTTTTTAATCTATTGGCGAAAGGATAAAATTGAATTTCTTGATGTCGGCCAGGGACTTTGCGTATGCATCCAGTACAAAGGAAATGTCTACTGCTACGACGGCGGTTCGACGGACAGGAAAAATATCGATGAATATGTTTTATCACCCTATTTCGCATATTACGGAATCGACAGCGTGGACGCATGGTTTATCTCGCACGAAGATGCGGATCATACGAGTGGAATTAAAGGCCTGCTGGCGGATGGCAGTGAAGGAAAAATTACCATAAAAGAAATAATCGTTCCGAAAACTCTTGAGGAAAAATTTTTCACGATAACAACTTTAGCCGAAGAAGCGGGAACGGAGGTAATTTATTCTTCAACAGGAGATGTTTTTATTTCCGACGACGGAATCAGTTTCACGGTTTTATCCCCCGATGCGGGTTTTCCGCCTGACGATTCCAACGCCTGCTCGCTCGTTGTCTTAATGCAGACAAAAGAAGAGAAAGTTCTTTTTATGGGTGATGCGGATATAAGGGCGGAAGAGAAGGTTTTATCTTTTATGAGGGGTCCGATAGATATTCTTCAGGTCGCACATCACGGTTCCGCCAATAACACTAACAGCGAATATTTTTTATGCACCTTGAAACCGCGCATAAGCGTTATATCCTGCGGCTTTGACAATCAATACGGTCATCCTCACAAAGAAACACTTGAAGCGCTTGAAAAATCGGGAACTTATATTTATCGCACGGATAAGGAAGAGTTTGCTTTCTTTTGCCCCGTGCATTAAGAACAGAAATAATGTATAATGTTTTCGTATGAGATTTTAAGGGAATCACAATGAAAACAATTAATGAGCACATAAAACAGAATAGTTTTGTTCATGTTTACCTCTTGTACGGCAAAGAACAGCAGGCGGTAAGAATCTACAGAAACAGACTTCTTAAAGCTTTGCTTGGGACGGATTCGCTCGAGGAGCTGAAGCAGAATATGAACTTTTCGCTGTTTGTTGGTACACCGTTTGATGTGCCGGCGGTAATTGAAATGGCGTCAAGTTATCCTTTCTTTGCGGAAAAAAGAGTCATTCTCATTGAAAACAGCAAGGCATTTTCGGCTGAAAATAAAGCGCTGGCCGACTGCATCAGGAATTTGCCCGAGACAACTTACATCATATTTACGGAAGAGGAAATATCAAGCAAAAAGGGCCTTTTCGAAGCCATAAAAGAAGTTGGCTACGCATCTGAAATGAATGAGCAGCCGCAGGGGTTCATAGAAGGATGGATCATAAAAGAATTGTCCCAATCCGGCAAAAGAATATCCAGAACCGCACTTGACACACTTCTTAACCGCACGGGCATGGATATGATGCGGATAAAAAACGAAATGGATAAGTTAATCGCATATAAAGGCGAAGATACCGATATTAAAGTCGATGACGTCCTGGCTCTTGTCAGTGAAAATCCCCAGGACCAGGTATTTAAAATGGTCGATGCAATGTCCGAGAAAAAAGTCGATCTTGCCATGCAGTTCTACTCCGATTTACTCGAACTGAAGGTTGCTCCGCAAAAGATATTAAGTCTCATCGAAAGACAGATGAGAATTCTCTACCAGGTTAAGGATTTAAGAAGCAAAGGCTTTTCGACGAACGCCATAGCAGACAGCGTAAAAGGAATAAAATACGCCAATAAATTCGTTAATCAGGCATCCAAGTTTTCCATGAAGGAAATTACGGACTGCATGAATGACTGTGTGGATTTAAACCTCAAATCTAGGACGGGCGCACTCACCGACAGAATGGCGGTAGAACTGATTATCGTAAAATATTCGCAGCGAAGCAGTACTAAATAAAACATACAATACACCGGAGTTTAAACAATGAAAAAGTGGCTTGGCCTCGTAATGCTTTTTATGACGGCATTTATCTGGGGAACCGCATTTGTGGCCCAGAGCGTCGGAATGGATTACGTAGGTCCTTTTACATTTAATTTTTCAAGATACATCGTAGGTTCGCTGGTTTTAATTCCTTTCGTAATCATCAATTTTTCACGAAGGAAAAACAAAGAAAAAACCGAAGAAACACCCGGTAAAAAGGGACTTTTTAACAGTTACACCAAAGCAACAATATTTGGTGGAATTATTTGCGGCATTCTTTTATGCGTGGCATCAAGCCTTCAGCAGTTTGGAATCCTTTATTCCAAGGCAGTCGGTAAAGCAGGGTTTTTAACCGCTCTATACATCATCATGGTTCCTGTCCTCGGAATCTTTTTCGGGAAGAAAACCAAGGCTCTAATCTGGATATGTGTTGCACTTGCGACTATCGGTTTATATCTTCTTTGTGTAAAAGAAGGTTTGCATTTTGAAAT
>CACWZK010000055.1 GCA_902765365.1 uncultured Lachnospiraceae bacterium
TTTAAACGGCACACTTAAAGACTTTTACAAGAAACCGATTACAAAGCTTGAGACACCGCTTCCTAAATACGAACTTGTGTTAAATAAAAGAATCGGCAATTTCCTGCCCGTACAGGCAGGCAGGGGATGCACGAAGACATGCAGTTTCTGCTCGATTTACTGCCTTTATCACGGCAAGTATTTACGAAGGAGCATTCCCGACGTAATACGTGACATTAAGAGGGTTAAGGAACTTGGTTTCAAACAGTTTCTTTTACTCGACGACAATCTTTTTTCGGACAGAAATTACGCACTTGAAATGGTAAAGGAAATCGCCAAACTTAAGATGCACTGGATGACGCAGTGCTCGATAGATATAGCCAAAGACGAAGAACTTTTAACCGCCGTTGCAAAGAGCGGATGTTATGCGTTAAGCTTCGGCCTTGAGAGCATAAGCAGAGAGAGTTTAGTTGGCATGCAGAAGGCCTGGGCTCATCCCGACGAATATTCGAAGCAGCTTAAGATTATCCGCAAGCACGGAATAGACATATCCACGGAAATGGTTGTAGGTGCCGAGGGAGATACGCTTGAATCGATCAAGGCCACTGCCAAATTCATCGAAGACAACAAAATCGCCGTTCCGCGTTTTTACATATTAACGCCCATCCCCGGCACCCAGTACTACGATGAAATGAAAGAGCAGGACAGAATCTACAATACTGACATGTATTCGTACAATTCCTGCGAAGCGGTTCACATTCCCAAAAACATGACACCCGAGGAACTGACTAAAGCGTACTGGGATCTTTACAATGATGTCTATTCCATAAGATGCATATTAAAGAGAACGATATTCAGCGAGTGCCTTATTAAGAGACCTTACAATGCTGTATTTTACCTGGGCGTAAATCTCTTTTACAGATATCACATAAAACACGGAATCGTTCCGAACATAGTATAAATGAGGAGTTACATGGCTTATACAAGACTGTCTGATGCTAATGAAATAAACGAAAGATATGAATGCAATATTCTTCCGGATTGTGTAAAAGAAAAGAGTACGGGTGAAATGTGTATTAAAAAAGATGTTTTAAAACTTAACTTAAAAAGATTATTGGCAGGGTTACTGGCAGCAGGCGCGGCATTTTTCTTCTGCGCCTGTGAACTGTCTGGCAATGAAATTCCTTTAGACACAAAAGACTCCTCGACTTATCATGCGCATATTCAGACACCCGTTGATATACCCGAAGAAAAGCCCGAAGAAAAACCCGACCCCGGATACCAAGAGACATACGAGTCTTCAATGATGAACTTCGTTGTTCCCAATGACTTTGAAGTAATGGAGTATTTCTCAAGAGAAGATTTCGAGTCAGCAAATCCCGAAGCAACATATTCCGATGAAGAACTTTTTAAAGCTTCCGAGGCATTTTTAGCATATTTGGATGAACTTGCCGAAACAGGCTGGCAGGTTAAGTTTAATTATTTTTATATTAACAACGACAACCTTCCGGAACTTGTCTATGTGGTGTATTCCGGAGAAATATCGCTTTCGTCAAGTATAGAATTTCATTTCTGTACTTTTGATTTTGACAAGGATGAAGTAATCGAAATCGGAAGCTATTATACTCAGCACGGAGCCGATTTATACTATGTGGAAAAAGAAAATATACTTTGGTTTAACGAATGGAACATGTCGGAATCGTTCTTAAAAAATTATTATGTGACAATAAACAAAGACAATAAATTCGAGCTTGTTGCTTCTTTTGAGAAGAATATATCTTCTTCGGATCCCGATTCTCCTGCGACGGTAAATCATATCGATACCGATTACTCAACACTTCTGGAATATCAGGATTGTTTTAATTATCTTATCAAATACAGAAAAGAACTGGATATAAACGCAATCAATACCATGATTCCCTTAAACGGTAATTTTGAATTTGTAATAGATGAGTATACCGGGGAAATATATAACAAGGAATATGATGACGATTGCATCGAAGCAGCATACGAGGCTTATGCAGAGGCGCTTTCACGAAAAACAGAGGAAGCGGAGTATTCATTCATATATCTTGACGGCGACAATATTCCGGAAATGTTTCTTTTATCAAACGATAAATACTATGTATATAAAGCAAGCATATACAAGGATGAAAATTCAGACATTTCAAAATATGTTTACGAAGTGACTGATTCCGAGTTTGAAGGACAATTATCCTACGCCGCATACAACAGGGCGATAAGCGCGTCTTTAAAAGAGGACGGAAACAGTATCGTTAATTACGCTATTTACAATTTTTACAACTGCCATCCCATGCAGAAGTATACCGCCACACCCGACGGAAAATATTATATAAACGATTTTCCCGTGCCAAAAGACAGATTTGAGGATATAATCGGTAAATGGATTGATTTTTCTTTTACGGAAGTGACGGAGAGTGATTTTACATCGAATAAAAAAGAAAACAATGTAAAAAAGGTTTTTTATGAAACCGTAAAAAAATATAATCCTTAATTAAGGAGAGAAACGTGAAAAAATATAAACTTGCCATATTCGATATGGACGGTACGATTCTTGATACATTGGAGGATCTGACCGATTCTACCAACTATGCTTTAAGAAAAAACGGATTCAGGGAACTGACCATAGACGAAGTCAGAAAAATAGTCGGAAACGGTCTTTACATGGAAGCCAAAAGAGCCACTCCCGAGGGAAGCAACGAAGAGACTGTAATGGCAGTGTACAACGATCTTTTTACATATTACAAGGATCATAACGAAATAAAAACAAAGCCCTATGACGGAATAGTCGATGTTATAAAGAAACTGAAGGCTGAAGGTATTAAAACCGCTGTAGTATCAAACAAAGCAGATATAGGCGTGCAGAAACTCGCCGAAAAGTATTATGAAGGATGCTTTGACTGTGCCATGGGAGAAACCAAAGGTTTTGCACTAAAGCCTGAAAGAGATATGGTGGATGAAATCCTAAGGCGTCTTGACATAAAAAGAGAGGATGCGGTTTACATCGGAGATTCCAATGTCGATTTGGAAACGTCCCTGAATTCAGAAATGGATTTTATTGGTGTATCCTGGGGATTCAGAGGCAGGAAAATGTTGGAAGAATACGGTGCGAAGACCATAGCCGATACGCCCGAAGATCTGCTTAAAATCCTTATTTAATAGGCTTTTTGGCATCTTGGTAATGCCCTTTGTACCGCTTGGTATCCGAAGTATTGATATCCGTTTTAGCCTTCTGTAAGATGTGCTCATAAAGACAATCTAAGGAGGATTAAACATGGATACATTAAGACTTTCAGGTAACGTTAACAATATCGAGGAATTAAGAAGAGAGGCCAAGATTTTACAGAAAAACGGTCTGCCTTACATGATGTCATCGGTAATCGTTTGGAGCATGGTTTTAGGCGTACAGATTTTTGCCACATCGCTTGACAAAGCAAATCTGCTTACATTTGTAAGTTCGGCTTTTATGATGCCCGTAGCGATTCTTTTCTCGCTCGTTCTTAAAGCAAAAATCTTTAAGAAAACGAAAAACCCTGTCAGCAAACTCGGGTTTATGTGTACGATGAATCAGAACCTTTATCTTCCGATAGCGATGCTGACCTGTACATTCTTACCTCAGGCAATGCTTTTGATATATGCCATCATCTTCGGAGCACATCTTTTACCGTTCGCCTGGGTTTATAACTGCAAGGCATATACGGTTATCTCGATTATCGAAGCGGTCGGCGCAATGTTCGTATCACTGTTTTTCGGTAATGCAGGAATCGCCGCTTTTATAATCATCATGCAGGCAATACTTGTGGTTTTACTTTTTATAAATGCCCGAAAGGAAAGAATTCTTAGTTGAGAGTTGAGATAATTAACAATCAGACAACTGAATCGGTCAATGTCGAAATTCACTGTAAGGATATTACGGATGAAGTCAAAAGACTTAAGAGACATATAGACAATTTCTCTACCGGTATTTCCGGAACGGAAGACGGTAATACATATATTGTCTCTCCGAATGATATCTTTTACATTGAATCCGTGGATAAAAAGACATTTATCTATACCGAAGATAAAGTATTAAGCACGGATAAAAGACTGTATGAGCTCGAAGAGATACTGGATAACAGGGACTATTTCAGATGTTCTAAATCTGTGATTATCAATTTAAACAAAGTGGTCAGGCTTAAGCCCGAGATAACCAGAAACATACTTGCAACTTTGTCGAATGACGAAGTGGTGGTTATCTCCAGGCGATATGCGACGGAACTTAAGAAACTGCTCGGAATAAGGAACTGATATGAGAAGTACAAAAGATTTTTTAATATATTTCAGAAACGCAATGTCGTTTGTATTTGCATGGCTGGTAATATGCTCCGTGATACTTAATATCGCGCTCGGAAGCAAATCGATTTCAATCGCTTTTTTAATAAAACTTTTCGTTTTATGCCTCTGGGGAGTGATTACCTTCGGAATCTGCTTCCTGACAAAAAAAATGCAAAAGAGGGGATTTATCTTTTCGCTGACACTCTTTTACGTATTGTTTATTCCTGTTGAGGTTTTGATGTTTTATCTTATGGGAATGTTCTCCACAAAGGGAAATATTATAGTATGGAGTATATTTGGAGCGATAGTGGTATTAACTTATATAATCTGCCTTGTAATCGAATTTTTTGTCCTTAAGAAACGCGAGGCGGTATATACCGAAAAGGTCTTGGAATTTAAGGCAAAATCAGCTGAATAAATATATAAATACATAAAAAGTCCGATGAGGGCTTTTTATTATGAGTTAAAAACCTATTGACACAGTAGGCGAATAGGAATAAAATTCATTTTGGCAGATAAGAATACATTTTTGTTCTGCCGAAAGGAGTAAACACACATGATTTATGCAGATAATGCAGCTACAACAAAAATGAGCGAAAAGGCCTTGGAAACAATGGTTTCGCTCATAAAAGATACATACGGAAATCCGTCGAGTCTTTATGAGTTCGGACAAAAATCCAGGGAAGTCCTGGAGGATGCGAGAGCAAAGGTTGCAAAAGCAATCGGTGCAAATCCGAAGGAAATAATATTCACATCCGGCGGAAGCGAGTCTGACAACCAGGCGATACTTAGTGCCGCAAAGGCAGGAGAGGCAGCAGGAAAGAAGCATATTATTTCTTCGGCTTTTGAACACCATGCGGTATTGCATACTTTAAACAAGCTTAAAAAAGAAGGTTTTGAAATCACACTTTTGGACGTTCACGAAAACGGACTCATTGATCCGGGTGAGGTCGAGGATGCGATAAAGGAAGATACCTGTCTTGTAACCATTATGTTTGCCAACAATGAAATCGGAACGATTGAGCCCATACGTGAAATCGGCGAAGTCTGTAAGAAACACGGCGTAACATTCCATACGGATGCTGTCCAGGCAATCGGACATATTCCCGTTAACGTTGTTGATGACAATATCGATATGCTTTCCGCATCCGCACACAAATTCCACGGCCCCAAGGGTGTTGGATTTTTGTATGTTAGAAAGGGTGTCAGATTATTTAATTTAATCGAAGGAGGGGCACAGGAAAAAGGAAAGAGAGCCGGCACCGAAAATGTACCGGGCATAGCGGCTATGGCTGTTGCGTTAGAGGATGCGGTTTCCAATCTTGAGAATTATTCAAAGATTGTAACGGCCAAGAGAGACAGGTTAATCGAAGGTATATCCGATATTTCCCATTCCGCACTAAACGGTGATGCAAAGAAACGTCTTCCGGGCAATGTCAATTTCTGTTTTGAAGGAATTGAGGGCGAATCAATTCTGCTTCTTTTAGACGATAAGGGAATTGCCGCTTCATCGGGAAGCGCATGTACATCGGGTTCTCTTGACCCAAGTCACGTACTTTTGGCAATCGGCAGAGTGCATGATGTGGCTCACGGCTCGTTAAGACTTACGATAGACGAGAGCACCACGGATGAGGAAGTTGAGACGATTATTGCATCCGTCAAGGAAGTGGTTGAGTACTTAAGAGGTTTTTCTCCTGTATGGAGAGATTTGATTTCGGGTAAAAGAGAATTCATTTTATAATTTGTATGTACGGAGGAAAACAAAATGGCTTTATATAGTGAAAAAGTAATGGATCATTTCAGAAATCCGAGAAATGTCGGAGTAATAGAGGATGCCAACGGTATCGGTGAAGTCGGCAACGCCAAGTGCGGCGATATCATGAAGATGTATTTAAAGATTGAAGACGACATCATAAAAGATGTCAAATTCGAAACTTTCGGCTGCGGCAGCGCGATAGCGTCCAGTTCGATGGCAACGGAACTTATAAAAGGCAAGCCCGTAGCGGATGCGATGAAATTAACCAATGAAGCGGTAGCCGAAGCGCTCGACGGACTTCCCGATTATAAAATGCATTGTTCGGTACTCGCTGAAGAGGCTATTAAGTCGGCACTTGATGACTATCATAAAAGAAACGGACAGTAAGAGTTGACATTTATGATTAACAGAATATAATGTTAGTTGAAAATAACCGGCATGAATTTGCCGGTTATAAAAAAGACAATAGAGTTTGTTTAGTCTAACTTTATTGATTGTCAACAAAAAAGGAGAAAGATTATGGATTTTAATACAGCACTCGGACTTATAATACCTTTCTTCGGAACAACTGCCGGGGCAGCCTGCGTATTTTTTATGAAAGAAAAAATGGGAGATAAGGTTCAAAGAGGCTTAACGGGCTTTGCGAGCGGCGTTATGGTCGCAGCCTCCTTCTTCAGCCTTATAATCCCTGCGATAGAGCAGTCATCAAATTTCGGAAGCATGTCGTTTATCCCTTCTGCAATCGGATTTTCGCTTGGAATAGTATTCCTTTTGATACTGGATTCGGTAATACCGCATCTGCATCTTAATACCGACAAAGCCGAAGGAATGAAGAGCAAATTACAGAAAACCACCATGATGGTACTTGCCGTTACCCTTCACAATATTCCCGAAGGAATGGCGGTAGGTGTTGTGTATGCGGGTCTTTTATCCGGAAAAACTTCTATTACCGCAAGCGGAGCACTGGCTCTTGCAATCGGTATAGCGATTCAGAATTTCCCCGAAGGAGCAATTATTTCGATGCCTCTCTGCGCGGAAGGAAAGAATAAAGGCAAGGCATTTTTACTCGGAATGCTGTCAGGCGCCGTAGAGCCGATCGGAGCGCTGCTTACGATACTTGCGGTTTCTTTTATAGTACCTGCGATGCCGTACCTTTTAAGCTTTGCCGCAGGAGCCATGATATATGTGGTTGTGGAAGAGTTAATCCCCGAAATGTCTTCGGGAGAACATTCAAATGTCGGTGTTATAACGTTTTCGGTAGGATTTATTCTTATGATGGCGCTGGATGTGGCGCTCGGATAAGGGATATTTAAAATATTAAAGGCTGCTTTGAAAAAGGCAGTCTTTTTTAAATGATAATATGTTTCTTTTATGGTAAAATGGTATGCGTGATTTGAAAGATAAAGGATAGTTTTATGAGAATAGTTAATCTTATTGAAGATACAAAAGGAAACAGTGAATGCATAGCGGCTCACGGACTTTCGTTTTATATTGAAACCGCAAAGCATAAAATGCTGTTGGATCTGGGACCTTCCGCGGATACGCTTGAAAATGCAAAGGCGCTTAAAATCGATTTATCCGCTATTGACACGGTTGTCTTAAGCCACGGGCATTACGATCATTCTGGCGGTATTATTCCTTTTACCGAAATTAATGACAGGGCAAAAATTTACTTTCAGGAAGGTGCCGTAAAAGATTATTATGCTGATGACGGATTGCAGGCTTTGGAAAGATACAGATACATCGGAATAGATAAAAGCATAGCGAATCTTCCTCAGGCGGTTTTGTTAAACGGAGATACCGTTATAAACAGCGAAACGGAAGTATTTACGATTAAAACAAGAACTCACAAACTTCCTTCCACGAACAAAAATCTGCTGATAAAAAAGGGCGATTCTTTCGAGCATGACGATTTTTCACATGAACATTTTCTGGTTGTGAGAGAAAACGGAAAATCGTATCTTTTATCAGGCTGTGCACATAACGGAATATTAAGTATTTTAGATGCTTATAAAGAAAAATATAATGAAGCGCCGGATGTCGTTATAAGCGGTTTTCATTTGATGAAAAAGAGCGGTTATGATGAGAAAGAAATTGAAGAGATTAAAGAAATCGCCGAAGAGTTGAAGAATTATCCTTCAAGGTTTGTAACATGTCACTGTACCGGCATTCCCGCGTATGAAATAATGAAACCGATTCTTAACGAAAAAATAGAGTATGTACATTCGGGCGAAGAAATAATTTTTTAGAGGAATAAACATGAATATATATGTTGATTTTGACGACTGCCTCTGCGAGACTGCGGCAGCATTTTCGGACCTGGCGCGTGAAATGTTTGATATTGATGTGCCGTATGAGAAAATGAGATATTTTAACCTTCAGATGGCGTTTGATTTAAATGACGAACAGTACGACGCACTGCTTAGGAAAGGCCACGAAAATGATGTTCTTTTAGGATTTAAGGAAACGCCGGGAGCAGTGAAAGTCTTAAATGAATGGATTGAAAGAGGGGATAATGTTTCGATTATAACAGGACGCCCTTTCAGCGCATATGAGGCTTCAAGAACATGGCTTGACAATCACGGACTTAAAGATGTAAAGCTTTACTGTCTCGATAAATACGGCAGGGAAAACTTTATGAAGAATTCCGATTTTAGTCTGAAACTTGAAGACTATTACAAAATGAAATTTGATTTAGCGGTGGAAGACTCACCATCGGCTTTTAAGTTTTTTGACCATCTTCCCGATATAAAAGTCATGGTTTTCGACAGACCGTGGAACAGGGAAACCGAACCTTTGAAAGACAATTTCACGAGATGTTTTAACTGGGAGAGCATAAGAGAAAAAACTATGAATTTATAAGTTCTCCGAGTGTGGTTTCCGCCCAGCTGTAATTGGTTAAATAGCTTCCCTTAAAATCTTTCGAATATTCCTTGCTGCCCGAGAGATAATCAAAGAGATCGCATTTAACTTTTTCTCTCACGATACGTCTTTTACCGTCCACGCTTTCGACAATATCCGACACACCGTATTCTTCGAGCGTGTTCTTAAGACGAAGAGCGACTTTTCTGTATCTTGACTGCGTAAGAGTATTGGCGGGTTCGTCCTCCCAAAGGAATCCGATGGCTTCTTCGCTCGTTACAAAACCGCCTTTTCTGTCTATAAGAAGAGCTAAAAGTTCCTTGGATTTTTTGTTTCTGAAAGCAATGGGTTTATCATCCACAAATACATCGAAATATCCGAAAGTACGAATTGTTACACTGTGATTTTCGGATATTTCTTTTTTATTTTCGGCATTTTCATCCACAGAATATAAAACTACATATCTGGGTGATTTTGCATACATGTCTTTTTGTGTGCAAACGGCGCGGATTTTCTTTTCGCATTCGGCTTTATAATCAAAGTACGTAAATTCGGCCTCGCCGTTTTTAAGGAAGTTTAAAAAGTCCTCGTTACTTGCCTCGCTCCTTGCTACAAATTCTTTCCAGGGAGTGTATTTTTTGGTTAGGGGAATCCATTCCTCATTTGTGTAACCGAAAAACTCACAAACGTTTTCGCTTGCGTAAAGAGGCTTCATGTATTCTTCGGGAGTTACTTCGAATGCCGCAATTCCGTCGGAGAATCTCATGATAAGATCGTTCATTTTTTCTTTTAACTGAAGATTCTGGTTCTTTAAATCCGATACTTCGTTGGATTCGTGTGTTCTTCTTAAGCAGAAGTATCCTATGGATTCGGTGACTTTGATAAATACGCCGTTATACTGTCTTAAAACATTGTCCGAAGAGAGTGCCTTGTAAGAAATTGTAGGCGGTTTGGCGTCGGGTTCGAAGAACTTCTTCGAGGAAAAATCATCGAAGAAATTTTTAACCATTTCGGAATCGTTTTTATCCACGGATTCCGTAATAAATTTTTTAAGCGCTTCGTCAAGCGGCATCGAGATGTTTTCAAAATGCTTAAACATCGAAGAGTTGTTTGAGTAAAGACATTTGACGGTATTGTTTAGGGTATTGAATTCAAAAATCTTGTCGTATACTTCGCTTAACGCCTTTATATATCTGTTTGCTTCGTTGATTTCGTTATTTTCGAAACGCTCGCTTATATCCATAAATGCACTCTGGAATTCTTCGCTGCCGTCTTCGTTTTTGTGCTTGGTAACCCAGCCGAATACACGGATTCTGGTTCCGTCCAATCGTAAAAGAGACATTTCGCCCGCTATCGGTTTGCCGGCGGTATTCACTCTGTTTAAAAACAGTGAAAAACGCCTTCTTTCATCGGGCGGTATAAAGAGAAAGATATTCTGTTTGTACATCTCGGGTAAATCAAACTCGGGAGAGTCGACGTTCGGAATGCGTAAGAAATCTATGAGCTGTTTGTTTACAAATGTTACTCTGGGATTCTTTTCGCAGGTATATTTTAAAAATCCGCACGGAGAAGTTTCGTCCAAGAAACGTAAGTTTTTGTTGTCGATTTCAAATTCGGAAATATCGGTTAAATAAGACGATAGAATCATTGTACCGTCTTCGCCTTTTACGCTGGAAATCGTGTCGCGGACATAAATGATACTGCCGTCTTTTTTTATTAAATGATATTCAACGCTTTCGCTGGTTTCAAAAGCGCATGTTTTTTCGATAAATGTGGAATAAACTTTTAGATCTTCGGGATGAACGAGAAGAGAGTACAAATCCCTGCTTTCATCAAGAAGTTCGTCCTCTTTAAAACCGGTCAGTTTTTCGAAATTCTTGCTTACGAAATAAATGTGAGCGGTTTTGTCGAAGATATATTGATGAAAGCCGTTAATTTGAAAATTAAGTATGTCGTCGGCTCTTTTCGGTGTATTGATCATTTGTTTTCCTTTTAGCAAAGACTCAGAAGTAAACGTACATGAAAATTTTATCAGAGATAAATAATCTTTTCAACTTTCCCGAGTATTTTTATAAGGAATTTCCTATCCTCTGAGAGCCGGTTTTACAATTTTTCCGCTGATGGTCTTCGGCATTTCTTTTACGAATTCCACGAGACGAATCCATTTGTATTCGGCAAGTTTTTTATTGCAGAATTCTTTGATGTCTTTTTCGAGTTTTCCGGAAGGAGTGTATCCGCGGTCGAGAACCACTACGGCTTTTATGGCCTGGCCTCTTAATGTGTCCGGAACAAAAAAGAAGACACCGTCTTCGTTTGCATAGGCTGCATCGCCCGTGTGATAAACTCCGTCTCTGAAGACATATTCATATTGTTTTTCGTTGTCGAGATAAGCTGAGAATATACCTGTTCTCGGAGCGTTCTTTTTTGGAACGATTACAACTTCCCCGATTTCGCCGGGAAGAGGGGTTCTGCCGTCCTTTGTACGAAGCTTTATATCGTACAAAGGAGAGGGGATTCCAATAGAGCCCTCACATGCTTTGACTCCCTTGAAGTTTGCGATTAGTAAAGTAGTTTCGGTCTGGCCGTAACCTTCTGCGAGGGTGAGACCCGTCGCTTCGAAGAATTTACGGAATACTTCGGGAGAAAGCATTTCCCCGGCCGTAGTTGCATGCTTCAACGAAGGCATCTTTGGAATCCCTTTACGAACGAGATAACGGTAAACCGTGGGTGGAGCGCAGAACGACGTAACGCCGTATTTGTTTATGATATTACTAAGCTGTCTGGGTTCAAAATTGTCGAAATCATAAACCATTACGGCACATCCTGTGAGCCATTGTCCATACAATTTGCCCCAGGAGGCTTTCGCCCATCCTGTCTCTGCTACAGTAAAGTGTAAGCCGTTATTCTCGGTTTGCTGCCAGTATCTGGCAGTTATTATATGAGCCAAAGGGTAGGTGTAATTGTGTATGACGCCCTTTGGATAGCCGGTAGTTCCGGAAGTGAAATACATAAGCATCGGATCGCTTGCGAGGGTGGGTATTCTTTTTAATTCCCCGCTTGCTTCTTCGGTCTGCTTCGAAAGATTGTAAAATCCTTCTTTGTCTTCTTTGACACACCAGAGTTTGATATCCGAATTATAGTTTTCCAGTGCTTCCTGTATTTTTTCACATACCTCGTTTTGCGGAGTGCAGATAATTGCATCCACTTTTGCGGTATTGATACGGTATGAAAAATCACTCACCGTCAGCATATGCGATGCGGGTATGGCAAGCGCACCGATCTTGTGAAGTGCGATAACGGCGAACCAGTACTCGTAATGTCTTTTTAGAACAAGCATTACGCGTGAACCTCTTTTAATACCGTGTGACAAAAATACATTTGCCATTTTGTTTGAATATTTTTTTATATCCGAAAAGGTAAATATGTGTTCCTCACCTTCGACATTGCACCATACGAGAGCTCTTTTGCCGGGCTCCGTTTTTGCCTGAAGGTCTACAACATCATAGCCAAAATTAAAATCGAAAGGATAATCAAGTAAAAAGTCGGTTAATGCACCGTTTGCGTCAGTAATCTCGCGACAGTAAAGTTGACTGATACTCATTTTTTTATGCTCCTGTAACGGCGAATGAAAATTCGGCGGACATGCAAAGTGTATTTCCTACCGAAGCACTTCCCTTCCCGAAATAGAACGGGTGCTTTGAACGGGTGATTTCACACTTAAGTTCAACCGTGTCACCGGGTCTGACGGGAGAGCGGAACTTGACATTGTTAAGTCCGGTGTAAACGGGAATGCAGTTTTCGGTTATTTTTCCCTGCATCAAAACGCAGGCATTCTGTGCCATCATTTCGCAAAGGATCACTCCGGGAACGATGGGGTTTCCCGGAAAATGTCCTTTTAAGAAAAATTCGTCACCTCTGACGTGATAGTGTCCGACGGCTGTACCGTCAATATTTTCCGAATCTTCGATAAGGAGCATATTGTCTCGGTGTGGCAGTATTTGCATTAATTCAAGTTTGTTCATATTCAGGCCTTTCTGAATGCGAGACATGCATTATGACCCCCGAATCCAAGTGAGTTAGAAAGTGCAAGGGTTATGTCGGAATTAAGGGATTTGTTAGGAATATAGTTTAAGTCGCACTTTTCATCGGGTTCATTCAAGTTAATCGTTGGTGGTAATATATTTTCTTTTAAAGCCATAATGCAGGCCAGCGCTTCAATAGCGCCTGCCGCACCGAGCATATGTCCGGTCATTGATTTGGTGGAACTTACAAATGATGCCTTGGCTTTTTCTTCACCGAGCGCAAGCTTTATAGCCTGTGTCTCAAGCGCATCATTCATCGGAGTTCCGGTTCCGTGAGCGTTTATGTATACTTTATCCTCTTCCTTGTAATCTGCTTCGCTTAAGGCGTTCTGCATTGCTTTTGCACCGCCTCTTGCTTCGGGGTGAGGAGCAGTGATGTGATATGCGTCGCAGGTCGAGCCGTATCCGCAGATTTCACCGTAAATATTTGCGCCTCTTTTATGAGCATGCTCATATTCTTCGAGTACAAGAACCACAGCGCCTTCGCCGATTACGAAACCGCCTCTTCTTTTATCAAAGGGAAGAGAAGCGGCGTTTGGATCGCTTGATGTAGAAAGAGCCTGCATGTTTGAAAATCCGGCGATGGCCGAAGCGCAGATGGCAGCTTCGGTACCGCCTGTTATGACCGCATCAGAATATCCGTGACGGATAAGTCGCATTGCTTCCCCTATTGCATTTGACCCTGATGCACATGCGGTAACGGCAGGCATGGCCGAACCGCGGCAGTCATATTTTATTGCAATCATTCCGGCAGCCATATTTGAAATCATCATGGGAACGAAGAGAGGTGAAACTCTTCTCGGACCTTTTTCCAAGAATTTGGTATGTTCGGTTTCAAATGTTGAAATTCCTCCGATACCGGTTCCCAATATGACACTGAATCTGTCGGGATCCACATTTCCCTTTATGTTGCTGTCGTTTAAAGCTTCTGTTGCGGCGCCCAAAGCCAGCTGTGTATATCTGTCGGTACGAAGAATTTCGTTTACGTCAAGATATTCAGCCGGGTCAAAACCCTTTACTTCGGCCGCGAGTGTTGCCTTTAAATTATCCGTGTTAAAAAAAGTTACGGGTGCGATACCGTTCTTCCCGTTCTTTAAAGAATCCCAGGTATCTTTTACATTGTTTCCGACGGGAGTGATAGCACCCATTCCCGTTATTACAACTCTTTTATAATCTTTATTCATTTTGCTTTTCTCTTTTCATAAAATTACATTGCGATACCGCCGTCGACTTTTAAGACTTCGCCGGTTACGTAGGATGCGAATACAAGGTATTCGACCGCTTCGGCAACATCGTCGGTATTGCCCATTCTGTTAAGCGGAATACGCGCAAGAAGCGGATTTTCAATCTGATTTTCGGTCATCGCGGTAGCTATAAATCCGGGAGCAATCGCGTTACATCTGATACCTTTGGGCGCAAGTTCCCTTGCAACCGATTTGGTAAGTCCGATAAGACCTGCTTTTGATGCAGAGTAATTGCACTGTCCGGGATTGCCGAGAATACCTGCGACGGAAGAGATGTTAATAATGCATCCTTCACGGTTTTTGATAAACATTCCCGATAAATGTCTTATCATATTGAATGCGCCTTTAAGATTGGTATCAAGGACAGCATCGTAATCGTTTTCCTTCATCATCGCAAGAAGACCGTCTCTTGTAATACCTGCGTTGTTTATTAAGATGTGAACCGATCCGAAATCATTTTTGATTTCTGCAACGGTTTCTTTACAGGCATTAAAATCGGACACATCGAGACGATATGCTTTTGCTTCGACTTTGTATTCGTTTTTAATCTTTTTTACAATTTCGTTTGCGGCTTCTTCGTTTCCTGCGAAAATAACCGCTATATTTGCACCATAAGAAGCGAGTTTCAAAGAAACTGCTTTTCCGATGCCTCTCGAACCGCCGGTTACGACAGCGGTTTTGTCTTTTAAAGTTTTTTCGTTCATTTTTTATACCACCAGTTCTCCGGCTTTTTTAAGTATGGGTTCTGCTTCGAATATTACTTCTTTTATGATGTCAGCCGCGCTCTGTTCCCTGTTTACGACGGATGCAATCTGACCTGCGAGGAAACATCCTTTTTCGTTGTCTCCGTCGATAACGGCCGATCTGAGTGCACCCATGCCGAGTTTTTCGAGTTCTTCGTCGGAGATATCCGAATATTCGGCTTTGAAATAATCTCTTGCGAAAGGAGTGCGTAAACTTCTTACAGGATGACCGAGCCTTTTGCCGGTTACCATCGTGCAAAGATCGGTAGCATGTAATATTTTTTCTTTATACGAAGGATGAATATTGCATTCGTAAGCGCTTAAAAATCTGGTGCCCATCTGAACTGCGGAAGCACCGAGAATAAATGCTGCGGCGACACCGCGTCCGTTTCCGATACCGCCTGCGGCGATGACGGGCAGGGTAGTGGCATCGACAATTTGCGGAACGAGAACCATGGTGGTGAGTTCACCGATATGTCCGCCGCTTTCTCCGCCTTCGGCAATTAATGCGGAAGCACCGAGTCTGGTCATAAGTTTGGCCATAGCTACGGATGCTACAACGGGTATTACTTTTATTCCGGCGTTAAGCCAGTCCTTAATATATTTGGAAGGATTGCCCGCGCCCGTGGTAACCACATTTACTTTTTCTTCCACGACAACCTTAGCCACTTCGTCGGCGAAAGGACTTAAAAGCATAATGTTTACACCTATGGGTTTGTCTGTAAGGTTTTTTGCGATTTTAATCTGTTCTCTTACATATTCACCCGGTGCATTGCCTGCTGCTATGATACCAAGGCCTCCGCCTTCCGATACGGCTGCGGCGAGCTTTCCGTCGGAAATCCATGCCATTCCGCCCTGGAAAACAGGGTACTTAATACCCAACAGGTCGCATACTGCGGATTTGATCATGACTGTACTCCTGCAGCTGCAGTTTTTTTCTGAATAAATTTATCGAGATCGTCGATGGTGTCGACTTTCTCGTCAAGATCGATTTCGATTCCGATTTCATCTTCGAGATTCATCAGAAGCTCGACTGTATCAAGAGAGTCGATTCCGAGTTCGAAGATTTTGCTTTCGGGTTTGATAGTTGATACATCACATCCGGTACGTTCGGAAATGATTTTTGCGATTGCGTCAAAGTACATATTAAGTAGCCTCCAAGATGTTTTTGCGGAAGACCAATTTGTCGACCGATAACATACATTTTAGATGTGTCAAGTTCCTTAAGAATGGCATTTGCGTTCCTTATGCGTTCCATTTGAAAAATTTTTTAAAAAATATTCACTTATCCGAAAAAATGCTACAATAATCCTGATGATTATTCTGACCGAACGGTTATTTGTCTGAATGAATTAGTGAGGATTAATATGGGCGATAAAAGAAATTGGAGTGCAGGCGGTTACACCTCTTTAGAAAAAGACGGTAAAGGTGTTTCTGCCGGAAACGTATACGAAAAGTATCAGGGTAAAGTTGCTGAAGGCCACGGATCGTGGGAGGTAACTACCAAAGAAAAGATTGCCATGATCATAGTAATGGTTTTATCCGTGATAGTTATAGCTACGGCTTTTGTAATCTTTTTCTTGCCGGTTCCTCTTTTGGCGAAGATTGTTTCTTTTATAATTGCAGGTATTCTTTTCTTTGTATTAATCGGTGGCTTCTTACTGATTGTTGTATTACGTCATAATAAAAAGGAGCCGGGTGAAATGCATTATTATGATGTGGATTATGAAATCAACAACATTAACGGCAAAGGGTACGATAATACAAAGGAAATTACCAAGGAAGAGTTCCTTTCTTCGGGTGATAAAAAAGACAAATAACAATTTGTTTGAAGAAAAGGCATCTGTGTGATAAAATACTTCTCGCATGTCATACAAGAGATTTAAGGAGTTATAAAAATGAAATTAGGAATCGCCGAAGGCACGGCATTTTTCCATAAGTTTTCATAAGTCTTTAAAAGTCTTCAAAGCCTCATAAACAGAGGACTTCAAGCA
>CACWZK010000056.1 GCA_902765365.1 uncultured Lachnospiraceae bacterium
AATAATAGGTGCTGGCTCGCGAAGCGTGCCTGGCTCCAAAAGATTAAAGGAAAAGTTTTGATACTTTTCCTTTTTTGTTGTATAATTAATTAGGTGTATGGGTTAAGTTTCATATTGTTTGTAGAGGGGTAAATATGAAAGATAACGGGTTACTTTTAAGCAAATATATTGCTCTCGACTCCAAGGTCGAACTTGAAGTTATTGACAGGGTTCTTCAGGATGACGGAAGTTATCTTAAGAAAAAATACGAATCCAAGGTAGTCGATATTATCTCCGATGACCGCCTGGTTGTTAATATGCCGGTTGAGCAGGGCAATACGGTTCTTTTGCCTGTGGGCAGTGAATACGATATTCACATCTTCACGCCCGAAGGCCTTTTCCAGTGCATTGTACGTGTGGTTAACCGTTACAAAGAAGGAGAGAAGTCTCTTTTAGAAATTGAAATCATTTCCAATCTGGTCAAATATCAGCGCAGGGAATATTATCGTTATTCGTGCATGATTCCTCTTAAGTTCAGGCTTCTGACTCACGATGAAAAGGCCGAATTCAAGGAAAAGAAAGAAGTTAAATTAACCGAGCTTCCTCTATCCGATGCCGAGATAGTCAATATATCCGGCGGCGGTATGAGATTTCTTACCAAAGATATCTGCGAGCCCAACGATTTGATTATCACCGATTATTCAATTATTGACGGCAAACAATTCGCTCACATAGCCAAGATTCTGGCTGTAAAGCCGCTTGACAATCCTTCGAAGGATGCTGATTTTGAGATTAGATGCCAGTTCGTTAATATAGCGAATGACGAAAGAGTTCAGATAATAAAATATATCTTCGAGGAAGAACGAAAGAAACGAAAACTTGAGAGTTAAGCTCATAAAAGATACAGCCTCGGGCGGGAAATAACGCCTGAGGCTTTTCTATTGGAGCCTGGCTCGTTCCCGATTTCGTCAAAATATACAATGCATTTAAATAATATTCTACATGGACAAACTTTCTTTAATTACATGACAGGTATGAATGTGGTATAATATTAAGTTGTGGAAGATTATCTTACTTGAACTTGGGGATATGCTTAATGGATGAGACTTCAAAAAAAGAATTATGGGATAACTACAGAACTGACAAATCCGACGCATCAAGGGATAAACTTATTGTGGAGTATATTCCGCTCGTAAAAGCTGTTGCCGGAAGACTCAGCATGTATTTGGGCTACAGTGTCGATTACGAAGACCTTTGCAGTTACGGTATTTTCGGTCTGATTGATGCGATTGACAAATATGACCGGGATAAGGATGTTAAGTTCGAAACTTATGCATCTTTAAGAATTCGTGGCTCGATACTCGACCAGATCAGAAAACTCGACTGGATTCCCCGTACTGTCAGACAGCGTCAGAAACAGATTGATGCAGCAATGCGCGATCTCGAAAACGAACTCGGCAGGCCTGCGAACGAAAACGAAATAGCCGGAAGAATCGGTATCAGCGAAGACGAACTGACCGAATGGCAGACACAGTGCAAAGCCAGCAATGTGGTTTCTTTGAATGAATATTTAGAGACCGGAGCCGATATATCGAATGAATCGGGCGGTGCGAGCAGACATTTCGATTCGCCGGAAAATGCGTTTCTTAAAGAGGAACTTAAGAAGAAACTCGTTGATGCTCTTGAAATTCTTACCGAAAAGGAAAAGAGCGTGGTTGTTTTATATTATTACGAGGAACTCACCCTAAAAGAAATAAGCAACGTGCTTGAGGTCTCCGAAAGCCGTGTTTCACAGCTTCATACTAAAGCTTTGTTCAAGATGAAGGGAATCTTGGGGAAATATACAATGGTCTTTGACTAAATGATTTGTTTACGGAATTACAAATTATTTTTTAGGAGTTAAGGGTATGACTTTACTTGAAATTATTTTACTTATCATAGGCGCAGGATGCCTTATAGCCGGATTTTTCATTCCGGAAAGACCTAAAACCAAAGCCAGTTGGGAAGAGAAAAAAGAAATCAAGAGAATGCACGATTTAATCGACAGCGATCTTGAGAAATATAAAGAAAACTTAAAAAAATCTCTCGAAGACGAAATGAATGAGTACATGGAAAACGCTCATAAAGGAATCGAGAGTTTATCCGATGAGAAAATCAAAGCTGTAAAAGAATGTGGCGAAACTGCAATCGGAGATATCAACAAAAATCACGACGAAGTAAAAGAATCACTTAAGACAATCGAGTCTTATAAGGACGAAGCTACAGCTGATTTCGAAAAGAGTAAATCTGCACTCGACGAAGCTAAAGATACTCTTAAGGCAATCGAAAGCGCAAAGGATGAGGCCAAGGCCGATATTGAGAAGACGAAGAGCGAACTCGATGAAGCTAAAGATGCATTAAAGGCAATAGAGAGTGCCAAGGATGAAGCCAAGGCCGATATTGAAAAGACGAAGAGTGAACTCGACGAAGCTAAAGATGCATTAAAAGCAATAGAAAACGCAAAAGATGAGGCAAAGGCTGATATTGAAAGTGCCAAAGATGAAGCCAAGGCTGATATCGAGAAGACGAAGAGCGAACTTGATGAAGCCAAAGATGCATTAAAGGTAATCGAAAATGCCAAAGATGAAGCTAAGGCTGATATTGAAAGTGCCAAAGATGAAGCCCGGGCTGATACAGAGAATTCTAAGAATGAAGCCGACGATGAAATCGAGCAGAGTGAAAATTCTCTTAAGTCTGACGTAAATGATGAAAACGATTTGAACATTTCGGTCGGAGAAATAGAAATCGAAGAAGTTGTTTCCGAAACGTATTCGTATGAATCCGAAGGCGAATTCACCGGAGTTTTATCCGATGACCCCGAGGATGATTTGATAAAGATTCTTAAAGAAGGAATGGATGAGTCCGAGACAGGTATTTCAGATACGTCTAAAGAGAACTCTGAAACTTCTGAAGAGACTAAGAAAACAAAAAAGAATAAAAGAGGCACAAAAAAGACTGTTAAAAGAAGTGCGGAATCCATTTCTTTTGCAAGTAAGAATACCGATGAAATTCTTCGCCTTTACAAAGAAGGCAAGAGCAACGTGGCTATCGCTAAAGAACTCGGAATCGGTGTCGGAGAAGTTAAGCTTGTAATCGATCTGGCCAATATGTAATTTTTTTAAAATCTTTTTTGAGGACTGTAATTCATGAATATTAAATCTTATCTGAAAGGTATCGGAGTCGGAATTTTAGTTTCCGCTTTGATACTTATAATTGCCGGAAATATGAATAAAATGTCTGATGCTGATGTAATCAAAAGAGCGAAAGAACTCGGAATGGTTGAGGCAAATGCAGAGAGTCAAAATACCGAGCATGCGAATGAGGCAAAAGAAAACACTGTAACTGCTTCCGATAATTCCGCTACGGCTGCAAATACAACAGAAACATATGCTGATGATAAAACTGCCCAAAACACATCGGACACTAATAATACAAATGAAAAAGCATCAGATAATTCATCAATAAATACTACAGAAGATTCAAAAACGAATACTTCAGACATATCTTCGCCAAATACTACTGAAGATTCCACAGCATCAAATACCGAGGGAACATCGCCTGATGCTTCGGAAGATAACAATACTGATGCATCTTCATCCGAAGTGAACGATGATACTTCAGCTTCACAAAACGCTGATAACACTACCGGCGAAACCGTCAAAGTGGAAGTCAAATCAGGCATGAGTTCAGAATCCGTATCGCTTGCCGTTAAGAATGCAGGTCTTGTGGATAATGACACGGAATTTAACAAATATCTTTGCGAAAACGGATACGACAAGAGATTAAGAGTCGGTACATTTGATATACCGTCGGGTTCCGATTTCGAAACCATTTCAAAATACCTGTGCGGCATTAAATAATTTTGCTTCTTTTATGAGGTTTAAAAATTTTATGAGGATTGAATCAAAACCCCTTGCACAAAGGGGTTTTATTATGTTATAATCCGTATGTTGCGCTATAAATACACACGTATGCTGTTTTAAGCCTTGGTGCCCAAAGGGTTTGGCTAAAAGCATACGGAGGAAAAACCAAGGAGGAAAATTAAATGAGCGTTATTTCAATGAAACAGTTACTCGAGGCAGGTGTGCACTTCGGACACCAGACCAGAAGATGGAACCCTAAGATGGCTCCTTATATTTATACCGAGAGAAACGGTATTTATATTATCGATCTTCAGAAGTCTGTAGGTAAGGTAGACGAGGCATACAATGCAATTTCTGAAATTGCACAGGCAGGAGGAACTGTTCTTTTTGTTGGTACAAAGAAGCAGGCACAGGATGCTGTTAAGACAGAAGCTGAGCGTTGCGGTATGTACTATGTTAATGAGAGATGGCTTGGCGGTATGCTTACAAACTTCAAGACCATCCAGTCTTCAATCGAAAGACTTAAAGCTATCGAGAAGATGAGCCAGGACGGAACATTCGAAGTTCTTACAAAGAAGGAAGTTGCTAAACTTCAGAAAGAATGGGACAAGCTTGAGAAGAACCTTGGCGGTATCAAGGAAATGACAAGAATTCCCGATGCTATCTTTGTAGTAGATCCCAAGAAGGAAAAGATCTGCGTACAGGAAGCTCATTCACTCGGCATTACTCTTATCGGTATTGCTGATACAAACTGTGATCCCGAAGATCTTGACTATGTAATTCCCGGAAACGATGATGCAATTCGTGCCGTAAAACTTATCGTAAGCAAGATGGCTGATGCTATCATCGAAGCTAACCAGGGCGAAATTATGTCAGATATCGAAGCTGAATCTGCTGAAGCAGATGCAGAACTTGATGCAGAAGAAGCATAATTAAAATACATAAAAGAAACAGGAGGAATTAAATATGGCAGCTATTACAGCAGCAATGGTAAAAGATTTAAGAGAAATGACCGGCGCAGGAATGATGGATTGCAAGAAGGCTCTTACAGAAGCTGACGGCAACATGGATGCAGCCGTAGATATACTTAAAAAATCAGGTGCAGCTAAAATGGAAAAGAAAGCAAGCAGAATTGCAGCAGAAGGTATTGCAAGAGTTGCTTGTGACAACGGAGTTGCAGTTGTAGTTGAAGTTAACTCAGAGACAGACTTTGTAGCAAAGAACGAAGTATTCCAGACATTCGTACAGGATGTTGCTGACAAGGCACTTGCAAGCGGTTTAAACGGCGGTGCAAACGGCGAAGATGTTGCAGCATTGCTTGACGGCGGACTTCAGGCTGAATTCGCAGATAAGACTCTTAAAATCGGTGAGAAGCTTTCCTTCAGAAGATTCGAAAGAGTTTCAGGCGACGAAGTTGCTACATACATTCACGGCGGCGGAAAGATTGGTGTTCTTGTTGCAGCTACAGGTGCTAACGGCGATGCAGCCAAGGAAGCACTTACAAACGTAGCTATGCAGGTTGCAGCTATGAATCCTACATACATCTCAAGAAACGATATCTCTGCAGACGAACTTGCAAAGATCAAAGACATCACTCTTGAGAGTGCATTAAACGATCCTTTCACATTACCCAAGCCCATCCTTAACAAGCTTCTTGAGGAAGCAGTTAACGGTTCTGCTTGGAGCGATGAAGACAAGAAGGCTTACGAAGAGAATAAGACAAACAAGTATCTTCCTAACTTCATTTCAGACGCAGGCAAGGCAGCTTTAGCTCAGGCAGCTATCGCAAAGAAGGATGAGATTTCTGCAGACAAGATTTTCGCAGGTCTTGTAGAAGGCCGTATTTCCAAGCAGCTCAAGGAAATCTGCTTACTTGATCAGGTTTATGTTAAGGCTGAAGACGGAAAGCAGAGCGTTGCAGCATACCTTAAGAGCGTTGATGCAAACATTGTTATCTCCAAATTCGTTCGTTTCGAAGTTGGTGAAGGCATGGAAAAGAGAAATGACGACTTCGCAGCAGAAGTTGCAGCTCAGGCTAACGCATAATCAATCATAAAAGATAAAAACTTTTGTGCCCGACACTCGTAAGAGAGCCGGGCACTTTTTTTATGCGGATTACAATTATAGGTGCCTGACTACCCTTTAGAGGTGTCTGGCTCCAAAAATTTTTTAAGCCTTTACAACATATTGTGGTTAACATATTTGCCCAAAACTAATATGAAAAAATACCATTTGAATACAGTATTTTATTGTGCTATCATTACTTTTGCACACCTATTGCTTTACATAATTCTACGAGGTCTTGATATGGAATCTAACAATAACATTCAATATAATGAATTCCGCAAAAAAAGAATAAAATTCTTCAAAAGACTCATCGTTTTTTTGGTGTGTTTCTTTATCGCGGTTCCGAATGTTTTATGCGTTTTGAACTTTTACTATCTTTATAAGACTAATACTTCGATTTCTTCCCTTGCTGAAGAATTAAATATTTTAAAAATCTCAGAGACCGAGATGGTAGCTTCGAATGAGGTTAATTCAACGCCCGTCGTTACTTCCAACGTCGAAGAAGATTATGTATTAAGAGTTAAATCCGATGCCGAAGAGTATGAAGGTTATCAGAGAATCTATCTTACATTCGATGACGGCCCCAGCAGATATACCAACGAACTTCTTGATGTACTGGATAAATACAATGCAAAAGCTACATTCTTCGTACTCGCTCAGGATGGTTATGATGACGAGTATAAAAGAATCATAAATGACGGTCATACATTGGGCATTCATTCGTATAAGCATGTTTACGGAGATGTTTATTCAAGTCTCGACGGATTTAAGGAAGATGTTGATGCGATTTATTCTTTCGTTGAGGAAAAGACCGGTGAAAAGCCTTTATTTTACAGATTTCCCGGTGGAAGTTCTAATACTATTTATAAAGGCGAAAAGCAGGATTTAATTTCTTATCTTGAAGAGAAAAATCTGGTCCATTACGACTGGAACGTAACGAGTAACGACGCAACATACGGTGGACTCACAAAGAGCCAGATTGCAAATAATATTTTAAAGAATATCGAAGGCAAGGATGAAGCGGTTGTTTTGATGCATGATGCGAATGACAAGCATTCGACGATTGAAGCACTTGAAATAGTGTTTGAAAGCCTTCAAACCAAAGATAATGTTGTATTCTTACCGATTACGGAATATACGGAACCGGTTCAGCATATAAAAAAGAAAACAGAGGAATAGTGTATTATGGGGTTTTTTAATGATTTAAGAGAAGATCTTGCTTCTGCGGTCAATCAGCTGACCGACGACAGAACCGAAAACGATATCGAGATTTCGTCGAAGCAGATGAAAGATGAAATAGCTAAAAAAGAAAAGAAGAATAAAAAAGATAAAAGAAACAACGATAATCTTGAACACGAAATAAAGAATTATCTTAATATTTCCGAAGAACCGACCGAAGAAGCGGAATCAGAAAATTCCGATGAGCAGAACGTTGCTTTTGAAGAATCAAAAGTTTCCGAGAATTTTTCTTCTGACGAGAATGTTAATGAATCATATGAAACAGCAGATTCTTTTTCCAATGAATCGTATGAAACATTAAATGAAACTGCAAATGAGATTTATGAAAATAATGAAACAAATGATTTAGTTTCAAAAGAAAATAACGTGGAAACCATGGATAAAACTATTACAGCAAATCAAATATCGGAAAACACTGCTGACAGTGATGATTTCAGCGTAATCAGCAAGGGTACAGTCGTTCACGGTGGTATTGATACCACAGGAAGCATCGAGATAAACGGAATAGTTGAAGGTAATGTAAAGGCCAACGGAGAACTTATTTTATCAGGTTCTGTTACAGGTAGTGTTGAAGCTCTTTTAATCTCTGTAAACGCCGGAAAGATTAGAGGAAATGTTAAGGCGTATAACGGTATTTACATCAGTGAAAATTCGATTCTAATCGGAGACATCGAATCAACCGAAGCCGAGATCGGGGGAGCCGTTAAGGGTAAGATTGATGTAAACGGACCGGTAGTTCTTAAGTCCGAAGCCAAGGTTTTAGGCGATATCGACTGCAAGAGTGTTGAGATTAATAACGGCGCAGTTATCGAAGGAAAATGCTCACAGAAATACGCAGATGTTTCACCTAGTGCATTCTTTGAAAATCTATAATTTGTAAAATATAACGAATAATATAAAAAAGGTTTGTGTAATGTTTACAAACCTTTTTTTAAATGATAATTACAAGATAATTCAAGACATAAAAAAATAACCGCCCTTCGCACAGAGCGGTTATGAGGTTGAATAAATCTCAATACTTCTTTTGGCAACCGTCTACGGTAGCACCTTTATGATTTAATTATAAGATACCTACATATTTTGTCAAGAATTAAGATAATATAGTTCATTTATTATGAAATTTTGTTATAATAATATTGAAATTTAGAACATATAAGTGAGGTTCATATGAGAATATTACTTAAATTAAGCGGCGAGGCTTTGGCCGGTGAAAAGAAATTCGGATTTGACGAGGAAACCGTTCTTATGGTTGCACGTCAGGTAAAAGAAATCGTGGATAAAGGTACCGAAGTCGGAATTGTTATCGGCGGCGGTAACTTCTGGAGAGGAAGAAGCAGCGAAAACATTGACAGAACAAAGGCTGACCAGATAGGTATGCTTGCAACAGTCATGAACTGCATTTACGTATCTGAGATTTTCAGATCTGTCGGACTTGAGACAAATATCCTCACACCTTTTGAGGTCGGCTCTTTTACGAAGCTTTTCTCAAAGGACAGAGCGAATAAATATTTTAAGAGAGGAAACGTTGTATTCTTCGCGGGCGGTTCGGGACATCCTTATTTCTCAACAGATACACCCGCTGTTTTAAGAGCAATCGAAGTTGATGCAGACGCAGTACTTCTTGCAAAATCTATCGACGGTGTATACAGCGGCGATCCTAAAAAAGATCCCACAGCTGTTAAATACGATGAAATCTCAATCGACGAAGTCATCGCCAAGAACCTTCAGGTCGTTGACATGACTGCTTCGATTCTCGCAAGAGACAACAAAATGGAACTTTGGGTATTCCCTCTTTATGAGGAAAATTCCATCGTAAACACTCTTTACGGAAAGTTCAACGGAACCAAAATCACAGTATAAAACTGCATTGGAAATAATTTAAAAATATAGTATAATATTTAGGTAGTTTTGAATTTAAAAAATTTCATATACAAGGGGGTTTTATGAAAGAACAACTCGTAACTTATGATGAAAAGATGAAAAAAACCATAGAACATCTTGCGGCTGATTATCAGACAATCCGTGCAGGAAGAGCCAATCCTCATGTTCTCGACAGAGTAATGGTTGATTATTACGGAACGATGACACAGCTTCAGGGTGTCGGAAATATTTCCGTTCCCGAACCCAGAGTAATCCAGATTGCTCCATGGGAGAAGAAGCTCATAAAAGATATTGAAAAAGCCATTATGGCTTCAGATGTCGGAATTACACCTTCAAACGACGGTAACGTTATCCGCCTCGTATTCCCCGAACTTACAGAGGAAAGACGTAAGGATCTCGTTAAGGAAGTCAGAAAGAAAGGCGAAGAAGGCAAGGTTGCGATAAGAAATATCCGTCGTGACGGAAATGATGCATTTAAGAAGCTTTCAAAGACTGAAATTTCCGAAGATGAAATCAAAGAATTACAGGAAGAACTTCAGAAATTAACAGATAAGTATATCAAGGACATTGACAGTCTTATTGAAGAGAAAGCTAAGGAAATCCTTACAGTTTAAAATAATTGTTTTTTATGATATAATTACCTTTGATATAAGCGTTCAATGTATGATTGAACGCTTATAATTTTATGGACTAAGTTTAGAGGAACTTTTATGGACAATTTAAAGATTCCACGTCACGTGGCCGTTATAATGGACGGTAACGGAAGATGGGCGAAGGCTAAAGGTCTTCCCAGAAAAATGGGACATGTACAGGGTGGCAAAAACGTTGAAGATTTACTCTATGTCTGCGATGACCTGGGCATTAAATATTTTACGGTATATGCTTTTTCCACAGAAAACTGGAAAAGAAGCGAAGATGAAGTGGCTGCTCTTATGACACTTCTTAGAAGTTATCTTTCATCAGGCTTTAAAAAGGCTGCAAAGAACAATGTTCGTATACGTATTATCGGCGACAGAACAAGACTTGCGCCGGATATTCAAAAGCTTATTGAAGACCTTGAAGAAGATTCTAAGAATAACACTGGCTTGCAGTTTCAGATTGCTATCAATTACGGCGGAAGAGATGAAATCGTAAGAATGATGAGAAAAACCGCTGAAGATGTTAAGAGCGGAAAGGTAAATCCTGAAGACATTAACGAAGAATTTATCTCAAATAATCTTGATACAAAGGATATTCCCGATCCCGATTTGCTGATTAGAACCAGCGGCGAACAGAGATTATCCAACTTTTTACTCTGGCAGATTGCATACAGTGAGTTTTATATTGCGGATTGCCATTGGCCTGATTTTAACAAAGATGAACTTATCAAAGCTATAGAAGAATACAATAAAAGAGACAGGCGTTTCGGTAACGCAAAATAAGGGGACTTACAATGTTTTGGAAAAGATTTTTCAGCGGTGCTGTGATACTGGGGTTAACCGTTTTATTTGGTTCATTAGGGGGACCTTTCCTTGCACTTGCATTAGGGGTTTTATCTTCGGCCGCTTATCTTGAATATACAAAAGCCAGCAGAGTGCGTGAAGAAGGACATCGTGTAAACGGATTCGAATATATCGGAGTTATAACCATTATCCTTTATTACATTATGCTTCTTTTATACGCGATAATGGATTTTATTCCCGACGTTATTTGCGAATGGCTTTTCACATCCAATGGTTTCTTTACCAATTATACGATTATTTTACTTGGTATATTTACAATCGGCGTTATCTGCATACTCTGTATCTATATTTTCTGGTATCCGAAATTCAACGCGAACCAGGTTGCGGGAAGCATATTTGGACTCATTTATACTACTTTTATGATGTCCTTTATTTACTACACCAGAGAGTCACAGGACGGCATTTGGTTCATATGGGTTATCTTTATCACGTCCTGGGTTTCCGACACCTGTGCGTACTTTGTAGGCTCTGCATGGGGCAAACATAAGATGACTCCGAGACTTTCTCCCAAGAAAAGCTGGGAAGGCGCTGTCGGAGGTATTATCGGCTCGGGTATTGCGACTTCGATATTCGGACTTATCTATGAGATAAATCATGAAAGCAGATTTTTGATGATTCCTGTTTTTGGAATTTTGGACAGATTTGACTCGGTTCTTTTCACCGCTCCGACCGTGTATTTTATGATAGTTTTGTTCCTTGTAAATAAATAAATTTCTTTTGGAAATATGATTAAAGACGATAAAAACGTTGATAAATATGCAGATATGCGTTCGGAGAAAGACAGTCTTGTAACGGTTCCGCTTACATTGCGATTTTTGTATATACGATAGTACGATTTTATCTGGTTGTACTTGAAATAGTTTAATACGAGGATGATATGAAAAATCTTGTTATTTTAGGGTCCACAGGTTCCATCGGAACACAGACCTTAGAGATTGTAAATGATAAAAAAGACGATTTTAAAGTGCTTGCGCTTGCCGCTTATTCAAACGTGGATTTGATGGAAAAGCAGGTCAGAGAGTTTATGCCTTCATATGTAGTTTTATATGTTGAGAGCGCGGCCAATGACCTGAAAGAGCGCATAAAAGATTTAAACGTCAATGTTTTATCGGGAATGGAAGGTCTTGAATATATTTCCACTCTTGATGAATGCGATATGCTTGTTGCTGCAATGGTAGGAATGATTGGTATCAGACCTACAATTGCTGCGGTTAAAGCCGGTAAGGATATTGCGCTTGCAAACAAGGAAACACTTGTTACAGCTGGACATATCATCGTTCCTTTGTGTAAGGAAAACAATGTGAATTTATACCCTGTAGACAGCGAGCATTCGGCCATTTATCAGTGCTTAAAAGCGCAGGATAGGAAAATGGTCGATAAAATTCTTTTAACGGCTAGCGGCGGACCGTTCCTTGGCAGAAAGTTTGATGATTTAAAAGATGTTTCCCTAAAAGATGCTTTAAACCATCCGAATTGGGCGATGGGAAAGAAAATCACCATAGATTCAGCTTCACTGGTTAATAAAGGACTCGAAGTAATCGAAGCTAAATGGCTGTTTGATGTTGATATAGAAGACGTGGAAGTAATCATTCATCCTCAGAGCATTATTCATTCTATGGTGCAGTTTAAGGATAATGCTGTGCTTGCACAGTTGGGCCTGCCTGATATGAAACTGCCTATTCAGTATGCTTTGTATGAGGGCAACAGACAGCCGATGCCTGAGAGAAAAATTGATTTCTTTTCACTCTCTAAACTTGATTTCTTAAAGCCCGATCATGAGACATTTAAGGGCATTAAGCTTGCAATCGATTCATACAACAGAGGCTATATTTATACTACGGTATTCAATGCAGCCAATGAAATCGCCAACAGATATTTTCAGGAAGGACGCCTTAAATTCCTGCAAATTTATGATATTATCGAGGATGCATTAACACTTAACTTTGATTATTGCAAGACTCCGACACTCGATGAAATTCTTGATGTCGAGAGCAAAGTATACGATTATATCTCACAAAAATATTAAATATCATCGGTGCCTGACTCGCCGCAGGCGTGTCTGGCTCCGTATCAAATACTTATCCCCTGTGCCTGACTCACGAAGTGTGTCCGGCTCCGTTTAAAAGGCTTGAATATGGATTTATCAATTCTTTGGACTATTATTTCTTTTATAATAATTTTCAGTGTAATCGTCATCTGTCATGAAGGCGGTCATTTTCTGATTGCCAGACTTAACGGAATCAGAGTAATAGAATTTACGGTAGGACTCGGACCCAAGATTTTGCATTTCAAAAAGGGCGGTACCGAGTTTTCTTTACGTGCGCTTCCTTTCGGCGGTGCATGTATTTTCGAAAATCCGGACGAACTCGATGAAGAAGAAGCCGAAAAAGAAGAAGAGGAAAAACTCACCAAAGATATCGAGATTGATAAAAGAAACAAATCCTTTGCCGAGGCAAATGTATTTTCGCGAATCGCTACTGTTTTTGCGGGACCGATTTTTAATATTATTCTTGCATATTTCTTAGGCCTCATCGTTGTATTTTTCTGCGGCGAAGTAGGTACCAAAGTAGATGTCGTGACTCCGGGTTATCCTGCTGAAGAGGCCGGAATTCAGGCAGGAGATGAGATTATAAAAATTAACGGTGAGAGAGTTTATCTTTTCTCTGAGATAAGACTTATCACCTATCTTGATAATGCGGATGAATTCGTAATCGAATATAAAAGAGACGGACAGGTTTATTCGACAACGCTGACTCCTAAGGGAAACGGTCAGCAGAGATTAATAGGGATTCAGTCAAAGGATTTTGTGGACTGCTCGAATTTTAAAATGTTTAAGTATTCCGCACTAGAGGTCAGATACTGGCTTAAAGTCACGTTTAAATCCCTTAAGATGCTCTTTACCGGCAAACTTAAAAAAGACGATCTTGCGGGTCCCGTGGGTGTTGCACAGGTTATTGATTCAACGATTGAAGAGACCAAGCAGTACGGTGTCGCAACGGTTGTTTTAAATATGGTTAATATTGCGCTTCTTTTATCCGTGAACCTTGGAATAATGAACCTTCTTCCTTTCCCTGCGCTTGACGGCGGAAGACTTTTATTCCTTTTTATCGAGGCGATTATCGGCAAAAAGGTTCCAAAGAAAGTTGAAGCTTATATTCATGTGGCGGGAATCATTGTATTGTTGATCTTATCCTTATTTGTACTTGTGAATGACATTACAAAGTTTTTCAGGTATTAAAAGTTTAATTTAAAATTATCGTATACAATATGTTTTAAAGCTTTTGTAAAAGATTTACAGATTTTGTATTTTCAATTATTTTTCAAAAAAGAAATTCCACATATTTGAAACTTAAAAATCGTGAGATTTTGACAAAAATTTAAGAATTGAGCTATATTATGTAAACTGTCCGTACAATTGGACATATGAAAGGAATATAATATGCAAAGAAAATTGACCAGGGAAATAAAGATCGGTAATGTGACTATTGGAGGAAACAATCCTATAGCGATTCAGTCGATGTGTAATTTTCCCACGGAAGATACAGAAAAAAATGTTGAGCAGATACTTGCGCTCGAAAAAGCAGGCTGTGAGATTATAAGACTTACGGTTCCGACGCTTGAGGCTGCCAAATCTTTCGGAGAGATTAAGAAAAGAGTACATATTCCCTGCGTTGCAGATATTCATTTTGATTATAAAATGGCTATCGCAGCAATGGAAAACGGGGCAGACAAAATAAGAATAAACCCCGGTAATATCGGCGGTAAGGAAAAGTTAGCCGAAGTTGTAAAGGTTGCAAAGGAACGTAATATTCCGATTCGTGTTGGCGTTAATTCAGGTTCTCTTGAAAAAGAACTTGTAACAAAATATCACGGAGTAACCGCGGAGGGACTTGTTGAATCCGCGCTTGATAAAGTAAGAATGATAGAAGAGGAAGGCTATGAAAATATAGTCATAAGTATCAAATCATCGAACGTACCGATGTGCGTTGAAGCTTACGAAAGAATCAGTGAAGCTAGCGATTATCCTTTGCATGTTGGCATTACCGAGGCCGGTACGATTTATGCGGGAAACATTAAATCCGCAGTGGGCCTTGGAATTCTTTTACACGAAGGAATAGGTGATACCATCAGAGTTTCATTAACCGGAGACCCTTTGGAAGAGATAAAATCTGCAAAAGCGATTCTTCGTTCACTAGGCCTTAGAAAAGAAGGCATAGAAGTTATTTCATGTCCGACCTGTGGCAGAACCAAAATCGATTTAATCGGTCTTGCAAATCAGGTAGAGGAAATGGTCAAGGATTATCCGCTTAACATTAAGGTTGCGGTTATGGGTTGTGCCGTTAACGGTCCCGGAGAGGCCAAGGAAGCCGATATCGGAATTGCCGGCGGCATAAACGAAGGCCTGTTGATTAAAAAAGGCGAAATTGTCAAAAAACTCCCTCAAAGCGAACTTTTAGGAGCACTCAAGGCGGAGCTTGACAATTGGAAATAGGAGTGTTTTATGGATAATTTGTTTTTGGAAGTTTTTCCCGAGGTTAAACTTGATTCTAAAATAAAAGAAATAGCCGCACAATGCAAAATATTAAAAATTTCCAAAAGCAAAGAGTCCGACTGCGTTCGTATTCTTCTTGAATCCAAATATCTTATTTCATACAAGAATATCGACAAGCTCGAGTCCCTTCTTTTAAAGTGGTATTTTGAAGAGTATTCGAAGGTCGAAATCTATCCAAAATTCGTATTATCCTCACAGTACAATTTACAGAATCTCTGGGATGAGTATTCGGAGACGGTTCTTTTTGAATTAAAGAAACAATCGCCTCTTTTATATACCATGCTTTCAAGAAGCGATGTGATTTTTGAAGATTTAAATCACATGTTTATTTATATAGAGGAAGGCATGATATCCGAGATTAACTCATCAAGACTCGAAAAGGCTTTAAAAGCGTATCTTTTAGGACGTACCAATGTCGAGGGAAGTATATCAATCGAATTTAAAGAGTCTACAATGAACGAAGTCAAAAAAGAATTCGATCATGAAGTCGACATGATAGTTCAAAACTATGCCAAAAAGCATGCAGTTAACGAAGTTAACGGCGATGAGGAAATGCTGGGCGAAGCATCGTCTAAGCCTGTTGAAAAGAAACCTGTTGAGAAGCCAAGCGAACCCGAAGGTGTTAAAAATGTCATGGAAAGAATGAAGTACAAAAAGAATTCTTCCCAGGCTTCGGTTTCCGGTTACGGCAGAAAATTCGTGCGTTCCGACAAGCCCGGTGTTTTGTACGGCGATTCGGTTGACGGACCTTTTACGGATCTTGTCGATATCAAGAGCGAAATAGAAGGCGTATGCGTAAAGGGCAAGGTTATTGCTTTTGAGGATAAGGCGTTAAAGAACGAAAATCATATGATTCTCTTTGATTTATATGATATGACCGATTCAATAAGCGCAAAACTTATGCTATATCCCGAGTTTTACGAGCAGGGCAAAAACTTAATCAGAGAAGGCATTGAAATAGCTGTCAAAGGCAGCGTTTCGATGGATAAATACGACAATAACGAACTTGTTTTATCAAGAATTAAAGGCATAGAAGCTACCAGTATCGAAAAAAGAGAGAGACATGACATATCTCTTAAGAAAAGAGTCGAACTTCACTGCCATACAAGATTTTCCGAAATGGACGGTATCTGCAAGGAAGAACAGCTGGTAAATCTTGTTGCGGACTGGGGATGGCCTGCAATTGCGATTACAGACCACGGTGTCGTTCAGGCTTTACCTAAAGTAGACCATATAATGCATGATAAATTCAAGGAAAAACCTTTCAAGCTTATCTGCGGTATGGAAGGCTATCTTGTGGATGACGATTTTGATGCTGCGGTAGATGTAAAGGATCAGACGCTTGCGGATTCTTTTGTTGTGTTTGATATCGAGACCACGGGTCTTTCGCCGTATAAACATCAGATTATCGAAATAGGTGCAGTTAAAGTGGTTAACGGAGCGATTAAGAATACATTTTCGACATTCGTAAATCCTCATGTTCCTATTCCTTTTGAAATAGAACAGCTGACGGGCATACATGAAAATATGGTTTGCGACGCTCCCGATATATCGGAGATTCTGCCTAAATTCATGGAGTTTTGCGAAGGCTGTTCGCTCGTTGCGCACAATGCGAAATTTGATGTATCTTTTATAAAAGAAAACTGTAAAAGACTCGGCATTCCTTTTGACAAGACCTGGCTTGATACAATCATTATGGCCAGAGCTTTGTTAAAAGATTCTTCAAGATTCGGACTTGAAGCCGTTGCCCATAAACTTAAATTCAAATTTGGCAAGGACGAACACCACAGAGCCGTTAATGACGCGGATATTACTGCGAAAATATTCGTTGAATTCATTCATATGCTTTTGGCACAGAAAGTTCTGACTCTAAAAGAATTAAACGATTTCGTCAAGAACAGTCCCGAGTCTATCAGAAAAATGAGACCTTATCATGTTTCCATTCTGGTTAAAAACGAGACGGGAAGAATTAATTTAAACCGTCTTGTTTCCGAATCGCATATCAATTATTTTTATAAATCTCCGAAGATTCCGAGAAGCCTTCTTCAAAAGTACAGAGAAGGACTTATTATCGGTTCGGCATGTGAAGCCGGAGAACTGATGGAAGCGATACTTGAGGAAAAGTCCGAACAGGAAATCTCGCATATTGTTGATTTTTATGATTATCTCGAAATTATGCCCATAGCCAATAACGAGTTCATGAAATACAAGACCAATCCGACGTATCGAAATATTCAGACGGACGAAGATCTGCGTGATATAAACAGAACCATTATTAAACTTGGCGAACAGTTTAACAAAATTGTCTGTGCTACCGGAGATGCACATTTCTTAAATCCCGAAGACGAGATTTACAGAGAAATTATTCACATGAATAAGTTCAACAAAAAGACCGTCAAGAAAGAGGATCTGGAAGAGTCGCGTGATGATGACAAGTCATTAAATGTTTCAAGGCTTCAGAAGGATCTGGAAGAAAAACAGCCGCCTCTTTTCCTTAGAACAACAGCCGAAATGCTCGAGGAATTTGATTATCTCGGCGCGCAGAAGGCTGAAGAGGTTGTAATTACCAATACAAATTTAATTGCTGATATGTGTGAGGATATTTGTCCGACTTCAAACGAGAAATGTCCTCCCGAACTTGAAAATTCCGAAGAAAAATTAAGAAAATGCTGTTATGAGACAGCCCATCAGATTTATGGCGAGAATCTTCCCAAAGAAGTTGAGGAAAGACTCGAAACAGAACTTACCGGTATTATCAATAACGGTTATGCTGTTCTTTATATGATTGCCAGGGAACTGGTTTTAAAATCCGAAGAGGACGGTTATCTGGTAGGTTCCAGAGGTTCGGTAGGTTCATCGTTTGTTGCGACAATGTCGGGCGTTACGGAGGTTAATCCTCTGCATGCCCATTATTATTGCAAGAACTGCCATTATTATGATTTTGATTCGGATATTATTAAGAGTTTTGCCTGTATGGCGGGCTATGATTTGCCTGACAAAGACTGTCCCGTATGCGGTACCAAACTTACAAAATCCGGTTTCGATATTCCTTTCCAGACTTTCTTAGGATTCTCGGGTGACAAAGAGCCCGATATCGATTTGAACTTCTCAGGTGAATATCAGGGCAAGGCTCACAGATATACCGAAGTTTTATTCGGTAAGGGACATA
>CACWZK010000057.1 GCA_902765365.1 uncultured Lachnospiraceae bacterium
GTTTCAAAGGAAGCCATCAACTCGGTTCCCTGGGACGGCTCAAAAGTCGGAATGGATCCCGGCAATTCAATTACGATGGAACAGGCTCTCGAAGCCATTCTCGTAGGCAGCGCAAACGAAGTTTCAAACGGAGTTGCGGAGCATGTGGCGGGAAGCATGGACGAGTTCGTCAATATGATGAACAAGCGTGTCGAGGAACTCGGACTTGAAAACACGCATTTTGCCAACGCAAACGGTCTTTACGACGACAATCATTACACATCGGCACATGACCTTGCGATAATAGCCAAAGATTTCTTCAGTTACGAAATCCTCTGTAAGCTCTCAAGAACGCCCAAGGTTGATTTTACTCCGACGGCCACCCAGCCAGACGAATTTACAATAAATTCAAAGAACCTTCTTTTACCGGGTAAAAAATACGAGTACGAATATCTCGTGGGTTCCAAAACAGGCTATACCGACAAGGCCAGACAGACACTGGTTTCCTGTGCCAAGAAAGACGGTATGGAATTAATCTGCGTGGTATTGATGGAAGAATCACCGACGCAGTTTACCGATACGAGAGCACTTTTTGAATACGGCTTTAACAATTTCACACTCGAATCCATAAAAGGCAAAGAATTCAGTTTTGACTCAAACAAGAGCGGATTTTTTAAGACCGGAACGGATATTTTCGGTGATTCGGAAGACATTTTAATGTTAAACGACAATGCAAAAGTGGTACTTCCCACCAATGCAACGTTTGACGATCTTAAAATGAATGTCGTTTACGATACCGACAATGTGAATGCCGTGGCAAAAGCCGAATATTCCTATAACGGAAATGTGGTCGGATACGCGGACATAATGTTAAACACGCAGAAGACCACGCTTTTTGAGGATTCGCCTCAGACCATTACAAGCGAAGAGGTGCCTTACGTTTCCAACAAGGACGGCAAATCGGTTTTCGTAAATATAAAATACATTCTGATTTCACTGGTTGTGTTCGTGCTTGTTGTTTCACTTGCAATCATAATCTATCGAAGGATAATGCTCGCAAAACGTGAAATAAAGAAAAAGTCCAGAAACAAGAGCAGGGAAAAGGAAAGGGTATACAGAGACCCCTCCAAGCGGAACAATTTCAAATTATAAATCATAAAAGAAAAAGCAGTTCAAAACGAACTGCTTTTTTTATGAGTGTTTTTTGTTTTACTTATCTTCGTTACCGGATGAGTTTTCTTTTACGGTTTGTTCTTCATCCGTCACATTTTCCTTCTTTTTCTTTTTGCCGAATACCAGGAATTTACTGAAGATGTAATTCGCAATGGTTACAAGAACCGCAGAAATGAATATTTTAACGAACCAGTAGTAAATCTTGTCCTGTGTGGCAATATCGGTTACGACGAAGCTTAATTTGGCCAGAAGTTTTATGAGAAAACTTTCGAATGAAACGATATTAATGAAGAACCACATGATTACGACATCGAGAACCCATGTGGAAAGTCTTGATGCCGCGAATCCGCCGAATTCTTTTAGGATCTTTTTATTCTTGCTTTTAAAAACCCAGGCTCTGTTTAAAGGATATGCAAAGCAGACTCCGACTACCCAGCCGAAAGTGTTAATCAGAAAATTCTGAAAAGATATGTTGGAGTCGAGGAAAAACTTTGCCACAAAGCAGGCGCCCCACGAAACGATGGTTGTGAGGACACCTACGATAAGGTATATGATTATTTCTTCGTATTTTTTGTAAAGTTCTTTTATTTTACCCATTTTAATCTCTTTTCAGTTATTTGGTAGTTGCAATCATATCAGCGATGCACCAGTGAGGATTGTCGATTCCGTCGTCCGAGTCATCGTAATAAATGAAGAATACAGTTGAGTCAAAGTCGTTGGAAATCTTTTCGCCGGTTCTGGTTAAAATCATATTCTTGGAGAACGCGATGTGAAGCGAATAGCAGACGTCCGAATATTCCGCATAATTATCCACTACAACATTTGTATACTTCGGATCGTCGAATTTGTGAGCAGAAGTAAAGGTGATATCAACACCGCCTGCCCACTGCTTCGCCATATTCCAGTAGTCCGAATCTTTTATGAGGAAGGACTGAACAGTGGCAAGACCGTGGTTTGCGCCGCTTAAGTCATCCGTATTAAAGTCTTCGTAAGTCTGAACCATTGAAAGAGCTTCGTTTTTACGGTCTTCGCTTAATTCGGAAGCAGCCGAAGCGTATGTGGCTTTGACTTTGCTGCCGTTTATTTCAATGGGAACTTCCTCGCCGTTTGTATTTAAAACCTTGATGTCGGAATCCGCGAGCACGTTATCAACTTTGTATTCCACGTACGAGGGCATGGAAATATAGTTTGAAACATAGGCAAATTCGGGGATTTGCTCGATGTTTTCCGTTTTGTAGGATGTGTCTACGTGACGGTTGTTAATAACGGGTGTATAGCCGTCGGGAATCGAGAAAGTGTAATTGGTTAAATCTATACTGCATACGGGTTCGATTTTATCGACATCCCAGTCCATGATTGTAAGGATTGCGAAGATTTTAGTCTGGCTTATGGCCTTTAATGTAACTCTTGCGACCTGCTCACCGTCGGCACTTATGTTGTAAACCGGTGCTTCGGTAATATAGCTTGTAGGATCCTTTTCCACCGTAAAAGAAGAATGCGTGCTGAGGGAAGCGATATAGTCGTCAAGCAGGGACTCGCTGTCGACAAAGGTTAAATCCAGGCTCTCAAACGTAAAGTCCGAAGCCGTAAGAGAACCTTCCTTTGCATTCTTTTCAAATGTTTCCACAAAAGAAGCTATATAGTTTTCGGACTGTGAGTTCTCGTATCTCTTTAAGCATTTGTCCGTATATTTTAGGAAGATAAATGCAATCACGATAAGGATTGCGGTATAAAGTCCGAGGCAAATCCAGAAAGTGGGAGACTGTTTCTTCTTGGGCACGGGACGAGACGGTCTTCTCGCTGATGAAGACGTGGAAGGTCTTTTTGCGCTGCTGCCTGAAGAAGGTCTTCTCTGCGTGTTCGTACCTGCGCCTGAAGGACGGTCCGAAGTTGAAGAAGGACGTCTCTGCGCCGTCGATGAACTTCCCGAAGAAGGACGACCGGAAGCAGGTCTTCTTGCTTCGGCAGATGCTGTCTGTCTTGACGCCGAACCTGTCTCAGGCCTTCTTGCCTGACTTCCTTCGGGTTGAATCTGTCTTGAAGAAGCGGGTCTTGCCTGTCCTGATGTACGTCTTTCGCCTGCCGAAGAAGCTGTACGTTTTGCGGAAGCGCCTGCCTCGCGGCGTTTAGCTTCCGAAGACTGTCCTGCAGCACCTGCGCGTTCTTCGCGCATTTTTCTCATTCGCTCGTTTGCAAGCTCACGCATGGAGGGCTGATGATTATTCTGTCTGTTTGTATTATTTTCGTTTGCCATGGCGCACCTCCTTAGTTCTTGGGCATTACCGCAAATGCTGTCGGTAATTTCCATGATGAATTCTTGTAATAGAAGGTTACGCTCGACATTTCATATACGTCTTTGTAGACCATGGAAGAAGAACTTCCGCCGTCGAGATTGGCTGCGTTAACCGCACCGTATTCCTGCATGATACCGATAAGATCGGAAGCGGTTGCGCCCAAGTGTCCGCTTGCACCACGTCCGTCGGTTACCAGGAAAAGAACCGCACCGTCGGCACGCTGTCCGATGGCAGTACGGGGATTTGCGCCGGAGCCCGTACCGTTAAGCACGCGGGCTTCGCCGTTTGAAATAAGTGAAACGAAGTGATTATTTGAATCGGAGGATTCTTCCTGGAAGCAGTGAGCATCGCGGATACCCTCTTCTTTGACATATTTTTCAAAATCGGCACTCGACATTCCGGTTAATTCCTTGATAATCAGGATGTTGTCGTTATTAAAGCCGATCATGTAAAGACCCGGCAGACCGGCAGGCTGGTTGTAAGTAATCTGACCGTTTTCGACTACTACGCCTAAGGGTTTGCCGCCTTTGTTGCCGACGGAAACATAGATACCTGCGTTTACGCCGCCGATGGCTCCTCTGTCGGAAATAATCTCATCGAGGTTTTTGCCGTATTCACCCCAGTTGCCGTTTTCGCTCGTTGTAGCCATTACAACCTGGGAAGGATCTTTTATGATCATCATTTTGGCAAAGAAAGTACGACCGGAAATCTCTTCGATGCGGATTCCGTTTTCGTCGAATTCTTCGTCAGCATAGGGGTTTTCTTCGCCCGATTCGGGATCATCCGAAGCGGTATTGATGGAAATAAGGGAGGTATCGACTGTCGTGTCTACCTTTTCCATTTTATTCATGTCTACGATTTGCTGGATTTCTTCATCGCTGCAAACCCAGTTTGCAAGGAACTTAAGCTGTCCGGTTTCAAGAATGGTAGTGATAAAAAGTGTTCTTGCGGCCTCGGACGGACCGTTGCAGCATTTCTGGAGCATAATGTAAAAAGCTCCGAAGAAAACCGTAAGGGTTACAAGCAGTACGAGAGCTGCTTTGCCTGCAATCGAAAGCACACCTTTAACGGCGCCTCTTTTGCCGGATGTGGCAAAAATCAATACTGTTGCTCCGATTATTAAAACAATCAGAACTGCAAAAATAATAAATGGCATGTGAGTAAAAAACCTCCGGGGATTTTATTTGTTCTTTTTTACGAAAACCCAGTTCTGCTGGATTCTGAAACTTAAGAAGAAAAGGAATGTATCAACGACAATTTTGATTAAGGTATCGAAGATGCTTCCGTCTTTTAAGTTAAACACAATGGTTGAGAAAAGATACAAAAGGCCTGCGGATGCGATGTACTGGCAGACGCAGAGGATGTAGTATTTTACCATTGTGGAGCCGTATGCGTCCTTTGATTTGAAAACAACTTTTCTGTTGACCGAAAAATTGACAAAGGACGAGGTGAGACGGGCGATGCCTGTCGCAAGCGGAATACGAAGTTCATTCGAGAAGCCGAGCTTTCCGAAGAGGAAATTCAAAATCGTAAACAGAGTCACATCCACGAGCGTCGAAGCCAAGGAACTTGCGATATATTTTATGATGATACCGTAAATTCTGATGGAATCGCGGATGGGTCTGAAATGCGATGTCTGATTTTCTTCAAGATAAATGGTCTGAATGACGACTTCCTTAAAAGAAATGCCGGCGTGTTTAACCGCGAAGAACTGATTGGTTTCGTATTCGTATCTGTCGCCGTCAACTTCCGTCATCAGTTTTAAATGCTCGAAGGGAATGGCGCGAAGGCCGGTCTGCGTATCGGAAACCTTTATTCCGCACAGGAGCCTGAAAACCAGTCTGGTGATGACATTACCGAATTTTGATCTGGCGGGAACGTCTTTTCCGCTGAAATTACGTACGCCGAGAACGACCGAATGCGGGTTTTCCTCGAGCGTTTCGATACACTTTTTTACATCCGTCGCAAGATGCTGTCCGTCACCGTCAACCGTGATTACATTAGGTTTACCGGGGCGGTTTTCAAGAATGTATTCGAAAGCCGTTTTCATGGCGCGGCCCTTTCCTTTGTTTACTTCGTGAACAAGGAGAGTTACGCCGCCTAAAGCCTTCGCTTCTTCAAAGCGTGCTTTATGCTCTTCATCGGATCCGTCGTCGACTAGAATTATATCATCAAAGCCCTCGTCAATCAGGCTTTTGACGGTTGATATTATTTTTTCGTCCGGGTTTAAACTCGGAATTATTACTGTAGCGTTCATGTTTATAATTACTCTTTTTCTGAGCTTAAAGTTTTGTTTTTCTCTTCATCATAAAAGATTTTATCGCATGTTTCGGGCTTTTTCTCTCTGAATTTTTTTATGATAAAATCACCGAGAAGGCATGCGAGAATGCCGAGCGCGGCACCCGTTACGGCACCTGCGATAACGTCGGTCGGATAATGAATTCCGACATAAAGTCTCGAAACGCTTATAAGTATTGCCATAATAAGCAGGGGAATCGAAAACTTTTTGGGCAGCTTCTTTAAGAAAACGGTTGCGGCCGCAAAGGAAGATCCCGTATGTCCCGAAGGGAAGGATGCGTCGTGGGCGTGCTTTATTATGCACTCAAGTCCTGCGATAATCTCGTAAGGACGAATTCTTCCGATGACATTTTTGAGAATTGCATTATTCACTATTACGGAGAAAAGAAGCGCTGCAAGCGCAAATATTCCCGCTTTTCTGGTTTTTTTGAAAATGCAGAGGATTAATGCGGTACCTATCCAGAAATATCCGTTGTCTCCGAGATGGGTAATGAATTTAAAAATAGCATCAAGAACGGGATTTCTGACCACATCCTGAATCCATAAAAGAATTGTTGAATCAAACTGTAATATCATAATACTTCCTTAATTTTTCACATAATCCAATAAATTATATCAAAATAAGGAAACGATTACAACTAAGTCCCGGGAAGGAGAGATAAAAAAATATTTAAAAAACACGAGATATTGTGTTTTAAAAGAAGAATAATCACATATAATGTGGTATAATAACTTCAAAGAAAAAAGTGAGCAGGAAAAATGAGAGTAGAATATACCGTTATCCGAAGTTCCAGGCGCACGATGAGCATAGAAATAAAGCCGGACGGAAAGATGCTTTTGAGGATTCCTTACCGCGTATCCGACGCAGAGGCCAAAAGGTTTGTCGAAAGCAAGGCCGACTGGATTAAAAAGACGCTTACAAAAATAGAGGAGAGAAACGAAGAAAACCCTCCGGGCGAAAAATTCAGCGAAACGGAACTTAAAATAATTAAGAAGAAAGCGAAAAAAGAAATACCGATTCTGGTGGATTATTATGCTCCGAAGATCGGGGTGACTTACGGACGAATTTCCATAAGGGCACAGAGAACACTCTGGGGAAGCTGCACCGCGGAAGGAAACTTAAACTTTAACTGCCTTCTGGTACTTCTTCCCGAGCGGGTCATGAGATACGTGGTGGTCCACGAACTCTGCCACAGAAAGGAAATGAATCACTCAAAGCGTTTCTGGGCCGAGGTCGCAAAAGTTTTGCCGGACTACAAAACATTACGAAAACAGCTCAAAGACGAGGGTACTTCACTATTGGATCGCCTGTAAAATTTGTCCTACAAAATATAGTATTTTTATGTATCAAAAACCGTAAAAAAACTTCCTATTATAAAAGAAGTTCGAAATCCTGAAAAAACCCGAAAAATGCCGAGAAAAAGGGCGACACAAGACATCTGAGGGACACAAACAGGAAAGATGATGTCAAAAAGGCGTAAAATCACAATATTATGTGCTCAAAGTACGAAAAAATACGCATATTTAGGCATTTTTCCTTGACAAATGGCCTAAAAAACACTATAAATAATATAAGTGCTAACGAAGCACAAAATATTGTATATAGGAGGAGTTCATAATGAACAAAACAGAATTAGTTGCAGCTATGGCTGACAAGGCTGGTATATCAAAGAAAGATGCTGATAAGGCACTCGCTGCTTTTATCGACGTAGTTGGTACAGAGTTAACAAAGAAGGACGGAAAGGTTCAGTTAGTAGGCTTCGGTACATTCGAAGTTGCTCAGAGAGCTGCTAGAACAGGTCTTAATCCTTTAACAAAAGAAAAGATCAAAATCAAAGCTTCCAAGGCTCCTAAGTTCAAAGCTGGTAAGGCTTTAAAGGACAAAGTTAACAAGAAGAAATAATTGATTGTTATCGACTAATCAAGGGTGGCTTTTGCAGCCACCCTTTTTTATGCACACGGCCGCACAAGGAAGATTGCTGCTTCGCAGCATGCGGCCGGCGCGGCGAGCAGTGAGATTTCATCATCCCTGCTCGATTTGAAGCACGTAGGAATAAATTATGAGATTAGACAAATATTTAAAAGTATCCAGACTTATAAAAAGAAGAACCGTCGCCAATGAAGCATGCGATGCCGGAAGAGTTACGGTTAACGATAAAGTGGCCAAGGCTTCGACGGATGTAAAGGTCGGCGATGTAATTTCAATCAAGTTCGGAGAAAAGTCCGTAACTGCCAGGATTCTAAGCATTACCGAGACTATTCATAAAGAAGATGCCAAGGATATGTACGAACTTATGTAACCCGAACGCTTCTTTTATGGTTAACATAAGTGAACGGTGCACATTTAATAAATAACACTGAAAATGCCCGTAAATTCTACACAAAACGAATGTTCGATTATTAAAAATATTTTAAAAAAGGTTACATAATTTTCGAAAAACCGTTTGACATGAAAAAACAGAAATCGTAAACTATTTATGTCAACTGTGGTGGACAATCATTTTTGACGTGCAAATTATGGTTTAGGGGACGATTTCGATGAAATGGTGGCAGGTGCCGGCTTATAGAATTCAAAAATTTAAGAAGAGTACTCTGATTACTCCGATTATAGTTCTGGTACTTATAGTCATCATGGTCGGAGCGGTAAGCATCGGATGTGCTTCATTAAGAGGCAGACAGAAAGCATACGATGCGGAGATTGAAAAATACCAGAACTTAATTGCAGGCGAACAGGCCAGAAGCGAAGAGCTTGCAGAGTACGCACTGTATACAAAGACCGAAGCGTACTACGAGGAAGTTGCGAGAGAAAAATACAGGCTGGTACATGACAACGAGATTATTTTTATAACAGATTAAAACGAGGCGGTTCAAAAAGTGAATTGCCTCTTTTTTATTGCAAGAATTATTATATAAACTTAAAATATATAAATATGAAAAAGGTTTGCGAATACATAAAACAGAATAACCTTCTTGAAAAAAACGATTTTTTGATCCTCGGAATCTCGGGCGGGGCTGATTCGGTCTGTCTTTTATATATAATGAACGAACTGAAAGAGGAGTACGCCCTGGACATTACGGCGGTTCACATTAACCACATGATCAGGGAAACCGCGGATCGTGACGAGGAATATTCGAAGAATCTTTGCGAAAAGCTTGGAATCAGGTTTATTTCATACAAAACAGACTGTCCCGCAATTTCTGCTCGTGACGGCATTTCCCTGGAAGAAGCCGGAAGAAACGAAAGATACAGACTTTTTAACGAAACCGGTGAAAAGGAATACGGTAAGGATAAGTTTAAAATCGCGGTTGCGCACCATATGGACGATCTGGCTGAGACGCTTGTTTTTAACATGGCAAGGGGGACCGGAATCAACGGCCTCTCGGGCGTTAAATGCTTAAGCGGAAATATAATAAGACCGCTTCTTTGCGTAACAAGAGCGGAGATTGAAGAGTATCTTAATATAAAAGACATAAAATACATGAATGACGAGACCAATTCATCGGACGATTACGCCCGCAATAAAATCCGTCATAAAATAATCCCGACCATGAACGAAATCACGGAAAAGGCCGTCAATCACATGGCATCCTGCGCAATGCAGTTAGGCGAAATCGAGGATTATCTGAAATACCGCACAGACCTTTTATGGGTAAAATATGTACAGATATTTAAAACCGCGACCGGCGAAATCGATGATTCGGGAAAAGATTTATATAAGAAAGAAATACTGATTTTTAACAATATATTTGAAGAACATCCGGCTTTAATAAAGAGAGTAATTCACCGTGCGCTGACGGAAGTTGTGGGAAGGGCAAGGGATATCTCGGCGGTTCAGATTGAAGCCGTTTTAAATCTTTTCGAACTTCAGACCGGCCGTAAAAGAGACCTTATTTACAATATGCAGGCTCTTAGGGTATACGAAGGAGTGCGTATAGGAATCAAAAAAGAAATATCCGAAGAAGACAGGGAAGACATTTTAAAAAAGCTTCATTTTGAAATCAAGGACCGTGACTTTTCACAAAATATTCCCACGGATTTATACACGAAATGGTTTGATTATGATAAAATAAAATATTCCTTAAATGTGAGATTCAGAAAGGAAGGAGACTATCTGACCGTCAACGGACAAAACGCCAAAAAGCTTTTGTCGGACTATATGACAAACGAAAAGATACCGTCCGACGAGCGGGATATGATACCCCTTCTTGCAGACGGCGATCACATTTTATGGGTAGTCGGTCACCGCATCAGCAATTACTATAAGGTTACCGACGAAACGAAAAAAATAGTCGTGGCTGCATATAATATATAATATGTATATTATTTATTTTATAAGATATTTACTTTGTATATATCCAAGGAGATAAAAATGGAAAGAATCGAAATCATGATTTCCGAAGAGGAAGTCGATAAAAGAATCCGTGAAATCGGCGAACAGATTACCAAAGACTACGCGGGAAAGGAAGTACTGCTTATATGTATTCTCCGCGGCGGCAGTTTCTTTATGTGCGAACTCGCCAAGAGAATTAATCTTGACGTAAAGATTGATTTTATGTCCTGTTCAAGCTACGGCAAGGGAACGGCATCCAGCGGACACATTAAGATCATAAAAGACCTTGAAGAGTCCATCGAGGGCAAAAATGTTATCGTTGTGGAAGATATCATTGATTCCGGCAGAACCTTAAGCCATCTTTTGGATCTTTTAAAATCAAGACAGCCCGAGAGCCTCGCTCTTTGCGCACTGCTTGACAAGCCTGAAAGAAGAGTGGTTGAAGTTCCCGTTGATTATATCGGATTTCAGGTTCCCGATTATTTCGTGGTCGGCTACGGACTCGATTACGATCAGAGATACAGAAACCTTCCTTATATAGGAAGAGTTCATATCGATGACGAAGTACTAAAATAATGAGACAAAATTCAGGAGGCATTTGTGGATAACAGAAGAGGGCCGAGATTATTCGGCGCATTATTATTAATAGCAATACTGCTCATTATCGGAATTTTCGTTTCCAAACTGGATACGAATGCGTTAATGGGCATCAAGCCTTATACAAAGGGCATGCTCGAAACACAGTTAAACGAAAACCTGGTTACGAGCGCAAGAATAGAGCAGAAGTTAAACTCCAGAGGCGGTTCTGTAATAGTTACCCTAAAAGACGGGCAGCAGAAAGAACTCTATGTAACCGATACCGCGGAAATCGAAGAGTGGCTGAGAGGCTACGGCCTCGATCCCCAGGTCAGCGAAGTTCCCGGCGAGAACTGGTTTATTTCT